>LKMO01000027.1 GCA_001563905.1 Nanohaloarchaea archaeon B1-Br10_U2g19
GATAACTTTGAAGTTGTACTCATCTGTTGGTCTGTAGACCGAGTAGGTGTACTGGAACATTTGAGCCTCATCTATAGGCGTTACTATATCGTCTGTCGTGAACTTGACGTTTACAGTAAAGTTCTCTCTTTCATCGGTATGACATCTTATCTCTGAACCTATGGAGAGCGTGTTCAGCTCGCATTCTTGTGGCTCTCCATTAATCTCTACGTTTACGTCTTCTTTAGGATAAGCTGTAATATAAGTAAAAACTGTCTGCGTCAATTCTGTTACAACAACTTCTGCTTCAACCGTGGATTCATCCAGGTCTACTGTGACGGTCTCGCTCTCAATATTTGTAGCTGCGGCTGAAGAAACAAGAAATAATAGTAAAATCGCAGCGGAAAACTTCTTCATAGATTTTTTACCGAGTTATACCAATAAATACGTTATCCGTCCTCTTCAGCTTTTCTTGATATAAGTACTCCGCCGGCTCCCATCTCTGCGTACTGATGCATAGTGGTTGCAACGTTCTGTAAGACGTTCTGAGCTTCTCCAAGCTTAAGATCGTATAGATCAGGTTCTTCTACCTGTACATAGGTTGGTCCGTAGTTGATAACTGATCTTACAACTTTCTCAAACTTGTTGAAATCTGCACGTACCTCTATAACGTAGGAATAGCCTTTATCTATATCTTCTCTAGGGTTCTCCATCTCTGTTACGTCGTCTCTTTCCATCTCTAATATTTCGACTCCGTCTTCAGACTTGAATGCGTCTACATGTTGTTCTAGAGAGTCTTCTACAGCGTCTTCTTCTACGCCAAGAGCCTCGAATACCATCCAAACTTTTACCATAAACAAGCTTTAAGCTGTGAATCTTTAAACAAGGTTTGATAGAACAGTTTTAAACTAGAGGAACAACAACTCTAGATGTATATGGATGTCAAAACTCTCAAGCAGAAAATACCTTCAAGCCGTGGAGAGCTCAAAAGATTTCTGAAGACTCTTCCGAATAGATACAACTTGGACAGGGTAGAGCTTGGGAAGATAATGGTTATAGCATCTACAATGCTTTTAGTTGTCTCAGTCCACTCTGTATACGTTTTAGACTCTAGTCTTGAACAGTTAGAGCAGTCGAACCAGGAGCTAGAGACCTCAAGCAACATACTTTCAGACAGTGATTTCCAGAGCGCTATAAACTCATTGGGAGATATCCAAGGAAGCAATATTGACCAGCAGATAGCTATGGTTGCAGAAGGATTTGTGGATGCCGACCAGGCATTAGAAAGGTTAGAAGAGACAGAAGAAGACCTGGAAGATACTAAAGAAATGCATCAGTGGCTCGTAGTTACAAGTATAGTAGGTATCGTAGCCGGTGTATCAGTTGTCTTTATCTAGTACTGGCTTAAGTTATTAAGCTAAAGAAAACTAATCCTTAGATAAGGCCTCTAGTCATGAGTAACGCATACAAACTACGTAAAACCTTAGGTATTCTAATTATAATGGCAACATCTCTACTCTTACTTACAACTGTCTCTGCAGAAACATTTGGTTCGGAAGACGGACCACTGCCTAACGTCACCGAGTTACAGATATACGATGTAACGGATCTTGATGAAGAGGAGAGAAGTACTGGAGGCGAACTAGTTGATGAAGGACTTAACAAAACGTTTGAACTTGAACAGCAAGACGAACAGAGACAGTACCGGTTCGACTTCACACTGGTTAACGATGGAGAAGAGGACTGGGAGATAGAGGAGGAAGATGAACTCTACCACGACAACGTAGACAGTACTTGGAGTACTGAAAGGATATGGTACCGTATTGACGGTGAAGACTTTGAGGGCGGAAACTTTGAAGAAAACAGAGTAAACTGGGATACAAGCCAGGGAGGAGTCTTAGATACCAATGAAGAGATGAACGCCCAGTACATAATAGAGAACAATGTCGATGAACCCGAGTTTTACGACCAAGAGTTCCTTGTAAACGTTACAAGCGAACAGTTCTTATCCGAAGATGAGTTTGCAGGAAGCCGTGACGACCATGAACTCGATATAACTAAACTAGGATTTCTAGACGTTGATATTGATCAGCCTGTCGACGATACTACTTTACCGGCGGACAAACTGTTTACTTTAAACGGAACAGTATCATGTATAGAAGGAGAGTGTGGTGAGGTCGAGTCCTTACCGCGTTACAACGAGACAGAAAGCCCCGACACAGTTATACCTGAAAATGAAGGTGAACCGTTCCATACCGACGGTTCAAACAGTATTGAATGTAGTTTAGGCTTCGAAGAAGAATGCGATGTGGAATGGAGTGTAAACGCTACCGGTGAAACCGAGTCTTACCATTTACTGGATATAGAGTCTTCTTCCAGCTTTGAAGATATAGAGGATGAGAGTTCGGAGGAAAGACTTGTACAGATCAATATCGTGCTTCTGATGGATCTGGAGTGGGATGTAGTCGATTTCGGTGTACTGGATCCAGGAGAAGATGAGAGACCGGCTGAAGGAAACGAAGATATGATGTACAATATTACTGTAGGAGAAGACGGAAACGCTATAGACGAATTATGGATTAAGGCTACAGATCTACAGCATGAAGAGGATGAAAACTATAATATCCCATCGGAAAACATGAGTCAGTCGTTTGAAAACGATGTTTCAACAGCAGAAAGTCTTTCAAACAGTTTTCAAAGAATAAGAACAAGTATAAGTCCCGGAACAGTTTTAACAAACTATTTCTGGATGGATGTGCCGACAGGGATACTTAGAGGAGAGTACAACGGTACGATGACTTTCAAAGCTAACTCTACAAGGTGAAAACATTATTAGAAAAACCGTGATACTACTTGTAACCGTTTTCCTTGTATCAAACGCGGCTGCAACTGCTTTCGGATCATTTACTTTTGAGACAGACAAGTTTTCAGAAGACCTTAACGCAACATACAGTATAGGCCTGGCAAACCCGGGTAATGAAACCGTAGAAGTGGAGCTAGACTATGAGGAATCTGAAAACTACAACGTTACTTTTGATGAAACCAGTTTTGAGATGAATGGTACAGAAGTAACAAGCAGTCCTAAAAGCTCTGGAAGTATCTACCTAGGAGATGGAAGATATGCGGAAGTCAAGGAAGTAGAGCTGGTCTTGGAGGCCAGCAGATACCGGGAGTCAAACCAGATAGAGTTCCCTGTAACAGTTCAAGCCTCTACAGTTAACCAGTCTGAAGGAACCCAGGAAACAGTGTACATACAGGAACACTGGCTTGAGCTGGAGATAGAGCCGTCTCTAGTTCCCGAGGAAAGGGATGAAGAGCCGGAAACCAGTTTTTGGGAAGGAGTAACCGGTCAAGAATCCGAGGAACCGGAAGATTCTGAAGAAGAAACAGATCAGGAAGCCAGTGATGAGGAAGAGTTTAACACTGAGCAAGACGAAACAGAAACTAGGAATGAAAACCAGGTACAACAAAACGAGAACCAGACAGGACAGAGCCTTGAAGACTCGGAAGAGTCACAGGTCGATACCGTTACATATGTCTTACTTTTCGGGCTTCTGCTCTCACTAACATACTTGTACAGGGTGGCATAAACCGATTAAAGTATCTGAAGTACTTGAAGGCTTTAAACTAAGTTTTTTAGCCGGTTTAACAGTTTTAATCTTGTTCTCACCTTTCGTAATGGGTAACGAGAACGATACAGATATCAGTGTCTCGGTATCAAACCAGTGTGGTCTCAGCTTCCCGGTTTATGACAGTGTAGGATACTACGACTCAGGTATACTAGGTCATAATGATACAGACTTCTTTTCAGGAACAATCTCTAATACAGGTAACGAAGATGTAGAGCTGTTCTTCAATCTTTCAATCTATCCTAAAGACGACCCAACGCTTCACCCTGATGTAGATGATGAAAACGGTTCGTTCAGACCGATGCCTTTAGACAGTCAGCCAAGCAACTACACGTTTACCTCAGAACTACCGACGGAGACTCAGGACGAGAATAATACACAGTTTGAAAACTTTCTGATAAAGTATGTGGCAGCAGGACCTTTCAGTCCAGGTAACTATACTGCGGAGGCTGTAGCCGACTTTGTATGTAGCGGCAGTATAGAGGATGAAAACGGAACCATAACGGAAGATACTGACGGAAACATCTCTGAAGAAGAAGATTTTGAGATAATCGATTTAGAGGCTGACGGCGATGAACCTGATGAAGTAGCTGATGAAGATGATACTGACTTCGAACTAGATGTTGATGCTTTAATTGAAAGACTTAACGAGACCGGAGAGCTAGACACCGATATAAACGATACTGAAGACGGACAGCTAGATGTTGACGCAATAGTTGAAGCTTTGGAAAGAGAAGCAGAACTAGACACTGATGTAGATGAGGAGCAGGACGCCGACCCACAGGAAGGAGACTCTGATGCTCCAGGACAGACACCGGAGCCTGAACCAGAGCCTGAGCCTGATCCGGATCCACGTCTAGAGATCGAGATAAACCCGGTTAACCAGACGTATGACGCGGTTCAAGGCCAGTTTGCGCCTGCGGCTTTAGAGGTTGAAAACTTTGCGGACGAGCCTGTGGAGGACTTTGAGCTTGATCCGTTGATTGATGAGACTAATCCGGACTGGGAGGTTGAAACCGCGGATATTGGAGTTATTGAGCCTAATGAAACTTTGGAGAGAGAGGTATTTGTTCAGCCACCTATAGATGCTGAACCCGGTATGTATACGATACCGGTTACTGCGGATGATGGCGAGGTTATAATGGATATAGATTACTTTAACTTAGATGTTGAGGAGGCTGAGATCACACCGTTTATAGAGATTATAGAGGCTCCTGAAACAGTTACTTTAGAGGAGGAAGAGAGTATGGATATACCTATACTTGTTGAAAACGTTGGAGATATTAATTTGACTAATGTTGAGGGACGGTTACAGAACATGGATTCGTGTGGAACAGCTAATGTTACAGGAACGGATTTCATGGATATAAACGATACGGCATCACTTGATATACAGTTCAATGCATCGGACAACACGGGAGACTGTGATACTACACTTATTGTTTCTTCTGAGGATGGAGCATACAGCTTCTCTGATATAGAAGTTACTGTTGTTCCTGAGGAAGGTTTACTTCCACGTGAACAGGAAGTTCCAATAGTTGCAATTTCTTGGACACTGGTACTGGTTGCTTACGCGGTTATGAGAAAGAAATACGACCTGAATACTACTGTTGTCAACCTACCGTTTATACTTTTGATAATAGGCCAGACCTTTATCGTGATCTACCTGGTAGCCCATTACTATGGCTTAGTTGGAACGTCTCTCCTCCCGTTCTAAAAGCATTCCTATATTGTTGAGGCTTGCACCTAAGACACCAAGTATAAGGAAGACTTTTACTACAGCACTGTAGAATCCGTTGACTCCTAGAACGTTTAGGAAAAGCTCTATATCTCCGTAACTTCCCAGTGTTAGAAGAATTGATAGTAGTGCGCCTGTACCTGCAGCGGAAAGAAAGTAACTGTTTCTATCGGTCTTTCTTCTTAAGCCCGCAATATTCAAGCCTATACCGAAAGCCAGGGTTAGAAGATAACCTGAACCGTAGAAAAGAAGTAGCTGCGGATCTGTCAGTGTACATAAAGGCTGTATGGAGGCGTAGAAACCGTTGAGAAATGTGAATCCTGTGTCCATACTGCTTATACAGCCGTACCAGTTAAGAACGGCTAGATGTCCTAGTTCATGTATTACCTGTCCGCCTACAAGGAAAAACGTTAGGAAGATCGTTATGATACCTAGGTCGGAGAAAAGTATGCTTCGCCGGTTTGAGCTTTCTAAGTCCTCGTAGTATTTATCAGGGTACATAAGAGTTCTTATCCTAGTTCTTCAACAGTTTGTTTAGATGCTTCTATAGTTCTTTCAACGTCTATATCCTCCATGTTTCCGGTGTACTGTCCTACGTTCATCTTTCTAAAGAAGTCTAGTACTATCTCTAAGTTTTCACCGTCAGTCCCTTCTAGGTTGTCAGCCAGCTCTTTGTATGTCATTTCTCTGTCAATATTCTCTTTGTACTCTAGGTAGCCTTTCATAATATGCGCTGTTTTTATAGCGGCTTCTTTGTCACTCATTTCTTCATAGGTTCCAAGAATGTCTAAGACGTTTTCTTTGGTCATTCCTTTGCTCTTGGTTTCTTCTTCGCCTTCTTCTTCATCGTTTCCGCGGCTGAAAACATTTTTGATCTTTGACTGGAACTCTTTCAAGTCTTTGAAACGGTCTTTACTGTTTTCGTTGTTGTCCTGGGATTTTACGGCTCCCATAAGCATTTCGAGATCTTCTTCTGCTTCTTCTCGTATCTCGTCCTCGTCCTTTTCTTCTTCCTCTTCTTCAGTTTCTTCTTCGTCTTCTTTGTCGGAGATACTGTCCTTTATCTTTTCCAGGTCTTCAGTTGTAGCAGATTTCAGGTCTTCTTCATCGAAGTCTTCGTCTGTTAGTTCGTCGATAAGCTGGTCCCGTCTCTGTTTCTCATCTCTTAACTCTTTCAGATGTTCTAAGGTT
The DNA here is from genome assembly GCA_001563905.1 of Nanohaloarchaea archaeon B1-Br10_U2g19. Taxonomy (GTDB): domain Archaea; phylum Nanohalarchaeota; class Nanosalinia; order Nanosalinales; family Nanosalinaceae; genus B1-Br10-U2g19. Next base: position 6,538 of record LKMO01000027.1, read on the forward strand.
ATAGCTTCGAGCTCTTCCTCAGTCATCTCTATATCGAGGTCTTCTAGAAC
>LKMO01000004.1 GCA_001563905.1 Nanohaloarchaea archaeon B1-Br10_U2g19
AAGGTATGCCAACATTAAAACAGTACGGCGTACTAGCAGTAGGACTGTTTACATCGATGGGTTTCTTCCTAGGAGGTATCTCAAGCTTTTCAGGAATGGTTGATACACAGCCGGCGCAGGGACCTGACGATGTAAATGTGGAGCTACCGGAGTCCAACTTCAATCCGGAAGGATTCCAGCGGTCACCCGAAGAGATGTTCTACACTGCTTTTGAACATGATGTAGTGTTTCTGAACGGGATTTACGAGACAGAAGAGGACCAACAAGCTTTAGAAGAGACTTTGGAGCCTTTACCGGAACAGTTCGAAAACCGGGTCTATGTAGGACTGGAGAACAGTTCAGACTCACAGCTCGATACAGCCTACGGAGTAACAGACTATCCAACCGTTATAGTTGTCGGAGGCAACCAAGAAGCAATGCCACAACCAATAACACAGATAACAACTGATAGAATGGTCCAGGAGATCTGTAACTCGTTCAACACGTTAGACGGTGCCGCACAGCAGTGCCTCTAAAAAATTAGTTCTTTTTTTATTTACCTTTTAACCAAAACTAGAATATAGGTTATGACGGAGAATCTTAGACTCAAGACCTGGGTTGAAAACAAACTGGACAGTGGTGTAGACCCGGAACGAGTCAGAGAAAGCTTGAACAACACCGGTAGAGATCCAGAGATAGTTGATAGAGTTCTAAAAGAAAGAAACGAGCCTGCCAAGAACCCGGAGCAGGAATCCGAACCGGAGTCGGAACCTGAATCTAAACAGGAGTCTGAAATACATACTGAGTCTTCTAAAAAACATTCTGAACATGAAAAGAAGGAAGATAAAGGAATAGATCTGACGCCAGAAAAAGAAGAAGAGAAAGAAGAAGTCCAAGAAAAGACAACCAGAGAAGAAAGCAGTAAGTCCAAGCCTGAGAAGATAGAAGAAGTAGTTCTGAAACGAGAGAAAAAACTTGAACAAAGCCTGAACAAAGCACATATGCCAGTTAAACCGGTTCTAGTACTTCTTGTAATCGGTTTAGTTGGCGGAGGCTACACAGTACTTGGAAACACTGATATAGACGAACACTTAGGAAATCCTTTGTCCACAACAGACTGGGACGAACCCCGTGAAGACTGCGATTTAGACTCCGGCTTCCTGATAACCGAGGCTGAACAGACAGAAAACAGTGTAGAAGCAGAAGTAAGAGTAACCAGCAGTCCGGAAGACGTAGTACTTGAAGTGTTCGAAGGAGAAACAAGAACAGGCTACACACTTGAAAGCTTTGAAGGAGCCGAAACACTTGAAGTAGATGCAACAGGAGACAGACTAGTTTTCCGGCCACAAGGCTGTGAAAACCGTTACGACGACCAAGACCTCTAATTTACTCTAAAAGATCTAGCCGTATAACCAGTTTTTTCAAAAGCTTGATAGCCAGGACTAGAGGCACAGCAAGCACCAAACCAATTATAATATAGGTTACGGCCACGATAAACCATGAAACAAGAGTTATAGGTAAGGCAACTAAACTAGCAGTTTTATCTGCTAAGCTATCAACACTATTTCTTACTTCCTGTCTAACATCTCCTCTAAAGTCTTCAGGAGTTAACTCTACATCTTTCTCCTGTTCAAAACTTATTTCAACTTTTGAAAACTGTTCACGATCCTCTAACTCTCCAAGCCTATAACCAAGATTGTTTAGCTCGGAGGCAATACCTGTTTTCTCAGAAGTAATCTCTGAAACAAGTCTAACCTGTTCAGAACTCATATCGGAGCCGGTAACGTTCTCCAACATCTCATCATAAGTATCTAAAGCATCTAAAAGAATTTTTACCTCGTTACTTTCGCGTTCGGCATCAACAGTCTCATAGTTTAGACGTGTCGACTCAACTTCATATTCGTCTTCAAGCCATTCTACAAAGCTTTCAAACTCGCTGCTCTCAACCTCTACAGCCATGTTATAACGGATATACCTGTCGGTTTCAGAACGTTCCTCGTTAACAACACTGCCGTTAAACAGTCCGAGCTCGCTCTTTAAAGTAGAAATTTCTTCTGAAGCGTTCTCTAACTCAATATCTACAGAGCCTGTACGGATCTCAAAACTATCTGAATCAGTTAGATCTTCTTCAAACATTTCTGCAGCCTGTCTATCTTCTGCGCCGAACTCTGCGCCGTAATCACCTAGCTGCTGACTTGAGATAAAAAGCCCGGCTAAAACTAATACGGCTACTAAACCGAAGCCTGTTAGTAAAGGTTTTTCAGTTAAGACTGCCGGAACGTTGTCTCTAAAGCTCACAGAAAAACATACTTCAACCAGTATATAAACCGTTTGGCTTTTTGTTCGTTAGATATCGAATGCTTTAGCGAACTCGTCACCGCCCTGAACGTTTGAGGAGTACTTTTCCAAGTTCTCTGCTGCACTATAGTCTTCATGGAACGAAGCCGATACAGCACCTTCCTCGCCGATAAGTGTTACAGAGGCCTGGAAGTCTTTCGCTAGCTTACGTGAAACCTGTATCAGTAAACCAATGTTCTGGGTAGGAACCTCTTCTTCGACTATACGGTCTTCTATCTGTCCACGTACATGTTTTTCTATATCGTTTTCAAGTCCTTCCAACTGTTTCTCACGTTTCTTACGTGTTTCGAAGATACTTTCGGCTTTCTCAACAACAGTTTCGCCTTCAACCCGCGCCACATCGATATCCTCGCCGAGATAATCAGACAGCTTTCTAATCTTATGATGTAAAACGTCTAAGTCTTCTAGGAACTTGTCTAAAGTATTCTCTAAATGATCAGGTTCGACTGAGAAAATAGCTGTAAGCTTTCTCTCAGCTATTCTATGGTTGTCCGGACTCTCCGCATTTAACCGGTCTGAAACCGTTTCTACACGTTCACGTATACTTTCAACGTACTCGTATGCTGGTTCTCCGGCTTTATACTCTAGACGGATTACTCCGTCCTGAACCTTTGTTGAACCGGTTACTACAAACTCTTCAACCTCTTCGGTTGACTGGACATGTGTTCCTCCACACGCCTCGATATCAAAGTCCTCTATACTAACAATTCTAATACTGTTTCCGGGTGGTGCGCCTCCCTGGTAGATCCTGAAGCCGTGTTTTTCCTGTGCTTCACTTTTCGAAACTACTTCTTTAGAGACTTCAAGGTTCTCAAGTATCTTCTTCCTAACCTTTTCCTCGATATCGTCAAGCTCGTCCCGTGTAATATTATCGTAATGTGTAACGTCTAGGCGGGCTTTCTCAGGCTCTTTGTTCGATCCGGCCTGCCAGATATGGTTTCCGAACTTCTGTTTTACAGCTCCGTTAACTAGGTGGGTTGCGGTATGGTGCTGCATTAAACGGTAACGTCTAACACCGTCCAGCTCTATACTGACCTTCTCTCCTTCACTCAAGGAGTGTTCGGGTACGTGGTGTAGGACTATGTTGTCCTGTTTCTGGGTCTCTACGACTTCGAAGCCGTCGATGAAACCGGTGTCGTAGCTTTGGCCTCCGCCTTCCGGATAAAACACGGTTCTATCCAAGGCAATCCAGTCGTCTAAAACCTTTACCACTGTAGCACTGGTTTCGAAAAGATCTTCGTCCTTGTAGTAAAGTAGTTCTGTCTCCGGAACATCTTCCAGCTCAAACTTTTCCTCTACTTGTTGAACTGTTTCATCTTCTTCTGCGACCTGCGCATAGAAGTCCTCAGGAACAGTGAAGCCGTGTTCTTCCATCATTTCAGGGCTTACACCGTGGCTTTCATACAGTTCAACCATTTGATTCAGTGAAGGCTGGCTATCAAGTTTTTCTAGTTTGTTTAAAGCGTTTTGACGTGCTTTCTCATACTTTTCAGCCTCTACATTCAGTATTTTTTTAACTTCCGGCAGTTTCTGTTTCAGTTCTGGGAACATAGGCTCTAACTCTTCTGCATGCCACTCTGCAACATCTTCTAAGTCTAAGTCCCAGTTGTAACGTTCTAAAAAGTCTTTACTCCTCCGGTAAACCAGTCTAAGGTTGTGGCCTCCACCCGTGTTTGAAGGGATTTTGCCGTCGGCTAAAGCAAACAACAGTGCTCTTGTATGTTCAGCAACACTGTAAAGTGCTGCAGCCGGTTTAATCTCATCTTTCAACTCGTCAACATCGACACCGATTTCTTCAGCGATTTCACGCCATTTCTCATCAATATCATCAACCTCATCAACGTTTAATTCGCTTGAGTAAGGTAGAAACTTCTCCCAGACTTCCTGGTCAACATCTACACCGATCTCCTTCTTCATGTTCTCAAGGACGTAAGGCATCACACATTCATAGCTTGTCTCGGTTCCCTGGCTGATCCAAGCCACTCTTTCCTGACCCATACCCATATCCAAGACTTTCAGGTCAAGCTCTTCATAGCCTTCCGGTGTCTGCTCGTAAAACATGTATACCTGGTTCCATAACTCAAGTCCGTCAACGAAAAACTCCATACATGCTCCAAGGTTTCCGCCTCCACCCCATGAATCCTCGTGGAGAATAAGCTTCTCCTTAGGAATACCTAGAACGTCTACAGCGAACTCGAACATATCTCTGAAGTAACGGTCCTGGTCGTACTCGTCTCCTTCACGGAAACAGGTCTGACCCACGTGATTGTGTAGTACGTAATGTCTCCCGGTTATACCGGTATTATCAACATCGTTAAAACGCAAAGACGGTTGTGGAACAATAAGCTCTGGTGCTGGAGGCTCTTCCTCGCCTGAAACAACGTAAGGCTGGAAGTTGTAGATTGAACCTCCTACAAACTCTACATCATCCCTCCAACGAGCCACAACAGGATAACGGTCAATAGCTTCGTAGCCCCGAGAAGTCATATGATCTCTAAACGTCTCCCAGGCCTCAATATAGGAGAACTCTTCCTCAGTTGGAGAGTTATTAATGAAGGTGTAGCCGTCACCACACTCCGGTTCACCACAGACAGTTCTCTCGTTAAAGCTCCAGTAGTACATCCCACAGTTCTCACACTGTCCACGGGAGAAACCTTTCTCTCTAAGTACGTCTGTAGCAAAAAACTTTTCCGGTTTGCTTGAGGCTTCTTCCTTAATCTGTTTTTTCAGTTCTCCCAAGGAGCTCATACAAAAACTTGTTTTTCGGAGAATTTTTTTATCACATACGCTTTAATCCGGTTTATAATTATAGGACTCTTAGAATCAAAGTAAAAAGGTAAGAGAAAAAGTATTTTTTTACTGGTCTTTCAGTTTCTCGCTTGCATCCTTCACCTTGTCTGCTATATCAAGATCAAGTCCTTCTTCAGGCTCTTCGAAGTCCTGACTGTCGATAGGTGTGATACCTCCGACCTCGGATAAAACGGTTGTCAAGTCTTTTTCAGTGTCTACAATATATTTTGAGCCGTTACGCAGCGAGTTCTGAACTGTTTCCAGTTTCTTGTGTTCTTGTGCTTCACCTTTGAAGTGTTGACGTAAAGCAGTGTTAACCAGTTGTATTTCGTTTGCTTCTGCTGTAGCTCTTAACTCTATAGCTTTTGCATCTCCTTCAGCCTCTAAGACTGCGGCTTTCTTCATTCCTTCTGCTTCTTCAATCGCCGCCTTCTTGTTTCCACGGGCTTCGATCTCTGTAGCTTTAGCATCGTCTTGTGCCGCATCTTTACGGTTCTCTGCCTTAAGTATTTCGTTCATTGATTCCTGTACATCGCTTGGAGGAGTAATCTCTTTCATCTCTACACGTACAACATCGATTCCCCAGGCATCAGTATCTTCCTCAAGCTCGTTGTGAAGAGTCTTGTTAATCTTCTGTCTCTCACTGTTTACCTCTTCGAACTGTTTTGTACCGATAACGTTTCTTGCCGTGGTCTGAGCTAGACGTGTAATCTGTTTTTCGTAGTCGTCAACGTTGTAAAAACTTTTTTTGACGTCTTCTTCATTAGGTCTTACCTGGTAATAAACATCCAGGTCGACGTTGGCGTTCAGGTTTTCTCTTGTTATCATGTCGCTTGGCTGAACGTTCTTCATCTGTTCTGTAACGTTTCTTTTGTACATTCTGTCCATCCACGGCACTAGGAAATGTATACCTGGTTCACAGTACTTATGGTACTCTCCGAACCGTTCAACTACTGCTCTCTGGTCAGGTCTAACGATTTTGAATGTTGAAAACATTATTACTGCGGCGGCTAAAGTACCGACGACAAGAAGGATAGTAAGCTCCATAGAACAGTGTTTACATTTTCAGTAATTTAACTCTTTGACCTTCTTAAAAATAAAAAGAAAAATAGGGTTTGAAAAATAACTTTTTTCGTTTTAAAGCCTCTGATTGAACTCTACAAGCGTAGTGTAGAGAACGACTGTTGTTGCAGCGCTTAAGACCGCGATCAGCGGTGAAACAACTACTGATGCTTCTGGTGTAACTGCTGCTACAGCTGAAACCGGTAGTACAAGCAAGTAAAGAAGTACTACAGGTACAAGCGAGATAAACATTCTAAGCTTCTCTCCACTTGATCTTTGAACGCTATTGTCTAAAGCTTCAAACAGTCTTGAATCGTTTACAGCAATCTCTGGCAGAGCTGTAATCAATGCCAGTACTGCGTAGGCAACAAATACTAGAGAACCAATCCCTAGTAACGCACCTAGTAAACCGACTACTACTGTTAAAGCAGTAGATCCTAGTGTAACTCCTACTCCTGCACCGCCTACAGTTAGTAAGGCGATAAGTGAAGCAGGTATAAGTGCAACTACAACAAATACTGTAGTCACAATGTTAGCTCCAACAAGTCTTAGGAAAGGCCAGATAATATTGTCTGTAAACTGTTGTTTCTCGAGTTCTCCTGTATCTAAAGCACGGAATGAACCTATCATCAACAGTATTCCTGCGACTGCTGCTGCAAGTGATACTACTGCTCCTATAGCGGCTGCTGGTCCTCCAACTTCGAAGGAGTAACTTGATCCTATATTAAGTAGCTGGAGTACGAAGAATGCTGCTATAAGCTTCAGTCCTATATCAGAGGTGACCTTATCGAAAACTGATCGGACAAGGTCTCCTGCGTCTAAAGCCATAAAACACTCTTTGTAACGAGTACTTAAAAATAGTTTAGGGGGTCGACAGCTGAAAACAGGTTTTATCGGCTGATTTAACTTGATAAAACTGTTTTGATGGGTTAGTATGTTTTCAATGCGCTTGTAAGGGTTATAGAGAAGTGTTTAATTAGGTATTAGTTCTTTGAAGCATGTTATATCTGGAGAAAATGTGGAAGTCGGATAATAAAAAGAGAAAAGATATGTAAGAGTAGGAAGTTTTTAGAATAAATCGCCTAATCCTTCTGCTGCTTCGTCTTCGTCAGCGTCGTCTTCTTCGTCTTCTTCATCTTCTTCTTCATCTTCAGCTTCTTCGCTTCCTGAGTCTGCTGCTGGTGCTGCTGCGCCGCCTGTTGCGACTGCTGTTTCCATTGCTTCTTCGATGTCTACGTCTTCTAGTGCTGCGACGAGTGCTTTGATTTCTGAGTCTTCGACGTCTAGATTTGCTGCGTCGACGATGCTTTGTAGGTTTTCTTCGTTAACTTCTTTTCCTGCTTCGTGTAGTGTTAGTGCTGCGTATACTAGTTCCATGTTGGTTTAACCTCAATGTATGTGAGTTTCTGTACAAACCTTAAATAAAGTAGTTACATAACTGAGTACAAATCAGTCTAGTTGGTCCAGAACCTCTACAACAACATACATGCCCCAGACAGTAAGAACAGTATACAAACCGTTCTCAACCAGAAATCTTGTCAGAGGATCGGCAACAAGTAAAACAACAAAACTGATGAAGAAGCCTGTTAGAACCAGTAGTCCCAGAAATCTTAGAGCTACAGGCTTCAACTCTTCCCGGTTCCTTCTAACCTTAGGCACAATCCAGTCCTTGTTTCTAGACGTGTTATCCTTCAGCCTATGAAACTGGTGAGTACCCGCTAAAACAGGGAGAACTACGAGTAAGTAGGCCAGAAGATCTGAAACATCAAAATACAAAGTAACAAAAAGATAGATCAAGACTGCTGAACCGAAAGCAAGAGAGCTGTAAAAAGTTTTCTTAGGTCCTTCATAACTTAGAGCGTCCAAAAATGTTGTATCTGATCTGTACTGTCTTACGATAGCTCCGCATGTAGCTAAGATAAGCGTACCGCCTGTTAAGAACAGTAGTCCTGCCAAGACGTTGTCTCCAACTACAAGGCTTTCCGGTCCGCCTCCAACCAAGTTGTACCAGCCGAGATCGTAGAGCAGCCAGCCAACAAATGTTAAGGCTATAGCGGCTATACTGGCGGCCTTAAATCTTTCAGTACCTTTCTTGATAACGGTTTTTGTATCTAGACTCATAGAACTTTCTAGATATCTGTATTTTATTAGATGTTATGGTTAAAAACCAAGAGCTCATAAAACATAAATGAGTACAAATGAGTCTAGGGTTCTCGGAACTACCGGAAGAAACCAGAGTAAAACTCTCAGAAAAAGGAGAAAAAGAGCTCTGGCACCGCATAAACGAGTTCGGAGGAATCAAAAACTTCTCAGAAGCCTTCCAATACCCTAGCTCCAAACTATACAACTGGAAAAACAAAAACTCGTACATACCAATAGAAATAATACGAAAAGTCTTCGGAACCGAAGCCGCAGACGAAGTAAAAGCCTACAAAGGAAAAGGAAGAAGCAAACCCGTAAAAAACCCTGTAATACCATTGCCAGAAAACCAGGAACTTCTAACAAGAATAAACAGCTCAGTAAACCTTTCCCACGGAACACCGATCTACCAAGTAAACGACCGAGGCCTCATACAAAGATTTGAACAGCTCCTAAACTTCTATGGAGACGTACCGTACAAAATCTACAACAGAGACTCTGTATACGAACTAAGATACCCTAAATACCTTCATCAGATACTCCAAAAAATGAGCTACCAAGAAGACTTCGAAACACTGGTAGATGAGACTGCAGTAATAGAAAACGGTAGGATAAAACTGGAAAACCGTGAAATAAAAATCGAAGAGTTTGAAGGAAAACTTTACTCCCGTAAAAAAGCTTTGAAACTAGCATTAGAGAAAGAAGACGAGACCAAAGTAAGACAGTTAATCATGGAAGAGGCTGAAAAAGTACGTCAGACCTTCAACCAGTAAAAAAACAGTTAACTGAACTCTTCAGAAACCGTATAGCTCTGATCTTCACCGTACTCAGTATAATAAGTCTCTGAAAATAACTCTAGATAACCATCTGAAGCATCCTCATCTTCAATCTCAGCCACAATATGATAACTATGTTTCACAGGTTCTCTGGTCTCCTGATCAATCCACAAATAACTTTCCAGCTTCTCAATACTGTCATCCTCACTAAGATCCTCGGTCTCATCATTTTCAGTATCAGCTAAACTTCCAGAGCCATAAGACTCCAAAACATCTCCAAAACTCTTTCCTAAAGCTTCTACACCAGGATCCGTAGATAAGACGTATGTATCAGTGCTTCTTACTGTTTCTTGTCCTTCAAGCTCTACAGAATCAGGGTCAGCTAAATCCTCAAGACTTCCTACACTAAGATTCAAGGGATAGCTCTCCGAAAAACCTTCCTCTTTAGATGTCAAGTTGTTCTGTTCGCCTTCCAGCGTTTTCAAAACCTGTGTCTGGTTATGTGTAACATAGTTAATGGTTTCGTAGTCTGAACTTGTAGACATACCTAATACTCCGATATCAAAGGCTCCGCTGTTTTTCAGGTAGGAAACCTCTTCAGAATAATCAAGGTAGCCTTTCGAATCTATACTTATGGAAAGACCCATCAGAAACGTATCAAAAGCCATCTTGTTTGTGCTTTCAAGCTGATAGGTCTCTATACTCTCAGCTGTCTGGAAAGAAGACTCAAGTATCTCGCCCGCAGTCTCATCAGTATCAATATCTTCAACGTTTAACTCTATGTTTTCATCAAAACCGTCGGCTCCGGAACCGGTTATACAGCCTGATGCTAAAACTATAAGCACTAAAAGACCTGTAAGACCTAAATTATTCATAAAAAACTCGTTTAATCTGGAACCTCTTAAAATTGGTAGTTCACGTAAGTCTAGAAACGAACAAATTTTTTCAGTAAAAATAATAAGAAATAAGTAGAAAAAGAGAAGAGAAAGTTACTCTTCGTCTTCTTCTGACTCTTCAGAACTATCTTCCTGTTCCTCAGAATCATCGTCTTCTTCTACAGCTTCAAGATCAAGCTGTGAGTCTACACCGCGAGCGTTGGATGCTGCATAACCAATCGATTCCTCGATTGTTTCCTTGTTTGGAAGTCCTTCGGAAACTGAAACGTTTTTCGCTTTCCGTGCTGCTTCTCCAACAATTGCCGGTGCTGTTGTAGCGTTGACAACTCCTGCATTGACTGCAAGGTTGAATGCTCCGCTTGCTGCTGCTTCAACATCTGCTCTGTACTCATCAGTATCGATGTCAAGCTGTCCAGCTGTAAAGATCTCTCCTTCGCTGTAAGCAATCTTCAAGTCTAAACCAATCTCTAAAGGCTCAATACCCATCTGGTTCAGGATCTCTACATCGTCAGCGTCGATAGTTTCGCCTTCTTCAATGATTACTCCTGGGTTCTGGACATGGATAGTTCCATCGTCTACCTGTACTTGGAGTCCTGCGCCCTGCAGCTTTCCAAGCATAGGTCCTGGACCGATACCTGTATCTCCGTCAGGTATCTCGATATCGTTAGGAGCTACTTCTCCTCCTTGTGCGGCGGCTGAAGTCTTGTTTCTCTGAATCAGAGAGTAGAGCTGGAAAGGATCTTTCTCTGAGAAGATGAAGGCTGGCTGTACAGCTTCATTAGGATCAAGAGTTGTGATATCCTGTTTCTCAGCGTTCTCTAATGCGATCTGCATTAGATTCTTTCTTTCCATTCTAACGTTTGCAAAGTCTTTCATCTCTTTCTTGATCTCCTGCAGCTGTTTTGCAGGTAGGCTTTGCATGTCAAGGATTCCTATTACAGGGTTTTCCTCGATCTGGTTCTGAAGCTCTTCAACGATCTGTTCTTTGTCTGCTCGTGTAAGCTTCTTTGGTACTGGCTGAACCATTAGTTATCCACCTCTACTGGTTTACCCATAGTTGTCTTTACTAGGACAGATTTGATGTTGTTCTGTCCGTTAGGTAGCTCTCTTTCAACGAATTCGTAGACTGCTGAAGCGTTTCTGCTTACGTTGTCTACGTCTTGTTCTTCGTTACCTACTTTTAGCTGTAGGAGTGGAGCTTCTTTGAGTCTGAGTGTTACTGTGTTTCTCAGGGACTCGATGTCTTCTGTTGGGTCTTCTCCTGGAGGGACTGGATCCGGCATCATGTTTCTTGGTCCGAATACCTGTCCTAGGTGTTGACCGATCTTAGGCATCAGAGGTGCTTCTGCTAGAAGGAATGAGAACTCTTCTGCTAGGTCTTTAGCTAGTGAAGGATCTTCATACATCTCTTCTAGTTCATCTTCGCTTACTTCTCTGTCTGCGTTGTCAACTTGGCTTGCTAGTGTGTCTCCGATTACCGCGATCTTTACTTCTTCGTCTGCTTGGTAAGGAAGCTTCAGATCTTCGTTGATACGGTTGTCTGGATCGGAAAGATCTAGATCTTTGAAGTTGACGATTAGATCGATGCTTTCTGTAAAGTTTCTGTCTTCGCCGTCGTCGATAGCTTGTTCTACTGCTTGTTCAAAGTTCATTTTCTGTTTTCACCTCTAGATTCCTTCTTCCGCTTGTAGGCGGTCGTCGAATTTTCCTTCGTCGATTTGTTGTTGTACTTCGTAGGCATCTTCTCCTTCGATAGTTATACCCATGCTCTGAGCTGTACCCATCACTTCTTTTACTGCTCCTCTTAGATCCATTGCAAGAAGATCTGATTCTTTCATCCTTGCAACTTTACAGACCTGTTCGAAGCTCATGTCCGCAACTTTGTTCTTGTTAGGTTCGCCGGAACCGCTTGCGATTCCTAGCTCGTCCTTGATCAGTGCGGCCATTGGAGGTTTACCGACTTCTACGGTAAAGTCTCCGGTTTCTTCATCGACTTCTACGTCGACAGGTACTTCCATGCCTTCAAAGTCCTTGGTTTTCTCGTTTATTGCTGACACGACCTCTCCTACGTCGGCGGGCAAAGGCCCTAGTTCCGGTCCGAGAGGAGGTCCTGCGGAGGCTGAGCCTCCTTCTACCAGCGTGTTTATGGTAGTCTTGTCTCCCATTGTTGTTTTGTCACCTTTTGTAGTATTGAATTAGTTTTATTGTTGTGCTTTTCTTCTTACCGTGTCCACATCGACTGTTGTCGGAATTGGTACCGCTGCGTCCAGGAGTTCGATTGTTACTTCTCTGTTTGTATCGTCAATCCTGTTGATCTTTGCTTCTTCTCCTTTGAACGGTCCGCCGACTACTTCTACTTTGTCTCCGACTTCAAGCTTGATCTCTTCCTCTTCTTCGCTTAGGTATTTCTCGATCTGTTCAACATCTACTTCGTCGTTGATTATTCCTCTGAGATGTCGTACTTCGCTTGAAAGTTCTTCGATAGCTTTTTCGCTTCCTTCAATGAAGATATATCCTTTCAGGTCTTCTGGATGGAAAACCGCGTTTATATCCAAGTTCTTAGACTTGATCTTAGTGTTAAGTTCTTTGATTGCGGTCTTTTCTCTTCCACGTGTGGTTCTGGCGGTAAGTATCATCTTGTTTTATCCTAGTAGTAGTTGTGGTAATAGATTTGATGCTAGGTAGAAGACGAATCCTATGAAACCGATTAAGATTATTCCTGCTCCTGTAACTTTTGCAGCCATTGAGAACTCTTCTCTATCCGGCTTGGTAGAGATTTGGAGCACTCTCTTGTACTCGTTGATTTTAGATTTCAACTCGTTCTTCCATTTTTTTGGTTCAAACTTCATGAGTCTTCTACACCTGTAAAGACCCCGATATCGTTAGTTAGAGAACTAGAAACTACTGTACTAGTTCCCTCCCATCAGAGATGGTTCGAACGGGGTTATACTAATTTAGAAAAGCGATACGAATTTTTATAAGAGGTTCTACTTTTGAAGACTTTTAGCGTAGAATACTAGTTCTCTTTGTTATACTACTTCGCTTCCTGCATAGGAAGTATCCGAAATCTTGTTTGAAAGTATGTTCTGAAGCTCTTTAGGCTGTTCAACAAATCTTATTTTGAAGCTTTCCTGTTTAGATCCTGCTGTGTTCAAAATTATATTGCCTGTATCGAAAGGTCTCATAGATAGAGGCTGCTCCAGCTCTATATCGGTTATCTCATCAAACCTAATCATATTCTTAGAATGGTGTATGAACTGGTGCGAGATCTCTATACCGTCAGGACTTATGATGTAGCTAGTTTTGTCCAGATGTTTGTAGAGAAGTACGAGCCACATTAAGGATCCTCCTACAAACAGTAGACCGAAACCAAACAGGAACATTACTCCGCTAGGAACGCCCAGCATTTCGTAAAACCCTTGGTTTATCATTAACCAAGTAAGAGCAAATACTGCTATACCATAAGGAATCAAAGCTATCTTCACTTTATCAAACGGAGGTCCATCACCTCTACGCCGTCTCATCTCTCTTTTCTTACTGTTTCTTCCAGATTGGAGATAATACATTATACCTGACAGTTTGTGAGGCTTCAGTGTTTTTACTTCTCTTTCCATATAATGTCCCTAAGCTCGTTGTAATTTTCTTCAGGCTGTTTAATATATCTTATTTTAATTTTGTGGGTATTTGTTCCGGCCGTATTAATGTTTACATTACCTGTACCGAATGTTCTCTGGTTCAAAGGCTTGTCATAACTTATATCGGTTACACGGTCGTAGGCCACGTTTTTCTGAGTAATACTTAACCAGCCTTCATAGAACTCTATCTCTTTCTCATAAAACCGGTACTCAGTATTTTTCAGTATGAAGTAGCTCCGTGCCTCCAAAGCTGTGAATCCGGTTACAGCTATAATAAATGCGTAGAAAACCACATTTGTGACTAGGTTCTCATTTAGAAGTACAGAACCTGCTATAACTCCGATTACAACTGCGAAAAGCATGTTTTTTCCGGATTCGTTGATGAAACCGGACTTGAGGTCAGGTTTAACAGTTTTCACATGGTTCCTACTGGCCATAAGTCTGTACTTACATACTGCTAGTTAGTAAATAATATTCAGGTTTTAGAATATTTCAACATCAGCAAACAGTTGCTGTGTCTTTTCAGTACCTAAAATCAGGTAGATAAGCCAGCCAAGAGGTATAAACCAGATTATTACGAGGTAGATTATACGTTGTTCGGATGTTAGATCTGCTCTTACAAGCACTCGGTAGGTAGCGTACAGCTTTCCGACGATCTCGATAAATCCGTACAGAAGTGCTAGGACGAACATGGTTGAGACAAATCCTACCCCGAGAACAGAGGCAACAACATCGATCATATTTCTCTAATTACTAGTCTAATGTTAAGTCAGTTTTGGGAACTTCGTCATAAAGTATGTTCAGCAGTTTTTCTGTATCGTCCCGGTATCTTCTGAGATGGAGTTCGGAGCTGTTTTCATACGCCTTTATTTCGGCACCAGGCACTTCGTGATTAAAGGTTACCTGGTCTTCATAGACGTCAGGAGGGCTACATCCCTCGGGGGTGGCTACAGCATCTGCACTATAGGCGTGCTGGAACTCTATATCTTCATCTAGAACAGTTGCAAGTCTTTCTACGTCCTCAATACTTAGATTATTTCCGGCACAGTACTTTACCTCTCTGTTTGAGCTTATATAGGTTCCATCATTAAGTTTTATGCTGTCAACAATCCGTTCTGGCTCTAAGTCTTCCAAAATATTTTTAGACAAGTACTCTAACTCAAACTTTGTGAATTTTTGGTCGTCGAGAGGTCCGAGATTATAGGACTCTTCTGCCTTACGGTTGTATCTCTCTAGAAGCTGGTAGGCGCCTATGCTAAGAGGTTCTTCTTCTCCAAGCAAGCTGTTCTGTCCTTTCTTGTCAGCTATCTCCTCTATATTCTCGATTTTGTAGTCGGGGTCTGAGAAGAAAAATACTTTAGACTTTTCGAGGGAGCTGAAAGCTATTTCAAAATGTTTCTTAACACGTTCAGAGATGTACTCGTCGATCTCTTCTTCTAGTTCTGAAGGGTAGTCGTCCTCTAAGAAAAAACGGTGGAGATCAAGAGAGGAGTACATAAGAAAGGATTTACTCCTTCTCTAGATAAATTCTACTCCTAGCTCTTTCTCGATCTCTTCTTCGTATTCGTCGCTGTGAGTCTTTTCCGGTCCGTAGATCTGTGGGCTTTCTACTCCTGTTACGATTATCATTGACTGGAGTGTGTTACCCATGTCTTCTCGGACTTGTGCTCCCCAGATAACTTTTGCGTTCTGGTCTAGTTTGCCGGATACTGTGTTTACGACTTCTTGTGCTTCGTTGAGGCTTAGTGAGGTTCCTCCTGTTACGTTTACGAGTGCTCCTCTTCCGCCGTCGATATCTACATCGAGTAGTGGGTTGCTTAATGCTTTCTGTACTGCTTCTGTTGCTCTGGAGTCTGTGTCGCTTTGACCCATTCCGATCATTGCGATTCCTCCTTCGCCCATGACTGCTCTGATGTCTGCAAAGTCTAGGTTGACTAGTCCTGGTTTTGTAACTAGTTCTGTTACGCCTTTAACTGCGTTTACAAGTATTTCGTCTGCGATCTTGAAGGCTGTGTTTAGAGAAACGTCTGGAACGATTTCTAGTAGTTTATCGTTTGGAATAACGATTAGTGTGTCTACCACATCTTCCATTCTTTCGAGTCCGTACTCCGCGTTTTCTGCTCTTGCTTGCCCTTCCATTTCAAATGGAAGTGTTACAATTCCTACTGTGAGCGCACCTTGTTTTTTGGCTTGTTGAGCGATTACAGGTGCAGATCCTGTACCTGTTCCTCCTCCAAGTCCACAGGTGATGAATACCATGTCTGCGCCGTCAACTGACTCTTTTACTTTTTGCTGAGACTCTTTTGCAGATTCTTCTCCTACTTTAGGATCCGCTCCTGCTCCAAGCCCTCCTGTAAGCTCTTTTCCAATTAAAACTTTTTTGTCTGCATTAGCATAGAGAAGATCTTGAGCATCAGTGTTCATTGCGATTGTCTCGCAACCTTCTATACCTACTTCGACAAGTCTGGAGATAGTATTGTTTCCAGCTCCTCCTGAACCGATTACTTTGATGTCGGCTTTTCTTTTTTGGATTAACTGTTCCAGTTCTTCGTCTATATCGTGGTTTTTCTGCTTAGATTGCGGTACGCTTCCTGTATCGTTCTGACGTGCTTGTTTAATTTTATCTTCCATGGACGAGAACCCTTAGTGTTGTTATGTATAAGAGGTTATCACCAATCTATATAAATTTGGTCTTTCTCTCTCGGGTAAAAATAAGTGTTTGACAGGTGTAAGCCGGTTTAATGGCTTTAATCCTGCTCTACAAACTCAACTTCGAGATCAGTGTAGTCCTCGATCTCTTGTTTAACCTTTTCCCTAAGCTCTTCAGGTAGTTCGTGAACATGGTCTCCGTGGCTGTGGCTCTTAGGAATCTTCACAGTACCGTCTTCGAACTCTGCGTCTCCGCCATGTCCTACACGGTAGCTGTAGATATGTTCTGCGATCTCTTCGTCGTCTTCAACCTTTTCAACAACTTCTACATCGTACTCAAGTGTTTTACCTGCTAGAGGATGGTTGAAGTCTATTCTGACTCTGCCGCTTCCTACAGAGATTACTTTTCCTCTCTGGTTTCCAATCATTAGTTCTTCTCCAGGCCTTACGTTTACGCCTTGTTTTTTGAACTCTTTCTCAGGATAAGTTTCAACTTTGTCGCTGTCACGGTCACCGTAACCTTTCTCCGGTTCGACTTCGATAGTTTTTTCGTCTCCGACATCCATGTCTTCAAGCGCTTCTTCAAATCCTTCTATTACGTAGTCCTCTCCTATCAGGACAGGGATTGGATCGTAGTTTGCGTCTTCTCTTTTGATACCTTTATCTTCAGCAATATCTTCGTATGTAAGATCAAAGATTTCGCCGTCTGTTCTTCCAATATAATCTACAAGTACTAGATCTCCTTTTTCCATTGTCACAGAAACTCAAACATCAACGAATAGTTAAAAGCGCTGTGTTTTCTCTTACAGTGATTGTTAAAAATATTAGTAGACTAAACCCGTGTTTATGGACTGGGTTGAACAGCTTCCAGACAGGATTCAGGTATCGCTTAACTCCTTACTAGAACAAGTAGACAACCATGAGGACGCCTATATGGATGCGCAGAACGTTTCAGTAGGACAGATCTGGGTTGCAATGGCGTTGATGAATGAAAGAGTTCAGAAACTAGAGGAACTGGTTTCAGCTCAGAGAAAAGCACTTAACGAGGAAAACGTTGAAGTCGATAAACATTTAGATCAGAGACTTAAGGAAAGCTTGAAACGTTACTAAGCCTCTTCAAAAAGCTTTACTCCTTTCTCTCTTAGAAACTCTTCATCAGTCTCATCGAAATACTTCTCAAAGACGAATACTTTTCCGCCATAGTTATCTTCGATGTAGTCATGGATCTGTTCTGCATCAGCTCTAACGTTTTCATCATCGGCTAGACGGTAACGCTCATTTTCTTTATCTAGATAACCTATTTCGCTAAGTATTTCAAGCTCTTCAGATAGATCTAATGCGGTGTAACGTTCAATTTCTTCAGAATTATAGTCAGGCCTCTTTAAATCGTGTGAAACTGCCTCTCCGTAACTTTTGAGCGCAGCATAAGCTCTTTCAATACGTGCTAAAGGAGGTTTTTCATCCCAGTCGTTTTCAGAAGGATAGTTGACAAAAACACCTGTGAAATTATGGTCGATATCTTGTATGGTATCGTATCTTTCCATTGCTTTTTCTGCAATACTTTCAATCTCTCTAACACCTTTTTCACTAGGTGTTATAGATAATTTTTCTCCAACTGAATCTATATCAAGTATATCGCGGTCTCTAAGGTATAGAAGCTCGTTTCTGAAATCTGCGCTCAGTTTATCTTCTAAAACTTCTCTACTGGTGCCGTTATCTATACCGTACTCAAGCCTTTCTTTACCGATAAAAGCCATTACTTTGTAGGCTTTTACGGGACAGACTTGGTTTTCGTAAGTAATTTTTTGATCACCCTCTGTAGATTCTTTGACCGGGATAGGTTTCTGATGCGGGTTCGAGAAACTTGTCTATCTCTGAAAACTCTATTCCGCGTTCTTCTAGGTTTTTTCTGTCTTCTTCAGAGTAGTTTCTACCGAAGTCGCTGATATTGTCCTCTGAAGTTGAGACGTAGTAGCTGCCGATTTCTCTGAGCTGGTCCTGTTTCTCGGGGTGCGGACGGTAAACTATCTTGTTCTCTTCGAAGTTGCTTTCCAGCCAGCCGGTATCTACTAAGGCGTTTAATTCTTGTTCGACAGCTCTTGAGACGCCAAACTCGTCATCATATGTTTTGCTTTTGTCTATAAACTCTGAAACTTTTTCAGGCGTCGTACGTGTTTTTCCGTCTTCTAATCTCGATCCTATTACTGTTAGGGTTTCTATGAGCTCCGACTCTGTAATATATCTTCCAACATCATGTGTTATAGGATTGACCGTAGAAGGACCATCAATCCAGTCGGGCTCCTCCAAAGGATACTCGGGAGTCTCGGACAGACAGTAAGCAAGATTTTTCGGCTTACTCATATTATTGTTCTTTACAGCTACACCGATCTTGTCGTCTTCGTCTCTACGTCTCAGATTGATGATTGTGGTGGCGCCTCTATCTCTTAAATAAAGCAGCTCATTACCCAAATTGATATCGGTATCCTCTATTTTACCATCATTCTTCAAAGCAGCGCCTACACTGTCCTCTAAACTTTCTTTAGATGTTAAAAAACGGTTTTCAGATTCTTTAACGAGCTCAAACTCTTTTGCGCCTAAAGCGGCTAAAGTATATTTAAGATATTCTGGTCTTATCTCGTTTTCGATCATTTAATGCATCACGATTGCAGGCTTTCCGGGCTCGGCTCTTGAGGCCTTATCTTCATTTGAGGTGTCTTCTTTTTCTATATCTATCGATACGTTGAATCTTTCAGACCATCTTCTTCTGTTCAGCTCTAGTGCTTCAGATTCTAGTTCAGAACCTAAAAACTGGTCTTTGAACTTTCCAGGGTTCTCAACGGCTCTTACAACCATTTTATTCACTTCTTGAGCTTTCGGTTTAAGATCATCGTCTAGAACTCGGCCCATCAGCTCTCCAACGTCGTTTGTTCCAAGATTACTGATTATCTTATTGAAAGCTTTGTACTTCCATTCTGCAGACTGTATAACCTTAACAGTTTCTGCATCACCTTCGATCATTTCTTCAATATCTTGGATATCGCTAGAAACTTTCTGGAAATAGCTGTCTATCTTTTCAGCCTCTTCATCAAGAAGTTTCTCGTCGGTTTCAGGCCAGTCGGACTCTAATACAAAGTTCTCGTTTCCGAGTCTGTCCCAGAGCTCTTCGCTTAAGTGAGGTGCGTAAGGATTCAGCAGCTTTACAACCGTTTCGACTCCGCGGCTGAAGACTTTATGGTCAGGACTTTTTTGTCTGTACCAGTAAAGCTTTGTTAGAAGTCTGTCTATCTCACCTATTGCGAGATGGAACTCATAGTTTTCTGTCTCTTCTGTAACGTTCTCTATTGTCCTCTCTATCTGACTGGAAACTATTCTGTCTTCTAAACTGGAATCTTCGTCGAGAACAGGTTTTTCGTTGGTGAGTAAATCTTTGTTTTCAGTTACTAGTCTCTCAATTCTTTGAAGCATCTCCTCTGCAGCCTCTACTCCGTCTTCACTCCAGTCAAGCTCTTTCGTAGGTCCTGCTGCTCTAAGTATGAAAAGCCTTGCCGTGTCCGCGCCATGCTCTTCTACAAGCTTTGTCGGATCTACAACGTTTTTCTTAGACTTACTCATCTTTCTGACATCTACTTCTAAGTCCTTACCACATTTACTGCACACTTCGTTTTCTTCAACCTCTTCGGGGTATAACCAGCCATGTTCAGGACATTTGTAGGAAGGATGTCGTACCATTCCCAGTGTCAGAAGTTTTTCAAACGGCTCATCTACATCAATCATTTCTTGATCTCTGAAGAACTTGGTGAAGAATCTTGAGTAAAGTAAATGCATTACTGCGTGCTCTATACCTCCAATATACTGATCTACGTTCATCCAGTACTCTGCTTCATCAATATCGAAAGGTAGCTCACTGTTTTCAGGAGATGTGTAACGTAGGAAGTACCAAGAACTGCCGATAAAGGTATCCATCGTATCTGTTTCTCTTTCAGCCTCTCCGCCACATTCCGGACAGTCTACCTTGTGCCAGGTGTCAGAGGTCTCTATAGGGTTTCCTCGTCCTGTAAACTCTACATCTTCAGGAAGCTTTACCGGTAAGTCTTCTTCGGGCACAGGAACAGATCCGCAATCTTCGCAGTTGATAATCGGTATAGGTGTTCCCCAGTATCTTTGACGGGAGATAAGCCAGTCACGTAGCTTGTAACTTACTTCTGCGTTTCCTATATCTTTCTTCTCAAGCTCTTCGATAGCTTTTTCTATTCCTTCATCCTTGTCTAATCCGTTCAGAAACTCGGAGTTAACGTGTTCTCCATCGTCTGAATACGCCTCTTCATTAAAGTCGTGGTCTTCTTCAGGCTCTACAACTTTCTTTATTTCTACGCCGTGTTCTTGTGCGAACTCGAAGTCTCTCTGATCGTGAGCAGGTACAGCCATTATTGCACCGGTTCCGTAGTCCATCAAGACAAACTCTGCTATATAGATAGGGATTTCTTCGCCGGTAAAAGGGTTTTCTGCATGTTTTCCTGTGAATACTCCTTCTTTATTCTTCTCTTCTCTTTCTTCTGAGTCTCGTTTTTTAGCTTCTCTAATATAGTCTTGGATATCTTCGTCTTCTTCTGCTAGCTCTTCAGCATAGTCGTGTTCCGGTGCTAAAGCCATGAAAGTTGCACCGAAAATAGTGTCAGGACGGGTTGTAAAAACTTCTAGCTCTCTGTCAGAGTCTTTTACGTTGAACTGGATTGAAGCTCCGTGACTCTTACCTATCCAGTCGTGCTGCATCTTCCTGACTTTGTCAGGCCATCCTTCTAACTGTTCTAAGTCGGTTAGAAGCTCGTCAGCATACTCTGTTATCTTAAGGAACCACTGTTCCATATCTTTCTTCTGGACTACGGAGTCGCATCTCCAGCAAAGACCGTCTTCAACCTGTTCGTCAGCTAGAACGGTTTCGCAGCTAGGACACCAGTTTACTTCGGACTCTCCTTTGTAAGCTAAATCGTTTTCTAACATCTTTAGGAAGTTCCACTGGTTCCATTTGTAGTACTCAGGATCACATGTAGCGATTTCTCGGTCCCAGTCGTAGGAGAAGCCCATTCTTTTGAGCTGTCCTCTCATGTTCTCTATACAGTCGTATGTCCAGTCGCGAGGACTTACGTCTCTGTCGATTGCAGCGTTTTCGGCTGGTAGTCCGAAGGCGTCCCAGCCCATAGGATGCATAACGTCGAAGCCTTGCATCCTTTTCATTCTTGCCGGTGCGTCTCCGAGAGAAAAGTTTCTTACGTGGCCCATGTGCAGGTTTCCGGAGGGATATGGAAACATCTCCAGTACGTAGTATTTTTCTGCATCAGTTCTTTCGGTCTTGTGAACTTCTGCGTTTTCCCATTTTTCCTGCCATTTTTTCTCTATCGAGTTTAGCCTATCTGCGAACTCCTGAGCCATACAGTACTATTAAACGGTAAACTTATTTCAATTTGAAGTATCAAACCTGTCTAACAAAAATAGTTTGTTGTTCTCCACTAGGTAATTTAAAGGAAGGGAATCAAATTCTATGATACGATGACCCGGCTGATATGTGTAAGTAGTGGAAAAGGAGGAACAGGAAAGACAACAACAACCTCCAACCTTGGTGCAGCACTGACACATTTCGGATCAGATACTATTGTGCTGGACGCAAATCTAACCAATCCGAATCTAGGATTCCATCTAGGTATACCTTTGTATCCTAAGACCTTACACGACGTTTTGAAAGGTGATGCGCATATCACGGAAGCAATGTATATCCACAACTCGGGTCTAAGAGTTGTACCGGCCGGACTATCAATCGAAGATCTTGTTGATACTTCTCCAGACAATCTTTCTGACGTGCTTTTAGATACTGTAGGAGAACCTGACTTCGTACTAGTTGACTCTGCAGCAGGACTAGGAAACGAATCAATAAACGCGATAGAGGCTTCAGATGAAGTACTTGTCGTAACAAACCCTAATCTACCAGCAGTAACTGATGCACTAAAAACAGTTAATATAGCTGAAGAAGCAGGTACAGATGTACTAGGCGTAGTTCTAAACCGTGTGAACGGACATGAGTCAGAACTAGATGCTGAAGAAGTTGAATCAATGCTTGGATACCAAGTAATAATGGATGTACCTGAACATAACAAAGTTCAGGAAGCGCTTTCCGTCAAAAAACCTGTTGTTCACCATGAACCAGACCACCACGTCTCAGAACGGTTCAAAGCTGTAGCAGCAGAAGTAGCAAACATAGAGTACGAACCAGATCTAAGAGAAAAAGGATTCTTCGCAAAATTCATGGAAAAATTCAAATAAAAACAGTATAAACTTTTCTCCGCCAAATTCGTAGTCTAAGAATTATTTTGAAGCTAGAAGACTACAGATTACTGTTTATTATAACCTGGACAAATGATCAAGTTTTTATTAAGGGTTACGAAAACCTTTACTGATGACTCGTGTAATCTCAGTTGTCTCCGGTAAAGGAGGAGTAGGAAAGACTACAGTAACATCAAATATCGGTGTAGCGCTTTCCCAGCAAGGTGAAGACGTATTAATTATCGACGGTAACTTTTCCGGAGCAAACATAGCACAGCATTTTGGTATAGGTTTTCAAGATGTATCGTTGAACGATGTTCTTGAAGGAGACGCATACATTACACAAGCAGTAGCCAAACATCCTGCAGGAGTATCACTGCTTCCGGCATCGATTCTAGAGTTCAATGCAAATGCTGACAGTCTTAAACACTCTCTTATAGAGTTTCTAGGACAGAAAGACTACGTACTAATTGATGCTGCCGCAGGTACAGACGAAGAAGTCCAGGCAGCAATAGAAGCCTCAGACGAAGTACTACTTGTAGCACATCCAGAGCTTCCAGCCCTAACCAACTGCTTAGGAGCCAAAAAACTGGCGGAACAGCTAGATAGAGAAGTACTAGGCCTAGTTCTCAACAGTGTAAGAAATGAGAAGTCAGAGGTTGACAGAGAAGATATAAGAGAACTTGTTGAGGCAGAGATAATAGGAATGGTTCCTGACCATAAACATGTTAGAGAAGGGATCGCACTGAGGAAACCGGTAGTAGATTATAAACCTAACTCTGAAGCATCTACAGCTTTACATGATGTTGCTCACAGGGTTAGAGGCGAGGAACCGCCTAAGAGAGGTATAAAAGGTAAGCTACAGTCAAAGATTGAGGAGCTATCGCCTTTCTAACAACTTAAAAAACGAAGACAACTACTTCTTTAACAGCAAATGACTGATTTGAAGCCGTACGAAAAATATCTCTGGAGTACTAAAAGAGAAGACTACGAGAAAAAACAGGTTCCTGAAGATATAGACTGTGTCTTCTGCGCCTTAGTTGAGGTAGATGAACGGGTAACAAAGCTTACAGTCTTCGAAGACGACTTTCTCACAGTTCAAATGAATATCTATCCGTACAGCACCGGACACTTGATGGTTATACCTAAAAGACATGTCAACTCTCTAACCGACTTAACCGATGAAGAGAGAAACAGGCTTTTCAAAATGGTTTCAAAGGTTGAACAGCTTCAAAGAACGGTGGTTGAACCTGAAGGAGTTGATATAGGAATGAATCTAGGAGAAGCTGCAGGAGAGTCAATACTTCACATGCATGTACATTTAGTTCCTATGAGCTATGGCGGCAGAGGATTTATGGAAACCGCTTTAGATACAAAGGTGATGAAGAAGACTCTGGAAGATATGTGTGAGGACTACAGAGAACAAACCGAAATACTCGAAGATTACTGGGGTTAACGTACAATAACTTAAACCAACGTATTTTCATTATACCTTATGACAGGTTTTTTTCATGCCTACGATCTAAGAGGAAAATACCCGGAACAGATAAGCGAAAAAGAAGCAGAGAAAGTAGGTAAGGCTTACGGAACATTTACAGATGCTGAAAAAGTTTTAGTAGGTAGAGATGGTAGAAAACATGCTGAAAAAATCACTGAATCATTTATAGAAGGCATAACTTCTACAGGTACTGACGTGGTTAATGCTGGTTTAGCACCTTCTCCAGTAGTATACTTTGGAATGGTTGAAAACAGTATAGAATCTGCTGCAGTAGTAACAGCATCCCATAATCCCTCAGAGTATACAGGATTCAAGTTCTGTAAAGAAAATGCTTTAGCAATGTCCAGAGAAGGAGGAATGAAGAAAATAGAAGAAATCTATGCTGAAGAAAGATTTGAAACCGGTGAAGGAAAAACAGAAACCCTGGATTTGAAACAAACCTATATCGAATTTGTAAAAGATAACATCAGCCTAGAAAAAGATCTAGATATTGCAATAAACTTTGGAAACGGTGTTGCAACAGTTCTAGGCAGAGAACTATTTGAAGAACTAGGATGCAACGTCAAAACAGTCAACGACGAGCTGGACGGAGACTTCCCAAATCATTTACCTGCACCAGGAAACGAAGAAGCACAGAAACAGTTAGAGGCTGAAATGACTGATGAAGATCTCGGGATAATCTTCGATGGAGATGGAGACCGTGCAGGATTCATACTTCCCGGATATGGTTACATATCTGAAGACGAGGTTCTTGCAGTCTTCTCGAAAGAATGTCTAGAAAGCTCTAAAGGAACCGTAATCTACGACTTGAGAGCTTCAAAACTTGTGCCGGAAATAATTGAAAAATACGGTGGCAAACCATCAACCGCAAGAGTAGGCCACACGTTTATCTCTGAAGAGATACATTCTGATCCGTCTATAGTCTTCGCAGGAGAACTTTCAGGACATTACTACTTCCCTGGCTTCAACGTTCCCTGGGACGACGGTCTATTCTCAGCAGCACTTATGTGTCAGATAGTTTCAGAACAGGATCTAGCTGAACTGTTAAACAGTTTTGAAGACTATCCTGTCTCACCGGAGTTAAGGCTGGACTGTCCGCACAGCTCTAAAAAGCCTGTTATAGACAAGCTTAAGAAAGAGTACAGCGACCATAAGCTGTCAACTGTAGACGGTGTAAAGATCCATTTCGATAAGGGCTGGGCTCTTATAAGACCTTCAAACACTGAAGAGAAGATGTCTGTAAGATGTGAGGCGGATACTCAGGAAGACGTTGACAGACTTCTGAAACAGGTGAGGGGTGATGTGGAGCGGCTGATAGAGAACAGTTAATCTCCATTAATCTCGGATACGAACGCTCCTGAGGATATAATATCTCCCATTCCCACAGTTCTTTCAGGCTTCTGATGGATTATGGTAGGTATTGCTACAACTTGGTGCTCGTCAAGTCTTGCAATACCGGTTTCGGAGAATGAGTCTAGGTTAAAGAAGTCTTCAAAGTGTTCAAGCTCTCTTAAACCGTTTAGTTCTTTGTTCTCCATGTTGAAGTCTTCTATATCTGTCAGATCAGGTATAACTCCTGTCTCAGCCTTCTGTATCGCAGATATTTCGCCGTAAAGCATTGATTTACGTATTTTTTCAGGCTTTCGTGGATAGCTCTTACCTGTTACGGTTATATGGTATCTGTAGGTGTGTAGGTGTAGTCGGGATACTTCCAAGTCCTCAACAATTTCTTTGCTGTGGTGGAATGCTTCGCCTAAACTGACGTCTTCTTCCAACTCTTCATCGTAGAGGAGCCTTACCATCTTCTTGAACTCGGTTTCATCCATGCCGAGACTGTCTACTTCCGGTGCTATATGTTTCAAAATGTTTGAAGCGGTTTCATCGTCCTTGTGAGCGTATTCAAGGTGTAGTGGTACTTCAATTTTAGCTAGTTGAAGCGCTGCTTTCTTCAGTTTCGCCTCTTTGTTACCTTCCACATTATGAAAACCTGATAATAAAGCACAGTCTATATTGTCTTGTATAACGCCTAGTTTATCCTCTATACCTTTACGGAAGTACGGGCCAAATCCTTTCAGGTTATCCGAGACTATGAGTCGTCCCGACTTCTCTTGATCAAACTCAAAAATATGGTTTGTCTTAGTTCTATCAGTGTTCGAACTGTCTCTAACGTTTTTAAGCCGGAACTCTCCTTCTATAACTGGATAAAGTATTTTATCTTCTAATTTGTCTGCTAGCTCTTGTGAGAGAAAAGGCGTATAGAAAATTATGCCGTTCCCGGTCTTAGCAAGATAGTTGGCCATTATACCTCCTTGGCCGCCAATAAACTTTTCTCCTTCAAAATCTATATCCATATCTAGCTTGATCTCATGGTTCTCACCCTCTTGTATACAGTAGGCAAGACATGATCTCAGATCGGACAGCGAGGACGCCGTATCTTTGAACTTTGGCTCGGCACCTTCCAGATTAATATCGAGTTCAGAAACTTTGTGAACACAGTCTATATTTGCATTGAAACCTGTTAAAACATCTGTAGAGTTTTCAACAAGCTCTATACTTTCCTTGTATTTTTTTATCCAACTATTATTTTTCATATCCTTTACACAGCTCCTTTAAAGCTTCTAAACAGTTTTCGGATTTTACAACTCCTGAAGCAACTAAAACTCCTTTACAGCCTAGCTCTAAGCTGATACGTACATCTTCTGAATCCTTTATTCCTGCACCGGTTAATGTAGGAACGTCTCCTGACTGTTCTACAGCCTTTTCAATAAGCTCGGGCTTGGCGCTAGAAACAGATACGTCGCCGCCGATAAGCTCTGGAGGTTCAAAAGCAATATAGTCTGGTTCGAGCTCTGAAAGCTTTCCACATTCTTCAGGGCTTTGAGCACATACTATAGAGGTTATATCATGTTCGCGCGCCTTCTCAACAGCTTTCTCAACTGTATCTGGATCCAGTCTTCTCTCGGAATGGTTGATAAGTGTCCCTGTAGCTCCTGCTTGTTTGATACCTTCTGCTAGTATACTTCCTGTATGGCTTCCTGGTTCTACAGGATCTAGATGTTGAGAGAATACAGGTGTTTCAAGACCTTTGACACGTAAAATATCTTGAGGCTGTGGTACTACAACAATCTCGGTATCTGTTTCGTTCATAGCTTTCTCGCAGGCTTCAGCAACTTTTACAGAGTTTTCTCCTGTCGACTGTTTGTAGGTCTTGAAGTTGATCACTATCATTTTTCTTTCTAAAAGAGTTTTACTTTGTCCCTGTATTTATAGCCTCAGCTCAAGATCAGGATTGTTCAAAACAGTTACTTCGCCGTCTTCAACTTTAAGATCTAAAGTTTCTCCTCTAACCTTCTTGCCTTTTCTAAACATGTTCAGCTCGGGAGCAGGATCGATCTCTACGTAATCTTCCTCAACTTTTATACCTAGTAGATAACTGTCTATAGTATGTACAAATAGTCCTGCGCTCCATGCTTGTTCAGAACAGCCTAATAATTCTCCTGTTTCGGCATTGACAACTTCTGGAAGCGCTCCAGGTTGATCTTTGTCTAGGAACTGTTCAAGTTTTTCTAAGAAACTGATGCCGTGGTTGTAGTTTCCGTAGGAAAGGTTTGCCATTGCTGCCCAGCACGTGGTCAGTCCCCAGCAGCTTCCGGTGTGGTAGCCTTCTGAGTTGTAGCCTAGATCGGTTGTGGAACGTGTCCGGGCGCCGTAACGTGAACTAAACTCTCCGTTGATCTTCTGAAGCTGGCTCTCTGCAGTACCTGTTTCTACCTGTTTAAACATTAAAGGTATTACGGTATTAACTGCGTCAGCACTGTCTCCGAGCTCATCTTTAAGTGTTTCTCCGTCTTTGAACTCTTTAAGACCTTTTTCAAGTTTTTCTACTCTTTTATCATCCATTATCTTGGCAGCTTCGAGCCACAGGCTTTGGATATCTACTGCAGGTCCTCTTTGAAGGGTATCCATCCAAGTACCGTCTTTCTGATGTTTTACAATATTGTCTTCAAGCTCTAACCGATCCATAGCTTCTTCTTGAGCTTTTTCAAGCTTTTTGCTTAATTTGTAATGTCTTTGAAGCTTATCTGATGCAATTATGAATAAAGGTTCTGTATCGGCTCGTTCAACATGTTCCGACGTTCCATCTGTCTTTACTTTACCTGCTAAATCGTTCTCTGCAAATGTTTCAAGAGCATCTTCTGCTAACTCGAAGTAGCCTGCATCTATAAGTCCTAGAGCGGTCCAGAAACTGTCTCTGGCCCAGTAGTTCTGGAACCAGGGATGGCCTGCAATTATCCCGGTACTCTCTTTTGAGTAGGCGAGGTTGATCATACTTTCGATACTTGAGTTGAATGTTCTGCTGAACTTCTGTTCAAGCTCTTGGTCGATCTTCTCCAGCTTTTCCGCGTCTTTCTCGGAGGTTCTGAACTCTAGGCTTATGTTCCGGGTTTCTCCGGAGTCAACCTCTTTTCTGAATGCTACTTCTCCGGGGAGGAAACAGGTCTGTTTTTCGCCGTCAGGGAAATGTGTTCTAGTATATTTTTTGCCTTGGAACTTCGGGTTGTCATCGCTTTGTATATGGAGTTTTCCCGAACTGTTTGAAACGGTTAAAGAGTTCTTTTCAGTATTAAAATCGTAGTTTTTAGGTCCCAGGTCTTCTGTACGTTTTCTGATATCTATACCGGTTTCTATAACTGTTTGAACTGCTTTTTTGTCGCCAGTAGTGTTTTTCAGCTCGATATTAATTTTAAATCCGGGAAAACCTTCTGGTGTTGTAACTTCTTCTTTTATCTCAAGTGTATCGGTTTCATGATAGTATGTTATGGTTTCTCCGTACTCTACTCCTTTCAGTGTTGATTCGTTGAGCCATATACCGTTTATTTTTACTGCGTAGTAGTCTAGAAACTTGTAGGGCGGAGACCAGTATCCGCTCCACTTCGTTTTGAAGCCTGTGTCTAGGTTACGGTTGATGAAGCCGTGAAGATTTGAGATCACTGCGTTTCTCTCTGAAAGATTTTCGTGAAGAGTGTATTTCATAACCAGTATATTACCTCAAATATACTATAAAACACGTATTTTGACTTCTCAGTGGCAAATGCTTGTTGAAGAAGTTTTTATACAGGCAGAACGCAGACTTCAAACATGGCTCCAGAAAACTTCATAGAAGTATCTTTCGAGGTAGCAAACAAAGTAGGAGGAATACACCAAGTCCTCAAATCCAAAGCCGGAGAGATGCAAAAAAAGTACGGAGACAACTATATTACCGTAGGCTTCTACAACGAAGAAAAAGCGACAGAAGAGTTCGCACCCCGAGAAGACCACAATTTCACACAGATATTCGAAAAACTTGAAGAAAAAGGGATAAAATGCTACTACGGAGTATGGAGCATCCCTGAAGACCCTAAATGTATACTAGTTGATGCCACAGAGATGGAGAAGCCTATAGACGAAATAAAGAAAGAGCTCTGGGAGGAATATGGTATAAACTCGATAAACGCAGGTCAAGACTTTGATGAACCAGTCAAATGGAGCTATGCAGTAGCAGAACTAGTTAAAGAACTAGAAAAGAACATGGAGGGAGAAACAGTTCTACAAGCACATGAATGGCTTTCCGGACCAGCAATACTCAAATCAGATCTTCCCTCAGTCTTCACAACACACGCAACAGTACTAGGAAGAACACTATCAAGTTCGGATTACGACTTAGTTGAAGCCGTAGAAAAAGACGATATAAGCCAAAAACTAGCTGAGAAAAAAGAAGTAGAATCCAAACACCAAGTAGAAAAAGCCTCAGCAGAACAAGCAGACGTATTTACAACAGTAAGCAAAAATACGGGACAAGAAGCGGAAGCAGTTCTAAACGTAAAACCAGATAAGATACTGCCTAACGGCTTTAACGTTGAAGACTTTCCAAGCCTAGAAGAGCTTTCATACCAACATAAAGAAAAGAAAGAAACCGTAAAAGAGTTCCTAAGAGCATACTTCAAACCCTACTATGATGTAGATCTAGATAACGATCCTAGAATACTATTCACTTCAGGTAGATACGAATACCACAACAAAGGACTCGACGTATTTATCGAAGCACTCTCCAAAATAAATAAAAGAGAAGGAGACGACGTTTTCGTATTTATACTGGTTCCGAGCGATATAAAACAACAAAAAATGGAAGTAGTAGAAAACGTATCGCTGTACAAAGAACTAGAGTCCTATATAGATTCAATAATGCCAGATCTAAAGAAGAAACTTCTCAATGAGATAACTTCTGGACAGGATGCGGAAAAACGTTTGGACCTAGTAGAAAAAGGAGAGAACGAGCTAAAATCTCTACAAGAAAACTTCAGAGCCAAACAAGGCGATAAACCTCCGGTATCAGCATTCGATCTTAACTACCCGGAAGACGAGATACTAACTGCTCTGTACCAAAACGGGATAAGAAACAGAGAAGATGATAGAGTGAAAGTAGTCTTCTATCCTACATACCTATCTGTAGGAGACAGAATGCTGTCAATGAGCTACAACGACTTTCTAGTGGCTTCAAGCGCCGGGATATTCCCGAGCTACTATGAGCCATGGGGTTACACGCCCGTAGAAACCGCGGCCAACGGAGCACTCTCAATAACAACCGACATGGCAGGGTTTGGAAAATTCCTGCTGGAAAACACGGAGGAAGAAAATAGAAAAGGGATAAAGATCTTAGAAAGAGAAAACAAGACTGAAGAGGAAGCCGCAGAACAGCTTTCAGACGTACTTGAAGAGTTTCTATCATACTCTAAAACAGAGATTACTGAACGAAAGCACAATGCAAGAAGACTAGCACAGCTCACTTCATGGGAAAAACTCTCTAAAAACTATTTAGAAGCGCATAAAATGGCTATAAGTGATTAAAAATGACAATAAAACTCGAAATAGATCATGTAAACGAAAAAAACCGTTCTATACAACAGCTCCCGAAAGAAAAGAAACCAGAGTTCACAGAGTACAAACCGGATATTGATAAAATAGAGAGAAAAGCAGAGGAGCAAGATTATGAAAACATAATTGTAATAGGTAACGGAGGATCAGTTACAAGTCTCAGAGCATACCTCTACGCATTTATCGACGAAGTAGATACCGATGTCAGAATTGTAACAACTATGGATCCTGACTACCTAGGAAGACTATCCCGAGAACTAACACCTGAAAATACTCTCGTAATGCCTATAAGCAAATCAGGAGACACAGTAGGTGTTATAGAATCTCTAATGTACTTCCTAGAAAGAGATTATCCGGCTTTCGCAGTAACATCAGACAACGAAGGCGCATTAAAACAGATAGTTGATAGAAAAGATCTTGACTGGATACAGCACCCTGAGATAGGAGGAAGATTCTCAGGTCTTACAGAAACAGCTTTGCTGCCTGCAGCTTTCGCAGGAATAGATGTCCGAGAGATCAGAGAGGGAGCCAAAGAAATGTACGAGAAGCTATCACCACAAAACCAGTATAACCCTGCACTCAATCTAGCTTCAGCGCTTTACGACGCAGAACAGAAAGGCTTTAACGAAGTCCTGACACCTTTCTACTCTACACGTCTGTTCGGATTCTACCCTCTCTTTGTACAGCTAATGCATGAAACAGTATGTAAAGAAGGGAAAGGACAGACAGTTTACGGCGACTTAGGACCGGAATATCAGCATCATACTAACCAGAGACTTTTCGGAGGAAAACAGAACGTTATTCCGCTCTTCTTTAGATGTGAAGCTCATGAGAGACATAGAGTAAATATTCCTGAAGATCTTAGCGACGTAAAAATTAGAGGAGAAGATCTAAGCCATTTAGAAACTCTAACCTACTCAGAATCCTTGAAATCAGAGTATCAAGGAGTTAAAAACGCTTTAGATGAGGAAGAAAAGCCTAATATAACTTTGAATATTGGAGACGTATCTCATAAAAACATAGGGAAACTTATGGCTTTCATACAGTACACCGCTGTTTACTCGGCTTGGCTGAGAGACGTAAACCCGTTTAATCAGCCTGATGTCGAGAAAAGCAAACAGCTAGGTTTCGAGGAGAGATTCAAAAAGTGAAAGTAGCGTTTATAACCCGGAGATTTGAGGCAGGAGAAGCAGCCACAGAACATATCATTAAGTTAGCAGACTACCTAGTTAACAAAGGTCATGAAGCAATAATTGTATCATTTGATGACGGCTCTTACTATGAGGTAGATGATAGAGTAGATGTAAAAAGAGTTCATCTGCCGTTTGAAGCCGACAACCTGTATACATGGTCAATGATGCTTAACAACGAGCTCAAAAGAGAGGCCAGACAGCAGTTCGAAGACAAAGGCTTTGACTTAATACATGTGATTGACTGGACGGCTATACCTGGAGGAGTCACACTTTCCAAACATCTGGAGATACCTCTAGTTACAACGTTCCAGTCTACAGAGAATGAAAGAGGCTTTGGTGGCGAACAGTCCGGAGTAATATCGGAGTTAGAGTGGCAAGGAGCCTACGAGTCCGATAAAGTTTTTGCGACAGGAGAAGACACGAAGAACTCTTTATTATTCGATCTAGATGTTCCTGATGAAAAACTAGAGTTAGTGGACCCTTACAGTGATAACTGGCAGGAAACAGTTTTAAAGTGCTATAAAGAACTTGTTAAACAAGAGAAAGAGGTTAAAGCCTAAAAAATGAAGCCGTTATTTCTGACCTGGGAGTATCCGCCTTTCAAAGCAGGAGGTATAGCAGCTCACTGTGAAGACTTAGCTACTACACTGGCTTCACAAGGACATGAGCCTATAGTAATTTCTTACGGTGAGGAAGAAGGCGTAGAACATAGAGACGGTGTTGAAATACATAGAGTAACTTCTACAGAGTCAGCTAACAACACGCTTTCATGGGCTATGCATCTGGGCCACCAGATGGAGAAGAAAGCTATAGATATCTACCGTTCCCAAGGCTTCGACCTCGTACACGCTCACGACTGGATG
This sequence comes from Nanohaloarchaea archaeon B1-Br10_U2g19, assembly GCA_001563905.1. Taxonomy (GTDB): domain Archaea; phylum Nanohalarchaeota; class Nanosalinia; order Nanosalinales; family Nanosalinaceae; genus B1-Br10-U2g19. The sequence continues at coordinate 33,063 of LKMO01000004.1, forward strand.
GCGGTGCCTGGAGCAGTAGGTCTGAAGAAGACTCTAGATCTGCCGATGGTGTTCACAGTACACTCAACTCAGAAAGGTAGAGACGGTATAGATTCGGCTTATCAGAGAACAATACATAACTTAGAGTGGTACGGTACTTATGAAGCATCTGAAGTAATCACTGTCGGTAAAGATTTCTCAGAGGAAGTAAAACATTCGTTCAATGTACCGGATGAAAAAGTAAACTATATTCCAAACGGTGTTGACTTAGAAAAATTCGATGCACACAATCACCGTTTAAACTATAATGATTATGCTTTGGACTGGGAGAAAATCGTGCTTTTTGTAGGACGTATGTATCCGCAGAAAGGCCCAGGACATTTGATTAACGCAATGCCTTCTATACTAGAAGATTATCCTGAAGCAAAATTCATAATGGTGGGAAGCGGAGCAACAGAACACTATAAGGGAATAGCTAAATCAAGAGTCGGAGACAAAGTACATTTCCCGGGATACGTTTCTGACCAAGAACTTCTATCGCTTATGAAGTCTGCAGAGATGACTGTTGCGCCATCAGTCTACGAACCTTTCGGAATAGTTCCTTTGGAAGCTGCAGCATGTGAAACAATGACAGTAGGAAGCTATACAGGAGGAATGAAAGATACAATAGTCCACGAATATACAGGACTCCACTCATATCCTGAAGACCCTGGGTCAATAGCTTACCAAGTCAACCGAGCTTTAAGCGATCCAGGCTGGACCGACTGGATGGGCGATAAAGCACGTAACAGAGTAGAAGACAACTTCCGGTGGGAACAGATAGCTGCATGGACTAATGGAGTCTACACTAATGCTTTAGATGAGTAAAGTACTTCTTCAAGATATTCTTCGGCTTTACGAATTTCTCTATCCGGTATATTACGGACGTTTCTGTTAAGGAAGTCGAGAGCATAAAGATGTCTTAAAGAGCTCTCCACGGTATAAAACTCTTCTTTATCTCCAAAGTCTTCTCCAAGCGCCTTTTTACTTGTATAACCTTTTTGGAGCATTTCGGCACAGTAAGTCTTATCTCTGTCAAAGTTTACTTTAGCCTTTACAAAATCGTAGTCAGGATCGCCTATAATAGCTGAACCAAAATCAAGGACGCCTGTTATATTCTCTCCATCGGAAAGAAGGTTTGAAGGGTCATAATCGTTATGTAAGACTGTTGTATCAGGATTTTCAGGTAAGTTAGACATGTTTTGTTCTATATAGCTCTCGGCCTCCGAAATAAGAGTTTCGGGAAACGCATCACCTGCCTCCTTGTTAAACAGTCTCTCCTCAAAAAAATCTCCCCAGTTCCTAGATCTTAACGGCTTTAAGCGAGGTGTAGGACGGATATAGCCGGATTTACGTCTCGGAAATTTGTTGTGTATCTCTGCAAGATATTCTCCTGCCTGATATGAAAGCTCTCTAGCAACATCTTCTTCAGGAGTCATATGACTCATATTTTCGCCTTCCAGCAGTTCTGTTATGCTGTAAGGGGTTTTGAATAGTCGGGAGTCTTTCACAGAGGGTGTTGGTATCTTGTTATCTTCCTCTAACGCCATGTAGGCTGCAGCACCAACTGCCAGATTGTTTCTGTTCTCTTTAGATATCTGGACTATATACTTGTCAGAATAGGTTTCAAAAAGAAATGTGTCTGAGATGTCGCCTTCCTCTATCTCACTTAACTCGAAATCTTCAGTATCTGTAGACTTGGTGAAGATATCTCTGGCTATTATCTCCGAGGCGTTCATGTGTTCACTAGGAGGGAAAGCAATTTTTTTAGTTTAACCAGTTGAACGTCTGTTTTCTCATCTTTTTTTCTGCTTCCTCGGAGAACGAGTGTTTCTCGTCTTTAAGCTTCCATATGGCTATATCATCTAGAATTTTGCCAGCTTCTAAGCTCTGTTCGGGATGTACAGTTGTGTCCGCGGATCCGTGGAATAATAGTACAGGTACATCGATTTTTTCAGCTGTTTCCTCAAAGCTGTACTGGTCGAAGTCTTCAAAGAAACTAGAATCAATAGGTTTACCGCTAATATGTTCGAAAACACCTTTGTTTTTGACTGCGGCACGGTATTTATCCATTATGCTGTTGTATGTTACGGGAGCTTTCAAAACTATTTTTTCAGGGTTCAAATCCGGAGTAGAGTGTAGAACTGTTTTACCTCCGAAACTGTTGCCGAATAAAACATAGTTCTCTGGTTCAAAAAAGTCTATGACGGCTTTAAGATCTTCTATTTTCTTAGTCAGGTTCTGGTTGATAAACTCTCCGCTGCTTTCGCCGTTACCTCTGAAGTCGAAACGTACAGCGTTCCAACCGTTTTCTACAGCGGCTTCACATCTTTCTTCATAACTGCCTTTCTTGTTGGATCCGAAGCCGTGACAGAAGAAAACCCATCTATCCGAACTTGTTTTGTGGTGTACTGCAGATATTTCTTGACTGTTTTCAAATTCAATAACGTGTTTTTCAGTCTTTACCATATTCAAGAAATCGTTTTCAGATACTTTAAACTCTATCGAAGGTTATTAAACAGTTCTGTTGAGTATACAGGGTTGTGTCTTTAGAAAAATCAGAATATACACTGACGTTGCCTGAGTCGGGTATCAGCATGGATCTTCTTGATCCTAAATCAGAAGATATTGATATAAATGATATTGTTCTCGGGCTATCTAATAGCCCGCGCTATACAGGTCAGACTGATCCTACAGTTAACGTAGCACAGCACTCGGTTTATACTTCTCAGTTAGTTGAAAACGAGGGTTATGGTGCAGAAATTCAGATGTATGCGCTTCTGCATGATGCGGGGGAAGCCTATATAGGAGATATACCGAGACCTGTCCGCAAACTTATGAACAGTACGGAAGGAACACAGTTCGACAGGATTGAGAACCGTATTCTAGATACTGTATGGGATGCTATAGAGCTAGAGGAACCTTCTGAAGAAGAATGGAGCGTTGTTATGGCTGCGGATGATAAAGTTCTCTTGTATGAGCTAGACAGTCTTTTTCACGAACCAGAACGTACTAGGGCGATGGAGAGCGTCTATAACGAAGAATGAGATAGAACGCCGGAACAGATAATAAGAGATATAGATAGATATGCTGATTTAGATAAAGGTAGAGAAAGGAGTAGAGAAATGTTTTTAGATCGTTATAAGGAGTTAAACAATACTATTTAACTTTTAAGTCTTTTTTCAACCTGTTTTTGGAAGTCCATTACGTGATCGGTTATTACTGCGAAGCCTTGATGCGGATGATCGAAGTATGAAAAGTAGTTGTGTACGTTTCCATCCTCCATGTTCTTGGTTGCTATATGGTGTAAATGGTCGCTTGTGATAAACTTTCTCCAGACCTCTAAGACTTCAGGATCATCCAGCTGTTTGACTTGGTGTTCTAGTTCTTGGATCTTCTCAAAAAGCATTTTCTGCATAGGGTTTCCTAGCCAAGCTGAGGCATCCATCTCTTGGTCGGCCCATGAAACAGTATTGTACTCGAACGCATCAAACTTTCCGACAGGATCGTTTTGGGCTACTTCTCTGACCTTAGCAAAGGTAAGATTATCGTGTTTTAATGTCTGAGTTGGAAGATCTTCTAGGAACCATAGGATGCCTGTACCTTCCCAGTGATGTTCTCCAAAGGTTTCATAATCCATGAAAAGGTTTAGCATATCGCCTTGAGCTTGGTTTAGCCACCGAGCATATTTCTCAGCGCTTAAAGGGTATTCGTCCCACCATTCTGCAGAGAAACGGTATCCGACGTCGTCTGTAAGCTTCCGGTTTCTTAGTAGTATATTTGTACCGTTCTCTGTTACGAAGTCTGGCTGCGTGTATGCGTGGTTAGGGCTTCGCCATCCTAGTATTCTGTCAGCACCCTCCGTAAATATTCCTTGGTAGCCTTCCTCAGCGGCTATCTTACCGACTTCGTTGTGGTAGATTAGCTCGGTATTGGTCATTACTTGTGGTCTTACTCCGAACGTGTCTTCGATTATGTTTCTGTGTTTCTCTAGCTGCCATCTAAACTCTTTCTTGTCGTTGAAAAGTCCTGCTAAAGAATGGTAATGCGCCTGTCCTATAAAGTCTACAGAGGAATCAGGGAAACGGTTGAACATATCGATAAGCTCAGGATGGTACTGTTTGGCCTGGTCGATCCAAGAGCTTGAAACTGAGAAGTTGACCTTAAACTCTCTGTCTTTTCCTTCAAACTTTTTGGCCTCCCGTAACAGTCTCTCTGTGGCAGGGAAGTAACAGTTCTCAGCCACGTCCTTGAAGAAATGTTCGTTCATATCATCGTCGAAGTACCGGTCATAGAGGTTGGACGCGTCTTCATTGACTCCGTCCACTCTTAGCCTATGGGGCTGGTGAACTTCGAAAGAGAGAGTTATTGGAAGCATAGAAAAACTTGTACAAGACTGCTTTAAATCGACCACGGTCATTAAAAACTTCTCAAAACCAAAACAAAATAGTGGACGTAGAAACCCATAAAACAGGAAAAGGAGTAGAAATAAGAATTAGAACTTCTAAAAAAGTAGCTCTGGTAGTAAAAACATCTAAAGAGGAACGAATATACTTACCGGATACATCTGGAAATGACAAAACTTATTATGTCGAAAACACTGCAGGACTGCAAAAAACAGCTGAAGGCTACGCAGTTCTACATCAAGGAGATTTACAGGATCTCAAAGTACTATCATAAGTCTTTCTATAAAGCTCTAAAGTCTCTTCAGTCATTTCGCTCCAACTTCTGAACTCTCTACCTTCTAAAGCATCTTTATCTAGCGCCTCTAAAATACCTTCTTTCACAGAAGAGGACTCTGGATCAATAGATGTTATCAAGTTACTTGAAATCTCTTCAACACCGTTCTCCGTTGCCACTACAGGGGTGCCTGATTCTAAAGCCTCGGTAATAGTTAAACCAAAAGGCTCGTTCAGGGAAGGAGATACAAAGACGTCTGCTGCCTTATAGTAGTCTCCAAGCTCCTCACGAGGAATAAAATCGGTGAAAACAACTTTGTCGGAGATACCTAGAATATCTGTAAACTCTTTCAAAGGTTCAGACATATGACCTTTACCTCCCAAAATCAGGTTAAGATCATCATTCTCTTCTAAAGCTTTCTTAAAACCGTATAAAAGATGTTCAATACCTTTTTGCTCAGCATGTCGCCCAACATAGAAAACTATGTCTCCATCAATGTTATGACGCTCTCTAACATCTATTCCGCAGGATTTAGGTTTAGAAAAGCCGTTATAAACAACTTCTGACTCAACACCATACTTCTTCTTTATACTGTTTCTAAGCTTCTTGCTAACTGAAATAAGGAGGTCTGGCTGTGTAGTCGCCACCTCTTCAAGCTTCTCCAATCGTTTATCAGGATTACGTGTTCTATCAGATGCTAACGAATGAAGGGTTGAAACCCAGAGAGTATCGCTGTACTTCTTAGACTTGTATCCTGATTCTGCTCCGAACCAGTCGTGGGTATGTATAATGTCAAAATCTTCGGCAAGTTTAGCCACTTTTTGACTCATCTTTTTCGACTTATCTATCATATCGCCGTCCCCGGTCTCAACAGGGATTAAATCTTCTCTAATAGGTGCTCGGCTCTCAGGTAAAGCTAAACTAACGTCTACGTCTTCTTTCTGAAGCTGTTCAAACAAATGGTAGACGTGGATATCAAGCCCTCCGTCTATATTTGGGGGAAAACCCCATCCGACAAGAAGAATTTTGGGCTTCATTCGAGAAATAGTTACTCCCTCAAGATTATTTATCATGTCTCTGTCTTTAAATCGTCGGATAAGTGAGAAGGTTTTTGGAGAAGAGGGTGTGTCTTAACGAAAAATTTATTAGTATCAAAATACAGTATGTTACTGTATAGTAATGAAAATCTCTAAGAAAGGTTTTAGCAGGAGAGAAGTCCTCAGCTATGTAACAAGCTTAAAGGGAATGCTGACAATATCTGCGGCATCATATGCCCAAGATTCAGTGAGAAACACAGCCAGTATGGCTATTACAGGACAAAACAGGTATGAAGCTCCTCTAGAAGACTTTTTTGATGAATCACTGACGGCCAAGGCTATAGAAGATACGCTAAAAGTAGATATTCTCGATATTTCCGAACAAAGCTATGATACTGGGTATATAACAAGAGAAACTGAGAGAGCTATTGAAGAACTGGAAGATGTTAGCGCAGATATTTCTTATACGAAGCCGGAAGGAGAAGAATATCGCCATGCCGAAGAGATATCTCAAATTACAGAAAACCTAGCTAAGTCGCAGAAAGGTTCAGAAAGCTGTTGTACTGTAGAAAACTGCGGTAGTATAGACTGTCTGAACGAAAAAGTTGATAGATACTCGGATAACACTGATATAACAGTTCTCTTAGCAGATAACTCTACACGTCATAACGGTTTAGCTGCACCTACAAATCATCCTTTTGCACATGTAAATTCCTATATGAGAGATGATGCTGAAGAAGTTACAGACACGACGACTCATGAAATAGCACACCTTCTAGGTCTTCCTCATACAAAATTCATGGACTTAGAGAGAAACGGATACTTCGGTGATGTAATGAGTTATACAGATGGAGAGTTCAATATCCCTCAAACTGTTTACGAGGATGTGGTCGAGGATAGTTCGTTTGGGAGACAGTCTCACGAAAACTTTGAACAGATTAAAGACTGTTTGGAAGACTGAACTTCAACTAAAAAATAGATAGAAGGTAGAGGAAAATAACTACCTAAGGTTTAATGCTTCATCAGTTTTAGAGATAGATCCTTCCTTATCCTCCATCTCAAACATTGCCCGGATAGCATCAACGTTGTCAGGTACGACAATCGACTCTTGGTGCACCATGTGGATCCAGTAGAGAGTTCCGTCTTCTACAGTAACGGTTTCTTCCCATACTGCTGCTTCAGGCATATCGCTTCGAGGCCTTTCCAAGTCTCTCATCATTTCGTGGATTTTGCCGGTTGAGTCGTAGCCGTGTCCTGCTTTCACAAGACTTACTCGTGGCTGATCTCTGAAAGCCTGTTTAACATCTTCTTCATCCACATCCGCTTCTAGTTCAGCGTTAACCATGTGGACGTGGCCGTATGTTACAGGTACCTTTACAGCTAAAGTCTTGATATCTAGATCCGGTAGAACTGCTTGGACATCAGGTCCATGGTGGCTAGGTACATCTGTTACAGGTACTGTAGAGTTTATAGGACCTCTACTGTCTTGAGGTATATCTCCTCCACGTCTTACAAGATTAGCTACAACATGATCTATACCGAAGTTCTCGTCTACTGCACTAAGTGTTCTTGAAAGACTTGTTGTGTTACAAGATACAACCTTGACATAATCTTCTCCTCTCGCATCTTCGTAGTTTGCATCTGCGTTAAAGGCTACAGGCGCAATATCTTTAGGTGCTCCGCCTTGGAAAATCGCTTTAATATTGTTAGGTTCGTAAAGATTTTCTTTGTTCTTTGCATCAATTCCTGGAGGAGTACAATCAACAACCACGTCTATCTCGTCTGCAACATCTTCTAGAACAGCGTTGACATGAAAACCTTGATCTTCTAAATTCTGTTTCCCATCACGGTTTGAAGCGTATAGATCAGTGCCGTGAAGAGGTCCTTCAGGTTTTAGAACAGTTCTAAGACCGCCGTTCTGTGAGACATCAGAAATACCGTAAAGCTCCATATCTTCCTGTCTTTTGACGGCTTCTGCTACTCTTTTGCCTATTGTTCCTACTCCGTTTACAACAACTTTTACCATTTTTACAGGAAAAGGTTCAGTAAGCTTGAATAAAAACTTCACGAATGATTTTTAGATACTACTTCGTCTTTCCGTAACTTGAGTGTTCTCTCTTCCAGCCAGGTTCAAACTCGTACTGTACACCTGACTTCTTTATCCTGTCTTTATACTCCTCTATCTTTTCTTTCGAACAAGCAGGAACAAGATAACGCCATTCCTCGTCGGATTTAATCCGTCTACGTACCTCGCTTCCAGAATAAATATCAGGATGGAACATTTCCGGTTTTTTTACTTCTAAATCTGTAAACTCTTCTAGAATATCTCTAACGTTTTGGTTTCCTGAAACAACTATCTCTGGTTCAAACTCTTCAAGTTTCTTGGCCCAGAATTCGTCGCTATCATCGTCCTCTAAATGAAGAACGTCTGTATCAGAGAAACATGACTTGATAATTTTCTCTCTTTCCTCAGCGGTTAAAGGGTTCTTCTCTGTTCGGGACTTGTCGGCACTACCAATAACGATAGATAAGTTTTCGTACTCTTCTTTCAACTGTTCTATTGCCTGGTGGTGTCCGTTGTGCAGAGGCTGGAAACGTCCTAAAAAAACAGTTTTCATTTGACTTTCCACTAAAACAGTTTCTCTCCGAATTTTTTAATATCGGACATCTTTAACTGGGGAACTTTCTCCGGCTCAACTTCATCTAACATTGTTTTTGCAAGAGCTTCACTTATTTCGCTGGTACGAGTGTACAATAGTTCGTTGTACCCTTCGATATCGTCTGAAAGACCTTCTAAAATCTGTTCTTCTTTCTCTCCAAGATCTTGTGAAACAGTTAGATCGGTATCTGCTAGGTTATGCATCCTCATTTTGATATAAGCGAACTTGGCAATTTCTTGCCAGTAAAAACTGATTTTGTTGTACTCTGCTTTAGACATGAACTCCATATCTAGTAAAGCCATTAGAACTATGTTGTTAATTTCCTCGCTGTAATCCTCTTCAGGGTTTAAACCGATTAAAGCAGTCTTATCATCTGTAGAAATTAGTGTGGCTTTTTCGTTAAAGATCTGCCAAGATAGATGGATCTCAAAATTGTCTACATCAACCGAGTAAGTATAGGTTTCTACTGCTTGGTCTATAAGACGTCTAGCCTTCTTCAGTTCGCTTGTTGTAGGTCTGACAGCGTAGGACATGTTACAGAAAACCGGTTTCCTAGCTTTTATAACACCACTGCGTTTAGGGATACACTCTGTATCTATTTTCAATCTTCAAACGACCTAAAGGCTTTTCAAGGTCGTAAACTTCTTCTAGAAAGTCCATAGAGTTTTCTATTCTCTTCTGAACTTCTTTGTACTCTTCTGCGAAACGTCGGTCCTTGTATAAATGGGTTTCGGAAGGTAGAGCACGGTTCTCCTTCTGAGAGTCATCTAACTCGTTCCAAAGCTGGAGCAGGCTGTCTAGAGGACGTAGATTGTATCTTATCAGGCTTTTGGTGACAGGACCGTTATCGCCATCTATAGAGCAGTTTTCTGTATCTTCGTAAAGATGTTTATGAGACTCTATATCGTCCAAAAAGTCTTGTATTTTGTAAAGCTCTTTCCTGGTTTTTGAGTCCATAGAATAAGAGAAAGGAAGACAAAATGTTTTAGTCTTTCCACTTTATAGAGCAGCCTTGACTTGGTTCCTGTTCGCGCGGTGTGTCTTTACGTTTCAACATGCTGCTAATTACTTCTTTCATCTCTCTTTCCGTAACCTCTTCTTCAGGACCTGTTTTATCGTTTAAACGTCCTTGGTAATGCAGTCGGTGTCTCCAGTCAAGTAGGAACGGGTCAGGAGTACATTTGGCACCGTAGGCTTCAGCAACTTTCTGTTCCGGATCGGCTAGATAGTAGAAGTTACTAGAGTCCAGACTGTTTTCTTCAACAAACTGTTCCATCTTCTCTACTGTGTCGTCTTCGTGAGTCTCTACGTTAGGATTTATTCCGACTACAGCAATACTTGAGAACTCTTCTGCCAGTTTTCTGATCTCTTCTGTCTGTGTTTTAACGTAAGGACAGTGGTTGCACATGAAAATGACTAGTACACCATCAAAGTTATCTAGGTCGGTTAGAGAGACTTTTTGACCTTTATAGTCTTCTAGTTCGAAGTTTGGAGCGGTTTCGCCTTGAGATAGTTTTGGGTCTGAACTTTTCAACGCCATAATCTATCTTTTTGTTAGAAGTACTTTTTATTTAGGTGCCGAGTTCTTCGCCACAGTCAGAGCAGTAGTTGGAGGAGTCAGGGTTTTCGGCCTCACAGTTTTCGCATTTCTCTGTTTTCGGGTCTCGTTGATGTTTGTCGTGTTTAGCTTCTGTTATAGAGTTTTTTATCGATCTGGGATGCTTTACGCCTTTGAACTCTATGTTTTCTCCTGAGGCAGTATTTACTTTTATTGTACCGACTTTGAGTATTCTCTGTAGTATGTTCTGGTTGACGGAGATATCGGTCACTAAGTCAAAGGTTCCTTGGTTGAATCTTTTTTTGAAGAACTTGAACTGTCTTACAACTCTTTCGTTAGTTACGAAAAATTTGTGGCCTCTCCTATACAGTTCGGTGGTGGATAGCAATCCTATAGATAATACAACTATTAGAGCGGTAGTATAATCTAGAAAGTGCCAGGTTAGAACTGTTAGAGGTAGTAGAAGTAGTGCTAAGGAGTACTGTGTTGTGTAGTGCCAGAGACTTGGTCTGAAAAACTTCTTGACTTCCTCATCTTTTTGCAGACCGTCTTCTGGTTCAATAGCCATTACTAAGGGTTTCTGGTAAGTTGTTAATAATTCTTTTTGAAGGCTGGAGGTTGGTTTTACAATTAAGCAAGCATATAACTGCTTGGTAGAGGGTTTTTAGTTATGGAGGAGCTGGTTTTGGCGTTGGGAATCTTACTGTTTCTGAGTATGTTGGTGCTTTATCTGGATTACTCTGTTGGTTCTTAGAGTCTTTGAACCGTTAATTTAAAATCAAAGCAGGAAGTAATACTTTGTATTATGAAGGATTTTTCTGACTCGCCGATCCTAAGAAACGGAAACTCACTAATACTAGCCTACGACCACGGAACTGAACACGGGCCTGTAGACTTCGAACCTAACCCTGCAAGCATAGATCCAAGACACGTCTTCGAAGTCGCTAAACACGATGCAGTAACCTGTCTAGCAGTACAAAAAGGTATAGCTGAAGCATACTATCCGGAGTACGAGGATGAAGTTAACTTACTTGTAAAACTAAACGGAAACTCCGACTTACATAGACAGGATGACTACTACAGTCCAAAACAATGCACTGTAAAATATGCGGTAGAAGAGCTCGGAGCCGACGCCATAGGATACACTATGTATGCAGGAAGCGACTATGAAGACCAGATGTGGAAAGAGTTCCGACAAGTACAAGAAAAGGCTCGTGAATACGATGTACCTGTAGTAATGTGGGCATATCCAAGAGGAAAAGGAATAGAAGGTAACTCAGACTACGGAGGATCAACAGACCCTGACGTAATTGCTTACGCAGCAAGACTTGGACTAGAACTTGGAGCAGACATAGTAAAAGTCAAATATCCTGGTTCAAAAGAAGATATGGAACACGTTGTCAACGTAACAGGTAAAACAAAAGTAGTTATGAGCGGAGGATCAAAAAGAAGCGATGAAGCATTCCTCAGCGACGTACAGAACACAATTGATGCCGGAGCAAACGGCCTAGCTGTAGGACGAAACATCTTCCAGAGAGAAGATCCCGAAGAAGTCTTAAACAAACTAGAAGACGTAATCTTCGAATAAAAGAAAAATGTCTGAAGAAACCGTAGAAAAAATCTTCGAAGCAGTAGCAGAAACCGCGCCACATATCTATTCAGGACTTCTTCACAGAAGAGAGTATGTACAAACCGAAAACCCTAGCGCAGAAGACCAGTTAGAAGCAGATATATGGGCCAACGAACTACTAAAAGAAAAAATAACTGGTATAGACGGAGTAGGAGAGTACGCCTCAGAAGAAGAACATGACGTAACCGACTGTGGAGAAGGATTATCCGTAGCAGTAGACCCTTTAGACGGATCTTCAAACATACCTACAAACAATATCGTGGGAACAATAGTGGGTGTCTACGATGAAGAACTTCCGTGCAAAGGAAGAAACCTGGTCTCAGCTTTCTACGTAGTATTCGGACCTCTGATAAGTATGGTTAGAGCTGAAGACGGAGAAGTCAACGAGTATGTAGTTGAAGGAAAGAAAGACAGTGATATAGAGATCCACTTGGCTTCAGAAGATTTGGAGCTACCTGAACCGAAGATCTATGGTTTCGGAGGTAACAAGAACTGGACAGAAGACTTCCGTAAACTTGAGAACAAGATTTCAGAACAGTACAAACTTCGGTACGGAGGAGCCTTAGTTGGAGACTTCAACCAGGTTCTGCATTATGGAGGAGTATTTGCTTATCCTAAACGTACAGATGCAGAGAACGGGAAGTACAGACTGATGTTTGAAGGGAATCCAATGGCTTACATAGCGGAGATGGCGGGAGGTGCATCGACAGACGGCGAAAGATCTGTTTTAGATGTAGAGGCTGAAGAGCTACATCAACGTGTTCCTTTCCACGCAGGGAATACGGAGCTGGTTGAAAGTTTAGAAGAAGAGCTTGGAAACTGAAAAGAAACCGGCTTCTTCCAAACATGTTTTTATTATTTTTATGTAACAAATAGATGGTAGGGAGGAGTCAAACTTGTCTAAAGATATATACGATATAGCTAACGA
>LKMO01000028.1 GCA_001563905.1 Nanohaloarchaea archaeon B1-Br10_U2g19
CGTCTTTATCTTTTTTCTCTTCTTCAGAGTCTGTACGCCGGTTTTTAAGCTCTCTTATCTGTTTTTGTATGTCTTCAGCTTTTTCAGCCTCTACGTAACGGAAGTTGGCTTCAGTGTTGTCTCCTCCGGCAGTTTCAACATGTACTTTAGCAAGTCCGAAAACTCTCTGTAGAAGAGTTCTCTGAACATCAACGTTCTGTATCCTTCTTAACGGTATATCCCGTGTTTTCCTTGAGAACACTCCTGAAACAATTTCAAGGCCTTCCTCCGTTATCTCGTAGTTGTAATTCCTCCAGTATAAGTACTCGTAAACCGCAGTAACAGAGAAACCTGTTAAAACAAACAGAAAGACTATTAAAGCTCCTAGAGGGCTTTCTGCAGCCATTGAAGCTCCTCCAAAAAGAAGTACGAAAACTAGTATTGTGGAAAACTTTGATACTGCTCTATAAGGTATTGAAAGTTTCGAGAGTTTCATACACCGTCAAAACCTCTTTCTGACTCTATTGCAACATCTCTTAGCTCTTCCTGTATCTCTTTTGCCCGTGACTTTTCAAGTCCTGGTATACGTACGTCTGCTCCTCTTGAACCTGCTGTAAATACTTTAACAGAAGATAGTCCTAAAGCTCTCTCTAAAGGAGAACGGTTGGTATCGATATGTTGTATACGGACGTGAGGAATAACTGAGACAACCTTAACTAGTACTCCTCTTTCTATATAGACATGGTCTTCACGTAGTTCGAAGCTCCAGTTCCAGTAACGTAGTGTAGCATACCAGCCACCTAGCAACGGTAGGAAGAAAGAAGGTATAAGCGCTAACCAAAGTTTCTCTGTAGATATGTAAAGTGCTGCCGAGAGAACGGTTCCAATTATTATACCTGTTAAAGCTAGTTTCGCTATCCAGACATTCTTTATCTTTTCTTCAAGTTTTTCCAAAATCTCTGCACCACTCTATACAATCAGTTTGTCAGCCCTTTAATATCAAAGTTCTTCTGTTTCTCAACCACTATCTCCTTATCCACAAGCTTGAGAAGCTCAACCTTAAAGCCGTTATCAAACTTTAACAGCATCATTCTAGGGCTTTTCCGAGTTGAGGAACCTCCGCCTACCCCTGTACAGCTACCCGGGTTAAGCAAGATCTTACCGTCTTTTTCTACGGCCTCCTGCTGATGAGTATGTCCATTTAGAAGAACATCCACATCTAAATCCTCTTCCGCTATCTTAACAAGCGTATCATGATCTCCTCTAGGACTGATACCTGTACCGTGATAGACTCCAAAACTTAAGCCGTTCTCCTCAAAAGTTTCAGAGTTCGGTAGTTCAAAACGGTCGCAGTTACCTTTTACCGCAACCAAGTTACCGGATTTATTATCCAGTCTTTCATAGACCTGTTTGGTTTCAAAATCCCCGCAGTGAACCGTTAAATCTGCTTTCTCAACCAGTCCCTTAAACTGTTCAGGTATACCCGGAGATCTGTTCGGAACATGTGAATCAGAGATTAAAGCAATCATAAACCTTGTTAGTACCACTGAAGATTTATATGCAACCGTTCATGAAGGTTTACTATAAGGTTTTGATAGGCTCTTGGGGGAGACGGGAGCTTAAAGGTAAAACCAGTAGATGCAGAAGATAAAACAAACATTTTACAGAAACACGATGCTTACACTGCTAGGAGCAACTAGAGCTCTAAGCAGAGCAGATTTCCGACCCCCTAGTAAATGGGCGAGTATGATTGAAAGTGTTAGAGCTTCTTCTGACATACTCTACTTCAAACTGACAAGTATAGATGAAGAAGTAGGAGACGAGTTTATTGAGAAGGAAGAGATTCTTGAGAAACGTTTAGGTAAAGAGAAGTTTTACAGTGTAGAAGAGTTACAGGATCTTAAAGATAATAGAGAGAATATCAAAGTTTAGAATCCAAGTTTCTGCATCATATCCTGCATGTTTCCACGTTTCATAGACTTTTTGTCGAACTTGTCAACCATGTTCTTAGTCTGACGGTAATGTTTGATCAGATCTCTTACCTCTGAGGTCGAGGTTCCTGAACCTTCAGCTATTCTTTCCCTTCTAGAGCCGTCGATAACCGTAGGATCGGTTAGCTCTTCTCTGTTCATTGAGTCCATTATGACGTTGTATGAGCTGACTTTTTCTTCTGTAATATCTGTTATGTTTGAAGGCATCTGAGCTCCGAAAGGTAGCTGCTGCATCATCTCTTCCATTAGACCTGCATCAGTAACAGATTCTATCTGTTGCTTAAAGTCTTCTAAAGTAAACTCTCCTTCTAAAAGTGCTTCAGGATCGGTTTCAAGCTCTTCAATCTTCTCGAGAAGCGACTCTAGGTCTGGCTGACCTATCATTTCGGATACGAAATCTACAGGATCATACATTTCAAGATCCTGCATTCTTTCTCCTGTACCAATGAACTTTACAGATATGTTAGAGTTTCTACATGCTACAAGTGCTCCTCCTCCTTTTGCCGAAGAGTCCATCTTTGTAACTATTACTCCGGTCAGTCCTACTGCACTTTCGAAGCTTTCTGCTTGTTCACGTGCTGACTGCCCTATATCTGCTGGGATAACCAGGTATTTTTCATCTGGCTGGAAAACATTGTTTATCTGAGATAGTTCTTGACTTAGTTCTTCGTTCAACGAGTTTCTTCCTGCTGAGTCAACTATAGTTACTTCGGTATCCAGCTCTTTCATACCGTTTTCTACTACTTTTACAGGATCTTCGGCATCGCTTTCTCCGTAGAACTCTACTCCTATATCTTCCGCAATCTGTTTTAACTGGTCGTATGCTGCTGGTCGGTCGGTGTCTGCTGCGATTACTCCTACTTTCAAACCTCTTTTACGGTAGAAGTCTGCTATCTTACCGGTTGTTGTTGTCTTACCGGCACCGTACAGTCCACATAGTAGTATGTTTTTTGGTCCGATCTCTACTTCGGCTTCTTCACCTAGAAGGTTCTCAAGCTTGTTGTAAACTATTTCTAGTACGTGTTCTTTCCGGCTCAGTCCTCCTGGGACTTCATCAGCAAGTGCTTCCTCTCTGATCTCTGTGCTTAGTTCTGATACAAGTGTTACGTCGACGTCTGCCTGGATTAGATCTCTCTGTATATCTTTTACTAGCTGTTCTACTGCTTCTTCGTCAGCTACTCCTTTAGAAGAGAATTTCTGTACTGATTCTTTTATCCGGTCGAACATACCAAGTTTTTACGGAAAAACGGTTAAATGCTAAATGGTTTTAGGCACCTATATTCCAGTACTTGTAGATGAACATTGAGAAGATCCCTCCGATTATAGAGCCGGCTAGACCTGCAAAAACCGAGCCTCCAAGACCGTAGCCTTGTAATGCTCCGTAAGTGAAGCCTAGTAGAAGGAATGTGACTGCGGTACGGAAAGGATCTAGAAGTGTTCCTAATGCCTCCCACACCTCTATCTTGGTTTTGAGATGGATTAGTAGCCAAGAAAGTGTTAAAAATACTCCTATACTTGGTAAAAGTCCTGAAACGTTGTAGGTATGGACTGCTGCACCGCCTGCAATGATGCCTAGTATTATTAGTTTGAAGCCGTTTTCAGCCATTAATCTTTGAAAAGTGGTTCAACTGATAAAAGAGTTTCACTCCCAACCGGTTACGTATGCAGCTCTCGCTTAGAAGGATAGGAGATCAAAATCTTTATTACAAGGAGTCGGGTAGAGAGTCTTCTTTACAACTAGTTTTTCTTCCAGGAAGTCTTAATGCTGAAATGTGGAAGAACCAGATCCGTTACTTCTCAAAGAAGTATAACACCGTGGTTTTTGAGCCTATAGAAAAGAAAAAAAGCTTTGAAGGAGAGAAAGATGCTTTGAGAGCTGTTCTAAATCAAGATCATCTTGAAAACGTTGTTTTAGTATCTAACATTATTTCAAATAGCTTATTAAGACATTTTGAACACCGTAAAAATGTTAAGGCAGTATGTATGACAGGTAAGCTGTCTGAAATCGACTTACCTCCTAAATCAGTCTACAAGTTTATCTGTTCGACAAATACTAGGAAGCCTAAGCTCTTGAAGAAGACCTTGTTCTCTGAGCACACCAACTACCGTATTTTAAAGGAGTTTGCAGAAGACGTAGAGGTTCCTAGCTACGAGTATATAGAAAGCTTTTTCCAGAACATGGATCCGAAACCTATAGAGAAACCATCAATAACAGTTTACAGTAGCGAAGACAGGCTTTCAAGCCTGAAGTCTGTTAGAGAGGTAGAAGAAGATGAAAGTATCCGAGTACTTGAAAGATGCGGAACCTTCAGTTTCTACGAGAAACCTCAAGAGTACAACAAAGCCTTGAACGACTTCCTTACGAAGATTGACCAGGAGCTAGAGGATGAAAGAATCTTTGAGGCTCAAGAGAAGAATCATTCGTTGTTCGAGTTTGAAAAAAAGAAGAATAAGAAAATTAAGGTGAGACCATGATAGCAGGACTTATATTAACAAATACAGAAAAAGAAGAATCTAATCTGGCTTTCATATCAGATGATACGGAAACATATTCCATAAAAAATACTGAAAAACTTGTAGAGAAACTGAAAGAAGAGAAACCTGATGTTTTGGCAGTAAATGTTTCAAGCCAGCAGTCAAGGGAAGAGTTTACAAACGTAGAAGAAGATCTGAAGGAAGAAGGATATAACTTCACACCTTCCTCATCAGAGCCTAAGAAAATCAAACGGCTACAGGCTATAAAAGCTGTTTTAGAGAGAGATATGGCTAACTCTCCAGACTTTATCCGTTTTGATCCTTACATAACTTCAGAAGAGCTTGCTTTAGATAGTGACAAAGCCTTGAGTTCTATAGGAGTTAATCCTAACAATATTGGTTCTTCGAAAGAGTTTGATGCAGTTTTGGGTGCTGTAACAGCTCGTTTCTACCAACAGAACCAGTACAAGGATCTAGGAGTTATTGTGCCTCAAAGTCTTGATGAGTGATGACATAAAGCTTATAAGAGTTTTACGAGGAATTAGTATATACAGGTAGTAAAAAATATGGGGATGGAAAAATTCTACAGAACCGTTAGAAAAAAGTTCGGAGTCGAAAAAGACCAGCTAAAAAACGAGCTAAAAGAAGAAGTAACAGAAGAACTCCGTGAAGAGTTTATCGAAGAAATATCATACATCGAAGCACAGATGAAAGAGTATGAACAGTTCGTAGCAGAAGTAAACCACCTCATGTCTAAGATGAGAAAGAACAGAATCCACCAGAAAAGTAAAGGAAAACAGATCAAGATGGATCAGTTCGAAGACGATTTAGAACCTCTAAAGTCTAAACTGCAAGAACTAGAGGAGTCAATGCAGAAAAGACTCGACGAACAGCAAGCATATAGTTAAACCTGTTTCTAAATCCTTTTTTCACCTCAATTCTTATCCATACCGAGAACTCTTTCTCACACAAGCCTGCTAATCCTTATTAAAGCTTTATCTTTCTAATATAGTAACAGGGTAGATAACATAAACGGTAGAAAAGCTTTGAAAACAACTAAAAAGTATCTAAATGATGTTTCTAAACATATACCTGCTAGTTTTCAAGATAACTTCCCTGATATTTCAGAAGAAGAGTCGTTTATACTGAAATCTTCTCGCCGAAGAGGAAGTCTAAAAGCTCTTCTAGAAGAGGAAAACTACGAACAAACTCTGAAAGATACCGCACGTAAAGTTGCCTCATGGGAGTACAATACCTGCGAAGAAAGTCTTTCCGACAAAGAGTACCGGAGAATCTACATCAGCCTACTTCAAACCCATCTACCTGCATTTGAAAAACATGATATCCTGGAGTTTGACAAAGACAAAAGCCTTATCTACGGAGATGAAAGCTTAGACAGGTTCGAACCCTACCTAGACGGAAGACCTCATGAAGACGAACTAATGAATATCGACGGCTTTACACCTAAAGAAATAGTTTATGAGACTCTAAGCAAAAATGATGCGTTCATGCTGCTCTCAAACAGTCGTCGAAGAAAGGTTATGAGGTTCTTAGAAGATAGCGATAAACAGTACCACAGTCTTTCAGAGATATCTGAAGTGCTTGCTGCGGAAGAAAACGATAAGCCTAAAGAAAATGTTAGAAGCGGAGAAAGGAAAAACGTCTATATCCCATTATACCAAGAACATCTTCCGAAGCTAGACAAACATAACGTGATCGAGTACAACAGCGACAGGAATATCTTCAAAGAAGATATCTATTTAGATCCTCTAACAAATTACCTGCCAGGAAACACTACATCAACTGATGAAGGTGTATCTTTAAACAGTTTGATTCCTAAGAGACTTCAGAAAACCTAGTCAAGTATGCTCTTCACAAAACTTTCCTTATCAAACTCTTTAAGTTCTTCATAGTCCTGTCCAGTACCGATAAATGCGACAGGCTTACCTGATCTCTCTGAAATAGATATTATTGCTCCACCGTTCTCATCTACATCCATCTTAGTAACAATTATAGCGTCAAACATTCCTTCATACGCCTCTGCTTGTTCCAGAACATCGTTTCCTGAAA
>LKMO01000029.1 GCA_001563905.1 Nanohaloarchaea archaeon B1-Br10_U2g19
GAGAAAAAGTCTTTTAGGCTAGATACTGTATCAAGTATTTCTAGATTGTAAGGATATTTGGCTACTGAAATTCCTGCAGCAAAACTTCCAACAACAATAGATAATTCAAGGAACTCTGAGAGAGCTATAAAACCTGTTAAGATCGTTATACTTATTAACATCAGTAGCTCTGTTGAATTTTGAGCTTGTTTAGCTATGAAACTCATAAGGTACTCTCTGATCAGAAAAGCTACTGCTAATATACTTATTCCATATGTTAAGGTTGTAGAGATTGTTTCAATATCGAATGCGGCACTACTAAGCACTATTATAGCTAGTATAGCAATTAAATCTTGAATAAGATTTATTGACTCCGCTATTCTTCCGTGTATAAGCCTGAAATCTATTTCCTTTTCTAGTAGCTCAATACCTACTAAACTTGAGCTTAAAGCTGCTGCCAATGCAAAAATACTTGAGTGAAATATGTCCAAACCTGCAATAATACCGGCCATAAACCCTATGGAGCCTAAGCATGATACCTGGATGAGTGTGGCTATTTGGGAATCTATGGCAACATCTTTTATCTTCTCGGGATCAAATTTTAATCCAAAAAGGAATACTAAGAACGCTATCCCAAGCTGTACAAGTGTGAATAGCTGTTCTTGTTCTGTTATAAAGTATCCGGAAATTAAACCTGCTATAATATAGGCGGGTATTGCAGGATGATTTTTCCTTTTAGCTAAAAACAATGTTATGGATGATACTACAAATATTATCGTTAGAGTGTTAATTATTTCTGCCATTTCTCTTTCTCACCCCATTTTATTCTTTCTTTATCGTCCTCTATCATTTCTTGGAAGAGTTCTCGATCTTCTAAGTAGGCCTCAAGATACTCGTACATTTGATCTGACGCTATCTCTGTTTTTAATAGAACATAATGAGCTCCGGCTTCATATAGCTCTGCGGCTTCTTCGAATCTTCTAGCTTTCACGAAAAGCGCTGCTTCAGGATTTTCGGAAGCTATTTTCTTGTTTACTTCATAAAGAGGTGAGAGGGAGAAGATAAGATCTGCCTTTTTGATTCCTGCTGTTTTCCTAATCTCGCTGTGTTGTATATCTCCGTAAATATAATGGATATCATCTCTTTCTTCTAATTTACTAGTATTCTCGCTGTTTCTGTCAACTACAACAATTTCTTTCCCGGATGATTTTAGTACATCTATTATCTGCTTGGATAACTGATTGTAGCCTACTACTACAATATGGTTGTTTAATGATTTGAGCTCCACATCGTTTTTATGTTCGGCTTCAAACCGTTTCAGATAAGGTTTAGCTTTCTGATAGATTTCTTGGTTGTACTGAATTAGATAGGAGGATGTTGACATAGTAAGTAGAGCCATTAAGGAGAGATAACCCAGTATATCGTTTCCAACATAATCTTGACTCACAGCTAATGCACCGACTACTAGAGAGAACTCTGATACTTGAGTCATATTTAAACTGCCGAGAAAACTGGTTTTAGGAGTGAAGTTCTCTCTATCGATGAGGTAAAACATTATCAGAAAGTTTCCGATCATTAGGATAAGTGATGCTATTATAGCTTCTTTCCAGTAAGCAAAGAGGTTGTCTCTAGTTATTGTTAACGCTATACTTGAGAAGAAGATTACCATAAAGAAGTCTGTTAAAGGCCTTACACGTTCTTTCAACTCCTCTCTGTAAGGTATTTGACCTAAACCTAGTCCCGCTAAGAAAGCACCTACCTCTACAGAGAGGTCAAGCACTAATGCCAGGGAAATGAACAGGAAGGCCCAAGTTATTCCGTGAATGAATAAGGTGTGTTTGTTAGATGCGGAAATCTGGAATAATTTAGGTAGTATGTACTTTGAGGAAGCTAAACTTAGTATGGTAATTAGTCCCATTAAAAGAAAGATTTTTCCTAAAGTTAGGCTGATACCGGCGAAGTTAGGGTCTGAAAACACGTCTGCTGCAAGCAAAGCTAAGATAATAACAAGATAGATGTCTTGAAGAATTAGTACTCCTACATCAATTTTCCCTGGTAGACTGGTTATCTCATCTTTATCTGTTAGTAATTTAACTATTACAGGTGTTGCTCCGAAAACAGTACATAATGCAATAATTACGGTTTCCATCATTGTGAAACCAAGAAATAAAGGTATTATAAACGCTAAAGAAGTCTGTAAGATAGTTTGTAGTATTGCAATGTTTGTTACAGGTCTTAAAATTTCTTTTATTTCTTTAAGATTCATCTCAATACCCAGTAAGAAAAGTAGAAGTCCTAGACCAAGTTCAGACATTAGATGAGTAAGTTCCGACTCGGTAACTATTCCAAGAACAACTGGTCCTAAAACTAGACCTGTCAAAATATAAGCGATTATTGTAGGTTGTCTAGTCTTTTTTGCAAATATGCCGAGCAATGTGGCTGTAGCTATTAGAAGTGCGAAGTCAGTTACTAGCGCTGTTATCCCTGCTGTCATAGTTTAACACATTTGCGATTTGATCTTTGCTGATAGGGCCTTCGCGATAGAGGACAACTTCCTCATTTTTTATCTCTGCTATAGTTGAAGTAGGCTGTCTTTCTAAAGACCCTATATCTATAACGTAATCTACACTTGTTTTTAATTCTTCAGAGATATCATCAATAGAATAACTGGTTTCTTCACCAGAAATATTGGCGCTTGTAGCTGTTATAGGCCCTACTTTCGCTAGATCTTCCGCTATTCCGCTAGAAGAGATACGGAAAACAAACTTGTCATTCAAAACATCGGGAACATTGTCTTTCTTTTCTGTAATAAGTGTTAAAGGCCCGGGCATAAACTCTTCTACTACTTTTCGTTCGTTGTCTGAGAGCTTAGCGTATTTTTCAGCGGTTTCTAAACTGTCAACTATAACTGTCATGCCTTTATCTCTAGGTCTTTTCTTTGCTTCAAATACTTTTTCCACAGCTTCAGGGTTCAGTGCGTCGGCTGCAATACCGTAAGCAGTTTCTGTAGGGTAGACAACGATTCCGCCGTCTTTTATAACTTGTTTAGCTTTTTCTATATCCATTCTACTTCTACCTCGTCAGGTCTCCAGTTCGGTTTCTTCGAGGAGTCCTCTATACTAGTTTCTTTACCGGCTTTCAGTTCAAGCATTCCTTGGTGAGCTATCATGGCGCCATTATCCATACAGTATTCTGGTGGAGGGAAGTAAGCCTTTGCATCTCGTTGCTCACACATGTCTTCCACCATCTCTCTAAGACGTGAATTCATCGCTACTCCGCCTGTGAGAAGTGCCTCGGTCGAGCTCTCTTGGCTCATCGCCCGTTCCAAAGCCTCAACCGTTACAGCATAGGCATGCTCCTGAAAACTGTTCGCTAAAACATTATCATCTACGTCCCCGATTTTTCTCTGAGCCTCCGTTGCAAGCCCTGAAAACGAGAAATCCATGCCTTTAACAGGGTAGGAAAGCTCGACTATCTCATCCGTCTCCTCAGCCAGTCTCTCAATCTCAGGTCCTCCAGGATGTGGATAACCTAGTTTACGAGCAAGCTTGTCCAAAGCGTTACCTAAAGCAATATCTTGAGTCTCTCCAACTATACGGTAAAAACCTTTTCTAAAATCGATTATCTGGCTGTTACCTCCGGAGACATAAAGAGTTGTAGGGTTCTCTGCCTCAGTTGTACGAGTACCGATAGAGATATGTGCCAAACAATGGTTCACGCCTATCAAAGGAATATCATGTTTCTTGGATAGGCTTCGGGCTATTACCGCTCCAACATCTAAACACTGAGGTATACCTGGTCCTTGAGCAAAAGCAATGCCGTCCAAATCTTCAATATCTATTTTAGCTTCTTGTTCAGCATTGTTCAAAAGCTCTAGAGCATGCTGATAATGATGTTCAGCAGCCTTTCTAGGATGTATGCCGCCTTCCTCAGGCTCAAACATAGACTTCTGATTAGCTAAAACTTCTTCCTCAGAAACTATTCCAACACCTAAAGTGTGAGCGGTCGACTCAATACCAAGGACGTTCATTATAGAAAATAAGTTGAATAGTGAAAAATTAAAACACGAAGGTTTTACTCGTGTTTTGTGTAGCCGCATTTACCGCAGCTTTTACGGTCTTCGTGTTCCGCTAGGAAAGAACTGCATCGCGGACATTTCTCTCCTTCGTACTCTCCGTCTTCACTGTATTTCTCGTGTAGTGAGACTGTCTCGTGTTTTGCCATTGAATTCTCCACCTCTTACTGGCTTTCAAGCCAGTCGATAAGTGTTGCACGGTTTTTATTATCTTTCTCTGCTTGAAGTGCTGCTTCGTAGTCAGGGTTATCCATCTCATTTAACGCGTTTTTAGCGTCAGTAATGGTTCCTGAAACAATTTCTTCGTACTCTGCGGTTACTTCAACTTCTTCTCCTTGTTCTTCTGCAGGATCTTTCTCTAAGTCTTCGCTGTACTCAAACTCTTGGAATATGTTGAGTGTTGCTTCGGAAATGTTGCTTCCGTATCCTGTGTAGATACTGAGTACTTCCATTTCCTCTGTTTCAAGATCGTTTTCTGCCGCAACACGGCTTATAACGTCTTCTTCTGAAGGTGTTTCTTCTCCTTCGTGTTCAAGTTTTACTTTTACTTTTCTCCTCTCTAGTAGAGGATTTTCTCTTACAGATATAATTTCAGCTTCCATAGTATCTTTTTACCTCGCTCTTATAGCGTATTTTCCTGGTGTTTGAACTTCAAGTCTTTCAGCGATCTTGGAGTCTTCAGGTTCGTAGATAACTACTAGTCCGCTCCAAGAACTGGAAAGATCGTTGTTTTTACAGACAGGGCATTCGTCTGCGTCTTCAACTATTCTGTTACATTCTTTGCATGCTTTCTCTGCCATTTTTCAACCACCTTATTCGGCTTCTGCCTCTTCAGCTTCTGCCTGTTCTTCTTCGTATTTTTCAATCCATTCCTGTTTTCCTAGGCCTGGCTGTCTCATTGTCAGGTTTACTTTGTTTGTGTCTTTTTTGTCGAGTGAAACAGCAATTATTCTTGTTACAACGTTGTCTCCAACTTCTAATGTATTTTCTGCCTCGTCGGATACAAGCATTACGTTCTCTTCATCGTAGTTTACGTAGTCGTCCATTACCTGGCTGACGTGGCATAAACCGTCGAAAGGACCGATTCTGATAAATGCTCCGAACTCTGTTATATCTACTACTTCTCCGTTCACTACTTCGTGTAGCTCTGGTTCGTAGACTAATGCAGTGTACTCTACCTTGTAATGTATACCTGCGTCTTCAGGTTCGATATCGCCTCCTTCGATTGAGTCTACTTCTTCTACTGCTATTACAACTCCTATCTCGGAGTTTATTGTTCCCTCTACTTCTGATTCAAGTCCTGCTTTAACGCTTTCCTCTACATCTTCTCCGAAGTGCTGAGGTGGCACTCGGACTTTGTCCTCTATTGTCAGCCTTTTGTACATATTTTCTCGACCTAGAACTAATAACAGGATTCTTCGCAAGTTTTAAATTGTGTTTGTTTTTATACTGGTTAAACCGGTTTCTTTCAGAGGCTGGTTTCTCTACCGTTGACGACCTCTAGATGGTTTTTAGACCGTATCAGCATTACAGGTCTGCCTTTGTCGACGATTCTTTGTTTAAGCTCTTTATCGTTTGTAGCTACTAGGTATTCGTCGGAAACGTTGACAAGTAAGTCGTCTACTATTCCTTTTCCCTCTGTCTCAAGTACTTCAATATCTTGGGTTTCTATAAGCTTTTCAACAAGGTTACCGTACTTACCTGACTCTATACTTTTTGCTTCCTCTAAAGCTTCTTCAATAGTATAGACTTCTGCAAAAGGGTAGATGCGTTCTATCTCTTCAAAAAGATCTATTGAGAGCTGGAAAGGCGCTACCAGAAAGTTTGTATCAAGGATTATTTTCTCTGTCATACTCTTTAGTTTTCAAACCTAAAGTTAAACAGTTGACTGGCTGTGACCTCAGGTTTTTCTAGTACACCGTTCTCAACCTCTTTCCAGAAAATATCTGCCCAGTAAGGGTTTAGCTTACCGATGAGAAGCTTGTCAAGGTCTTCAGTATTCTTCCATTCTTGGTAGCCTTGGAGGTAGATATGGTGTCTTA
>LKMO01000030.1 GCA_001563905.1 Nanohaloarchaea archaeon B1-Br10_U2g19
AAGCCCACACACCAAGAGAGACTACAAAGTAGCTATCAAAAAATACTACAACACCGTATTCGAAGAAGAAACAGAACGACCTAAAAGAATCAAGAAAATCTTGAACGCATCTTTCATGTCAACCACAAGTCCTAACGGACGTAAAAGAGACTACACCGCATTAAAACCAGACCAAATAATGAAAATGAGTGAAGAAGCAACAAATCCTAGAGACAAGCTGCTGCCGCTCTTCATGTTTGAAACAGGCGCACGGATAGGAGAAATAATAGGTCTGAATGGAGCTGACGGAATACAACTCAAAGACATACAGTTAAAGCAGAAGTATGCAGAAGTAGAGATCGAGACCTTGAAAAAGAAAAGTGCTGCAGGAGACTACCCTACCAGGAAGCTTCCATTAACTCGTTGTGTAGATCTACTGCAGAAGTGGTTAGAACAACACCCTAGACAAGGTGATGAGGACGCTCTTCTCTTTGTCAACTTACATTATGGTAAAGGTACTGAGCCAGGAGATCCTATAGCCTATCGTAACGTGAACAAAACACTTGATAAACTAGCGGAACGTGCAGATATTAAGACACGTGTATCTCCACACGTTTTCAGACATAGTAGTGCAACTCATAAAGGTGTCGAGTGGAACGCAGAGAAGTTGATGTGGTGGCACGGATGGGACAGACTAGAAACCGCGCAGAACTACGTACAGCAAAACGAAAAACGGTTGAAGAAAACACATCTCCAGGATGAAGGAATACATGACTCTGAAAACGAAGAACCTGACAACTACAGTATGAAGACTTGTGGACGTTGTGGAGAAGAATGTCCTCCAACACAAAGCTACTGCGGAAACTGCAGTCTAGCGCTTGATACTGATGCAGCTATAGAAGCAGAAGAACTGGAAGAAGCACACGAAACACTTGTAGATGAGGCTTTAAACACAGGAAAGGATAATATACTAAAAAGATTAGAAAGATTAGAAGAGAAGATCTAACTTAAAGCACTTGCTTTATGCATGAACTCTTTATCATAAGAGTTTAGTATAACTTCGAATGCCTCAGAATCTTCTTCATAAGCTTGTTCTATGTTCTCTACAAGCGCTTTAATATTATTGCTGGATTGCTCATCAATATTTTCAACCATACCTGAAAAACCGCCCTTTATAGCTCCTTCTAGAACTTGGTTAGGGATGCCGATGTTAAAATCATCTCTAGAAGTAATCCTTTGTACGGCATCAGGAACCCATAGCGCCGAAGATGCATTTATTATGGCTGAAAAATATGACATTATATCGGCATCTTTAGCATTTTTTATTGCTTGGTTTTTATCCTGATTAAATCCAAAGTATTCCTTAACATTGTCCGGCTTTAAAATATGATTCTTTACAGCGTCATTAGTTAGAAAAATTATGAACTGATCTATATCCTCAGCTATAATTCTTTTTACTTGATTTTCAGAATCCTTAAACTCGTTAACCAAGTGTTGTTTAAAGTCCTCTCCTTGCAAGTCTGCTTGGAAAGTGTTACCTTTTTTAACCAATAAACCTGAGTCTTCAAGAATTTTTAATCCTCTTCTAGTAGAAGTTCTATAAATAGGTCCTCCTGATTTAGTAACTTTCCATATATCTGCAACTTGGCTTTTATTCCTTTCTTTGTCTAGTGTTGAGAAGAATACTATTTTTTCCCAACCGGAGGTATCTTCAACATTTACCATCTGTATAGTTATTGCCGACCATACATTTAAAAGAGTTAGAGTTATACACATCTTATGTAGTGGTGTCACTACAAGAACTATGGTGACAAATAATGTCAAAAAGGAAACAAATCGTCCTCTCAGAAAAATTAGCCGGAGAAGTAGAGAAAAGAGCTGACAAGATGGGATTAAATCAATCCGAGCTAATTAGAACAACCCTAGCCCGAGAGCTGATGGGTGAACGCGATGAAACTTGAAAAAGCCTTAAAAACCGTGATAGAAGCCGATAAACAAAATATTGAAAACCTAGAAGGTCCTGGAAAAGACTTGATTCATGAAATACGTGAGGAAGCAGCTAAACCGTAAAACATACTACAAAAGGTGAAAACATAAATGAAAGAAAAAACCGTTGCCGGACGGTCAAGACAGAATTTGGTAGAATCCTATAAAAAAACTTCGTATACATCAAAACAATCTCTAAGTTCTACAGACCCTGTAACAGTTAGATTCCCTAGAGAACTACTTACAGAAGTAGAAGAAGCAGCAGAACAACTTGGAACTAACAGAAGCCAGGTAATCAGATCAGCAGTAAAAGAGGTGCTAGGATAGTGACTGCAGGAACAATAACACCTGAAAAAGAAGTGAAACTGATCCAAGACAAAAGCAAACAAAATTTTAGACAGCTTCTAGCCATAGCACCGAAAATATTCTGGCAACCAGAGCAGGCAGACCGAGAAATAACCAGGATTAAGAGGCACTCCAAGTTCTACATCCATAGAATGATAGAGCTCGAAAGAGGTGTCCACGAATGATTCTATGGACATGTAAAAAATGCAGCAACCAGTACTACAGCTCCAAAGAAAGGAAAGGAGACTGCCCGGAATGCCTCAGAACAAAGAAACTACAAGAAACAGAGGTGACCGCTTAAAAATGAGTCAAAGAGAACACATAAACCAAGTATTAAAATTCAAACCTTCAGGATTCGATCCATACACAGAAACCCATAAAGAAACAAAAAACAGTCTCAAGTACTCTAAATGGGAAAAATGGGAAGGTCAAACACCTGTAGATGAAAGAAGTGTATTACCTAACGAAATAGTAATAGACATAGATGCAGAAACCACAGAGAAAGCTAGGAAAGAAAACAAGAAAATTATAACATATCTTCAAACAAACGGACTACCTTTCTTCATCGCAGACACAGGAGGAACAGGTTACCATATCCATATCTTCTTCCAAATACCTGAAAACAAGGAGAACATAAGAGCTTACAGAATAGCGCTTTACAACTGGTTGAAGAAAGAAGCACAGGAAGAAGTAAACGCAGACACAAGTTTATGGGATGACGGTTTAGTAAAATTTGACTCACAGATAGGTAAAGGCCACTTAGTAAGAGCAGTAGGAGGTCGTAAAACCAGTACAGAACACAGAAAAACGGTTGTAAGTAATACACAGTTAGAAAAGAAACAAGTAGAAGATCTCCAGGACGTAGAATACCCTAACCTGAACACCCAGGTAGACTTCTGGATTATAAGCAAGATAGATGACTCGAAAGCAGATCTGACGTGGAAACAAGTAACAGAGAAAGCAGAAAAAGTACAAGAGCAGGCACAGAAGAAGAAAGAGCAGAAACTAGAATCAACATATCAAGCAGAAGATGAAGGATTAGAAGCTTGTCGTAACGTACCTGCTACAGAGGTCTTGAAACTTCTAGGAAGAGACCACAGACCAGGTGAAATGATTAAATGTCCATGTCACGACGACAGCAATCCTTCCGCAAAAATAACGGACGGTACAGAGAAACTACCGGAAAACCGTTTAATCTGCTTTGCAGACAGTTGTAGGGAAGATGGAGAGACCTACCACTTCTATAACGCTATAGATATTCTAATGGAGAACGGAAGATATTTTGAAGAAGCTAAACAAGAACTAGCAGAAGAATTTGACATAGAACTAGATAAACAGAAAGAAACCGGAACGGAGGAACAAGAGAGCTACAACGCTTTAGAGAAAGCATCGGAAGAAGTCCAGGAATACAACAAAAAATATCCAGAATATAGTGCTGTAGAAAAAGTTGAGAAACAAAAAAAGATTTTCAACACTCTTCTTAACTGCAGTAAACAAGAAAGAACCGTAATCTTTGACGAAATGAAAGGAAACAAGAGAGACCTACGGAGCTCTTTCGCAGAATATTCTGAAAAAGTGATTGAACAGCAAGAAAATGAGGTAAAACTTGTAGACCGATATGATAAAGAAGTAATAGAAAAAGCTGAGAAACTACTTGAAGAAGAACATATCCTCAAGAAAGTTAAGACAGTTTTAGACCATAAAATAGCTGGAGAAGACGTCAACAAACTAGGATTGTTTTTACAGCTTCTTTCAAAAGACACAGACAAACCCTTAATGATATTCGGTATACAGAAACAGGGAGAAGGAAAGAGCTACCTAGCAAAACAAGTGATTAACCTGTTTCCTGATCACATGGTTGAAAAGCTAACAGACGCTACTAAATCCAGTATTTACAGGATAGCCGACTCAGAAGGAAAAGACTACTTTGACGGGAAGATAGTGTTCTTCGGAGAAATACCTGAGAAAGAGGAAGACAGAGAAGTATTCCAAATATTCAGACAACTTGTTTCAGAAGGAGAAGTACAGAAACGGTTAACTCTTGATAGAGCGGACGGAATGGAATCAGCAAAACTAGAGTTGAAAGGAAGCCCTGTATTAGTATCAACAACAGTCAACGAAGGAATAATAGACGAACAAGACATGTCTAGAGGAATGGCTTACAGCCCTGACATGAGTAAAGAACAAAACAGGAAAGTAATGAGCTTTCAGAACAGAGAACACGAGTTCCCGGACCACCTGCTTGAACCTAAAGACATTAACAATCTTGAAGAAGTCATAGAGTGCGCATTAGATATACTTTCTCAAGACAAGGTAAAACTTCAAAACCCGTTTGTAAGAGACATAAATAAGGAAGTACCGAAAGACTCAGACAATATAAAGAGAGATTATCCTAAAACCCTGCAAATAGCTTCTGAAATGCCTGCCTACCTGTATCACAGACAAAGGCATAAACAAGAAATAGCAGATACCGAGTACACCTTTGTTTCCTGGGAGGATGTTGTGAGAGGAGTTGTGATAAACCGTAGCTTCATCAACAACATGATCCGTGGACGAACTGAATCCACTATGGATGCTTATAACCAGATAAAAGAACAGATAGATCCTCTTTCCAAGTCTTACAGTGAAATGCAAGATTACGTTACTATGCCTGATATTTCAGACGAGGATTCGTTCACTAATAAGGATTTGGAGAAGTGGATGGGTATAGCGAGTCAAACAGCAAGATCTTACACTAGAAAGTTGGATAGAATGGAGCTTATCTATAAGGATAGTAGTACGCGTCCTAACCGTCATTACCTTGTAGACGATGAAAAAAGTGAAACGGCAGGAATAACGCTCCGAAGCCTGTACAAAATTATAGCATCGGTCTTTGAACGAAAGGAGCTAGGAGAGTGGGCTAGAAAGTATATTGAATTTAACCGTTTAGAGGGGTGTGTGAGTGAGTGGGTGTCCAAAGTGTCATTTACTGAAGAAGATCTTCCTATTGAACTTGATATAGGTTTAGAAGGAGACAACTCTCACACAACCCCCTTATATCAGCAATTGTCAGAATACAAAGTTGACGAAGCTACAAGCTTGAAAATAGAAAAGAAAGACTCTAAAATAATGTGTGGGTTTGGGAGCGTTAGTAAACAGTTTTCAGGAGATTTAGAAGAAGAAAACTCTGAACCCTCTGAAAACAGTAAGGATAACAGCTCTGAACAAGACAAAGAAGAAACCAAGACACCTACACGAACTAAGTCCCGAAAGATACAGTCAGAAAAGGATCTATTAAGAGTTCTCAAATCACATGACGGGAAAGTTTTCAAGTCAGAGCTAGAAGAACTCGGTGTAAATGTTGACCAGGCTTTCAGCTTAGCTGCAGAAACCGATAAAGTAAATGAAGGGTTTGGAACACCTGAAAACAGTAGTCAAGTAGAAAACTGCCTAGAAATCGTTAAACAGGTGAAAACTCGGTGAATAACCTACACGCTATGAAGACTTTAGCATGTAGTTATCAAACGTTCTTAAGCTATGTAACAAAGGAGTTTGACTTATCCGAGGAGGTTGGTATAGATGGCAAGAAGTAGAGTACAACTAAAACACGAAATAGTAGATGGATTAGAAAA
>LKMO01000005.1 GCA_001563905.1 Nanohaloarchaea archaeon B1-Br10_U2g19
CGTTTTCTACAGCCTGGTCAGATCCTTGATAACCTGCTTCAACTATAACTGCGTTTAGGTAACGTCCCATTGTATCCGAATCGTTTTCGAATAAAACTGCTTTTTCAACACCCGCCTTACTTACTAACTTTTTCGTTGAAGGCTCCAAATCTTTTAATGTGGAGAAGGGTTCAGGATACGACCTTGTGGAGTGTATATCAAGAATAGTTAGTCCTTCTAGCTCTTCCATTAGTTTGGAGGCTAAACGTTCTTCATGAAGCTCCGAATCTTTATCTCCCGGAAAACAACGGTTTAAATCCGTATCTAAGAACCTTTCATTCTCTTTCAAGGCTTTTTCGTTCGCTATTACAAATTTTACCGGTTTCTTAATCTCCCAGTCTTCTGAAAGAAATCTTTCAATAGCTTTTTTACCGCAGGGCTCATCTCCATGGATTGAACCAACAACAGCGTACTCAGGTTCTCCTTTACCTAGTTTCTTTACTTTCATAAGAAATTATTAGATACACTTAGTTTAAGAATACTTTTGTAACGTTTTTATCGCCGGAAGATCTTCTCCAGACATGAAGCGTACAAATGCTCCTCCCGCTATAGATACGTGAGAGAATTCATCCATCTCACGGTTAAATCTTTCAACAAGTGAAGAGGTATGACCTCCTCCTAGAACTGTGAAGGCTTCTGTATCTGCTAGAGCGTCTATTATTGATTTTGTTCCTTCAGGGTTATCTTCGAAAGCACCCATAGGCCCTTTCATAAGTACAGAGTCTGTGTTTTCAATTATTTCAGAGTATTTTTCTTGTGTTTTACTTCCTATGTCCCATACCATATCGTCTTCAGGAACGTTTTCCGGTAAGTAGTTGCCTGAATCTGTTTTGACATCTTTGGGAACAATTATTTTGTCTTTATACTGTTCTAAAAGATTTTCTAGGTCTTTCCGACCTTTGTCAAATCCTTGTTCTTTTATCCAGTCTGATTTTTGTCCAAGTTTTCTTCCTTGAATCATTAAGGCTAGTTCTCCCGGTACTCCTCCTAAGAGCACTTTATCGACATCTTCAATCATGTGATTAAGCATTCTTATGATATCTGAAGGTTTTTCTCCTCCTAAAACAAGTACAGGATCTTCTAGATCATCTCTGATTTTTTTACAGCTTTCGAACTCGTTTTCCATTACTATTCCTGCGTATGAGTCCATTATAGGTGTGAAACCTACGATTGAACCGTGTGTTCTGTGTGCTGCTGAGAAGGCGTCGTTGACAAAGATATCTGTGTTTTCCGCCAAGGTTTTGACAAAGAAGTCGTTCTTGTGTATATCAGGTTTAACGTTCTGTAGTTCTTCTGAGAGAAAACGTATGTTTTCTAGAAGTATTACATCTCCGTTTTCCATTGAGTTGATGGCTTCTTCCAGGTTCTGTCCGAAAAAGCTTTGAACAAGTTTTACTTCTTGGTTTAGTTCGTTTGAAAGTATCTGAGAGTGCTTTTCTAGCGATGTGAAGTCTTTTCTTGTTGGTCTGCCTTGGTGTGCTAGTATTACTGTTTTTGCATTTTCTTCAGATAGTTTCTGTATAGTTTTTAGGTAGCGTTTGAATCGAATGGTTTTACGTGGCTCTCCGTCTTCTATCGGAAGGTTTAGATCTGTTCTTAGTATTACTTTATTTGCTTCTAACGGAGTTTCTTCTAGAGTTTTCACCACTTCACAACCTCTATATTACGATGTATTACTCCTTGTTTTTAATGGTGCCTATCAGAACCAGCAAAAATCTATAAAAAATCTGTACTGAAACCTTAAACCGAACTACAATGCCAACAAAGGGTGGATACTTTGGACCGTCCCAAAAGACGGACCACAAATAAGAATTACAACCAGTTCAAAACCCCTAGCTTCTACTATAAAAAATTCGAGGAGACTGTTTCTTTATGAACAACTTAACTAAGAAAGTCTCCGAACTGTCCAAACGACGTGGCTTCTTCTTCCAGTCAAGCGAGGCCTACGGAGGCGTAGCAGGATTCCAGACATTCGGACCTGAAGGCGCAGAACTCAAAAGAAATATAGAGGAAAGCTGGAGAAACACGTTCTCCAGAGAACTCGGACACAGAGAAATCCAGGCACCAACCATAATGCCTGAACCAGTTTTCAAAGCCTCAGGACACCTAGACGGCTTCGATGACATGATAATCGAATGCCCGGAATGTAAAAGCTCAATCAGAGCCGACCACCTCGTAGAAGACAACACAGAAATCGAAGAGGCAGAAGGATTCTCAACAGAGAAAATAGCAGAAATAATAGCAGACCACGACCTAGAATGCAGTAACTGCGAAACCTCTCTAACCGGTATAGAAGTAGAGGACTTTAACCTGATGTTCGAAACCAGTATAGGTCCTGGAAACGGGCAGCCCGGCTACTTAAGACCGGAGACAGCCCAAGGAATCTTCGTGGAGTTTCCAAGACTCAAAGAGTACGCAAGAAACCAGCTGCCTTTCGGAATAACCCAGATAGGTAAAGCATACAGAAACGAGATAAGCCCTAGAAAAGGACTTGTACGAGTAAGAGAGTTCACACAAGCCGAACTAGAACACTTTATCGATCCTGATGAAGACGAGCCGAACTTAGACAAAGTGCAAGATGTCGAACTGAAGCTTTATCCTGTAGATAAGCAAGGTTCAGGAGAATACATTACCAAAACGGTTGAAGAAGCGGTTGAAGAAGATATAGTACATAACTGGGTTGCTTACTACCTAGGTATCGCCAAAAAATGGTATAAAGAGATAGGTGTTGATATGGACCGGTTCCGTTTCCGGCAACACCAGAAAGGGGAAAGAGCGCATTACGCTACAGACTGCTGGGATGCCGAAGCAGAGATTGATGGCGACTGGATTGAGATCGCAGGATTTGCATACCGAGGCTGTTACGACCTAACAAAACATCATGAGCACTCAAGAGAAGACTTCACAATCTTCAAAGAGTACGATGAACCTGTGACTAAAGAAAAAACGGTTGTACAGCCAGATATGGGTTATCTAGGTCCGGAATACGGCGGGAAAGCTCAAAAAGTAGCCAAGAAAATCGGGGAACTGGCTCAAAACTCACCTGAAGAGTTTGAGAAAGAAGCTGTAAACGTAGAAGTTGATGGAGAAAAGCTCGAAATACCTACCGACAAATGCAACTTTGAAGTTAAAGAAGTGACTGAGTCAGGCGAACACATCATTCCTCACGTAGTAGAGCCCTCTTTCGGTGTAGGCAGAACAGTTTACACAGTATTAGCTCATGCTTACGAAGAAGATGAAATTGACGGGGAAGAAAGACGGGTACTTCATCTAAGTAGAGAGGTTTCTCCTACAGAAGTTGCGGTATTCCCTTTAATGGACAAAGACGGTCTAGGAGACAAAGCCCAGGAGATAGCAGCCAAACTTAGAGAAAAAGGTTTCTCAGTAAAATACGACGACACCGGTAACATCGGTAAACGTTACAGGAGACAGGACGAAGTCGGAACACCAGTATGTGTTACAGTTGACTACGAGACCTTGGAAGACAGTCCTGAAACCGTTACAGTAAGAGATAGAGACTCTACAGAACAGGAAAGAGTTGAAATCAGTAAACTTGTAGACTATCTCCGGTAAGGCTCTTACTACTCTACTCTTCTTTTTCTTGTTTTGTTCAGGCCGTTATGATAAAAATGTGGTTGAGGAAGTTTCTGTATGACTCAGTGTTCAGAATGCGGTAAAGAAGATATGAGTTTCAAATGCCGTTACTGCAGTGAAAAATTCTGCTCTGAACACAGACTACCTGAGAACCATGACTGTCCGGGTCTAGAGCCTGCGTTAGAGAAGGAGAAGGAAGAGACCGACAAATGGTTCCAGAAGAAAGAGGTTAAAAACGAGATCGGGAACGGACCCGCTAAAAAAGCCCGTAAACCTTCAGTAATTGAAGATATACTAAATACGTTTAAAACGAATTATACGCTTCTAATAATACTTTTCACATCTTTTATCTACTTTTTACAGGTTTCAACAGCTACGGCGCCCGGTCAAGGACCTATGTACGACATGTTCGTACTACAGTCGGATATAGGAGAGCTTCTTACCCATCCTTGGAGCGTTGTAACCGCGATGTTTATGCACGGAACCACCTTCCACTTGTTCGCTAACATGATAACGCTTTACTTCTTCGGTACAGCGCTCGAGAGACTTATAGGCAGTAGAAAGTTTCTTAAGTTCTACTTTGTATCCGGCATAATTGCGAGTTTAGCATTTGTAGCGTTCAGAAATCTTCTATACCTCATACATGGAAGTCCCTGGGCTCTAGGAACAGCAGTAGGTGCTTCTGGAGCAGTAGTAGCTGTGTTTGCAGCTGTAGCAATGCTTTATCCGAGAGCTGATATACTACTCTTCTTTGTTATACCTATGAAGATTAAAACCGGTTTATACGCCTTTGCAGGTTTCGAAACATTTATGTTTATATTAACTCTTTCCGGTTTCGAGTACTGGCCTTTCGCATCTTCTGCACACCTAGCAGGCTTAATTGTAGGAGTTTGGTTCGGTAAGAAACTTCAGAAAAAGTATACCAGTAAATCCTCGTTCTTCAACCCTTTAGAAGTATAATTTAGAGAGAACAGATCTGCTGCTAGAAGTATAATACCTAAAAAATAAAATACTTTAAACCCCTGTACAATTATGGATCAAAATAGAATCCGAGAGCTTCTGTCTCAAGCCCGTGGCGAAAAACCTATAGAAGCCGATCCTACAACCGGCTTCCATCCTGACCAGCTTACAGGATACCCTCTGCAAAGAGTTGGTAGCAAATTATATGTCGCCACTATTGAAGGCGTCACTCTAGCAGACAATCCTCAAGACAAAATACTGATAGAAGCCAGCGAGATGGACGAATACTCTGCTCTCAACAATCCTTCCCCAGAAGAGTTT
Organism: Nanohaloarchaea archaeon B1-Br10_U2g19; assembly: GCA_001563905.1. Lineage (GTDB taxonomy): Archaea > Nanohalarchaeota > Nanosalinia > Nanosalinales > Nanosalinaceae > B1-Br10-U2g19. The sequence goes on from LKMO01000005.1 coordinate 4,915, forward strand.
GAGGATGTTTACGCAAGATTCTCAATAAGAGATGAGAGAAAACCGACAAAAGGAGCGAACTCCCTAACTCAGCAAGGAGAAGCACTAGTATCGTATACCGATATCGGCGAATATCTTTCAGAAAAAGGCTTAGAATACGAACCTGAACAATACCCTAACACTCTCTTTGAAGTTGGGAGAGAAAGACAAACCGAAGTATCAGTATCTGACTGGCAGAAACTTCTGGACAACTCCTTTACCACACTGGAGATGCTGCATTAAGGTGTTACCCTACCTACTCGGTAGTATGTAACTTCTCTTTCAGAGTCTACTACTGCCCAAAGCATTTTTGCTCTGATATTTTGGGCTAGACGGACTGCTCGAGACATTTCTTGGTAGCTCTGGTTATAGTTTTCAGGTACAGCGTGTACTATCCACTGTGTATGTTCTCTGTCCTCTTTAGGTCCTTCTTTGTACGGGTTGACGCCTCGAGGATATACTCTGAAATGCGTGCCGAACTTGAAGCCTGTTTTAACTATGTAGCCTCGGTCTCTGAGATCGTCGTAGACTGCGTATTTCTGGTCGAACTCATCGTCTTTCTCTGCGAACAGCTGGTATGCTTCATCTCTATCTAGAACTTTTCCTTCACTTAGAATCTCTAACTCTTCTCTGTCAACTAAATGCATGGCTTCAACTAGAGAAAGCTGTAAGTACTCTTCCTCAATATATTTTCCGTAGTAAAGTTCTGTATGGATTTTATCTGCGTCTCCATCGTCCCATACTTTGACTGTTGTTTCTGCGAGTTTGCCTTCAACCATACTTATGGAAAAAGGTGTCAGAGTTTTTTAAATCAGAGCTGTTCAGAAGCTGTGAAGTTCTAACTCTTCTTCTATTACATCGATTATTCTCTGTTTAACAGAGTCTTCAACGTCTTCTCTATCCTTTTTTATCCAGTCTCTCAGGTTATCGTAGTTTTCAGCTTCTTCATGTATGTTAAGCGTCTGATAGTTATCATCAAGATATTCATCCTGTAAGTTTATACCCCAGCCTATTCCCTGTCCTCCCCGATCAGTTAAGGCGTTTGTAGCTTCAAGAACTTCTATTTCTTTATCTTCTCCCAGTAAAATCTTGTTCCAACCATACTTGAGTTCTTCTAAAGCACATGTTCCTTTATAGATACCGTCTTCGTCAAAATAGTATACTTCTGTTTCAAGATTGTCTTGAGAGACTAATTCATCTGTCCAAGAAGCATAGTCGTAAACTTTCTTCTCTGTAGGCCAAGAGAATACGTACTCTACTTCGTCTTCTGAAACTTCTTTCTTATTAGCTTTCATGCAGAATTCCGGTGCCTCAACAGCGATACTGTACTTCTTTTTCGGCATAACATACCCTGTTTCCTCACATAAGGCCTGTCTGAATTCTTCGCCGGTCTCAACATTCAGCTCCATGAACAAGCTTATTCAGAAGTAATAATCTTAAAAAGCTAGTTAAAGTCTCCTAAGCCTTTCTGGTCAGCCTCTTTGAGTATTCTCTCTGCGGTAGACCAGGACTTTCTGGTTTCTTTAGGTAGCTCTCCTTTCTCTTCTACAAACTTTTCTAGGAAGTTTATAGTCGGTTTGTCATGAGGGTAGCCTGACCTGAAGTCGTAGCCGTACTTCTCTTTGAGTTCTTGTGTATGTCTTTCACGTGCGGACTTCGCTACTATCGATGCTGCGGAAACCACAGGATAAGTATCATCTGCTTCATGCTCGGCTACAAACTTGACATCCTGAAATCTTTCCGGTAGCTCTCTCTTCATCTTACGTATAAACCTGTCGCCGTCAGGCTCAGGTAGATCAACAAAGACTTCGTCAGGCTCTGCTCTCTCTATTATATCGACGAATGCGTGGAGCTCGATCTCGTTTAAACTCATTATTTCACGGAGCTCGTCTATCTCTTCGGCTTCAACCTCTTTAAGAAATGTGTCGCCGTAATCCTCCAAAACATCGTCTATAGAGTCTCTTAACTTGTTTGAAAGCTTCTTGGAGTCTTTAACACCTAGTTTTTCTACCTCACCAAGTTTTTCTTTATCTACTAAGAACCCTCCTACGAACATGCTTCCTATTACAGGTCCTCTTCCTGCTTCATCAACTCCAAGAACTTTTACCATAGAATCTTGTTTGAACCCTTAGAGGTTTTTATCCTTTCCCCAAAAACAGAAACATAGTTTAAAAGAATGACCGACCACAACTATAATACAGAATCTGTATAACCCACAAAAGCAGATTTGATTGATTAAACGCTAAAACAATTATTAGAACGGTTGAAAGCGGGGTGGAGCAGCCAGGAGTGCTCGTCGGGCTCATAACCCGGAGGTCCGTGGTTCAAATCCACGCCCCGCTAACTTATAGCCGTTTCAGCCTACTTAAACATTTCTTATTGCAGCAGCCAGTTTATCTTTTCCATTCTGTTACCGCCTTCATAGAAGGTTTTCCTTGACGCTTGTTAAAGATCTGAATCAAGACCTTTCCGATAGCTCTAGCAGGAGCGAAACCTTAACTTAAATAAAGAGTTGTGGTCTTCTAATATTGTATAATGATCTGTTTAGGGGAGAGAGTTCGGGGAAGTGACTTGAGACAGAGGAAGAAAACATGAAGAAACTAGGTAACGTTCTAATTGAAGTAATGCAAGATCTTTCAAGCGTCTCTACAAACGGTTCAGCACATATCAGAGTTAATAAGAACATTTGTAGCCCTCAACAGTTCGAACAGCTTTTCAACTACTTCTCAAGAGGCACCATACTTGAGAGACTTGAATTAGAGGTCGACGCCATGCCAACCCAGTTAGAATGTGTCTGCGGACACCAAGAAGAGATAAACGGAGAGCACAACGGTTATGGACGCTGTCCTTCATGCGGACAGTTCGCCGATGTTAAAGACGAAAGCTATCAGCTTGTCGACCCTGATCCTGAGAAGACTCAGCCAAGGAAAAGCATCCGTTTCTAAAGAATTTTAGACAAGATAGAAAAACAGGTCCGACCTATCATAAAGTTATGAAGATCTTTATCACCGGAGGAACCGGATTTGTAGGCTCACATCTAACACATAAACTGGTTTACAACGGACATGAAGTAACCGTCGGCAGTATTAAACCAGAAAATCCTGTTTTAGAGCTTCCAGAATCTGTTAACAGAGAGAAAATAGATATAACCGATTCAGAAACACTAGATTTCTCTGACCACGACGTAGTTATCCATCTTGTCGGTCTTTCCCCTCTAAAAAAACCAGGTATACCTTATAGAAAGATACATGTTGAAGGTACTGAAAACGTTTTAGAGGCGTGTAAACAGTCAGAGATTAGTCGTTATATCCATATGAGTGCTTTAGGTGCAGATCCTGAAGCAAGTACAGAGTACTTGAGGACAAAAGGCGAAGCCCAAAAACTTGTAGAAGAATCAGAACTTGACTGGACGGTTTTCCAGCCATCAGTGATCTTCGGTGAAGGAGGACAGTTCCTAGACTTTACTGAAAAACTTGTTACACCTTATTTAACCGGTCTGCCTGGAGGAGGAAAGAACAGGTTTCAGCCTATCTACGTCGAGGACATCGGCGACTTGTTCGTTGAAACAGTTGAGAACGACCACCATCTAAACAGTATCTATGAAGTAGGAGGTCCTGAAATCCACACACTGAAAGAGATAGTTAAAATGATTGAAAGACAGAAAGGAAGAAGCCTGAAAGTTTTACCCGTACCTATGTTTGCAGCTAAAACAGGTTTAACAGTCTCCGAATATCTTGATTTTCTGCCTTTCGGTCTAGATCAGTACCGTTCACTTAAGATAGATAACGTGGTTATAGAGGACAGCTTGGAGTTCTTCCATAAGGATAGGGATGAGCTTTTAACACTTGAAGACTATCTTAAAGACAGGTAGATGAGTTTATACCTTACAATCGCTGTTTTATTACTTGTTTTAGGAGTTGTAGGGAGTTTAATTCCCTCAGTTCCAGGACCTTTATTTTCGGTTGTAGGAGTTCTTCTATACTGGTGGAGTACAGGCTACTCTGTCCCAGGTAATATAGCCTTGTTTCTAATGGTTTCTACAGCTCTTTTTGCCTCAGTAATAGACCTGGTTGCTACTTATGTAGGTGCCAGAAAGTCCGGCGTATCAAACAAAACTGCTTATGCCGGAGTTTTAGCTGGTTTAGTTCTTTTCTTCGTTACAGGCCCTTTCGGTATACTCATAGGCGTTGTGGGAACTATCTTTTTGAGAGAGTATTTGAAAGGTAAAAGTCAAGAAGAGGCGTTGAGATCTTCTCTTCTATCAGGTTTAGCTCTGCTCGCATCAACAGCTGTGAAAACATTTCTCACTGCTTTAGTATTGTTAATGTTTTTATTATCTGTATTTATTTAGATTGTAGAAAGCAATCCTGTACGTTGAGCATCATTTAAGAGTTGTTTTTCAGAAGTGCGGAAGGGAAACGGGTTACGCATGTCTCATACTCTCCTCCTTCTCCTGCAGCGTTGAATCCGTACTTCTCTGAAAGCTTTATGAGGTCTTCAACCGACTCTTCATCAAGAATTTTATCTTCCCAGGCCTCATCTAGACCTCTGGCTGCAACAGAAGTTATCTTGATCTCGAAACCTTCTCTTATAAGCCAGCGCATATAGTTTTGCTGATTTTCTTGCCACAGAGGCGAGAAAACTTTCAAACCTGTTTTTTCCGCTATTTTTTCAACTCTGTCTCTCTGGTAAGTTGAGGCTAGTGCACCTGCTACAACTCCTTCAACACCGTACTGTTGTTTAGCTTTGTTGAACGCTTTTTCTAGATCTTCAAGCTCTTTCTCTTTCTCGCCTTCAGTTTTCTGAACTAGTAGAGGAATACCTAGTTTTTCTGACTGCTGCTCTAGCATATTCATTTCCTTTTTGGAGTCGAACATGTAGCTGTCTTTGTTTTCTGATCTTAGAGTTACTAGACACGAGATCTCGTTATTTCTTCTACTCATCCGGTAAAGTGCTGCGTTCGAGTCTTTCCCACCCGAGGTTAGTGCCGCAAGCTTCTTGTTAGGCTTGTCTCTTAAAGAGTTCAAATACTCTTGTTTATGGTTAAATCCTTTCTCACGCGACAACTTATCTATAGCTTTGTCGAAGTTACTTCCATACTGTGCAGCTGTTTTTTTACGCCAAACTACCTCTTCCGGCACACCTAATTTCTCGGCAGCCAGACGTAGAACGTATTTCCGGTAATCTTCTTTCACTTTGTATTCTTCCGGTATTGTGAGCGCATGTTCAATAAGCTCTTTATCTAGAAACGGTGTTCTCAGTTCGTAACCGTTTCTGAAGGAGATTACATTATCTCTGTAGAGATCTCTGTGGAATATTGAGCGTAGACCAGACAGACATTCTTTGTTGAGGTAGCCTTGTTGTCTTGAGTAGCCTGCATAGAGCTGTTCGCTTCCTAAGCCACTCATAACCACTTTTTCATTACCTGTAAGAGCTATATGGAACGGAAGTGCTACACCGTTCTTAACGACGGATGTTGATGAAATCCAGTCTGTGATCTTAGGTAGTTCTGTTTCAACATCGTTTAGAGATGCTTTGTTTACTTTTAGTTCTAAATCCATTTTTTCTGCTATCTTTTCAGCCCATTCAACGTCTCGTGGAGCGTTTACATTTCCATACTGTATTCCCGAGGTGTAACATGTGAATTCCTCTCCCAGCTCTTTCAGTGCTGCCGCTATAAGTGTTGAGTCGACTCCTCCCGAGAATAGAAGCGCTATTTTTTTGTCAGGCACTCTCTTTTCTACTGCTTCAAGAAATTTTTCTTTAATTTTTTCTGCTGTCTCATCAAGCTCTTCTTTTTTTACGTTTATTTTGAAGAACTCTCTGTTCTCAAAAGATAGAGTGTCCTCTTCTAGATCGTACCTTAGTATCTGTCTAGGATGTAGTTCTCTGGAGTCTAAACCTGCTTTTTCTAATGCTTGTTTCTCTGAAGCAAATGCGAATGGGTCTTCGGAGTACCAGATAGGGTTGACTCCTAGACAATCTCTTGCAAGAATAAGTTCTCCTTCTTTAAGATATGCAAATGCGTATATACCATCCAGTTCTTCTAGAATTTTGATTCCTTTATCTTCTAAAAGTTTGAAGAGTAGTTCTGCATCATTTTCGGCTTCTATATCATGTTTGTGGGAAAGTTCTTCCCAGTTGTATATCTCGCAGTTAGCAGCCAGTGTTCCTTCTCCACTGAGAGGCTGTTTGACCTCTCCTACAACCGAGTGTAGTACATGACCTACGCTGAAACTACCTAGTTTTATTCTGGAAGAGCTTCCTCGGTGTTCAAGTGACTCAGTAAGTTTCTCAATAATTTCCGGGTTTCTAGCTCCTGCTATACCACACATTATACTGTTAGATTTGTTGGAAAGTTTTTTGTGTCTGAAACCTGGATTATCCGTGTTTTAGGTAGGCCTAATCCACAACTGTTAAACCGGTATATATGCAACCATGGACATAGGTGACTCAAGAATGTTAGATAGAATCAAAGAAGCTGTTGAAGAGTACGGAGAAATCATGATTAGAACCGACAACGGTACAGAAGCAGAGCTACATAAACACAACACCGAGTTCCTAGACGACGACGTTATCAAAGTAGATGCTGACGACGAAGTTCACTGGGTAGACGGAAACAAGATTGAACACTTCTGGATCCATTACGACTTCTAAAACAAAAAACCAACTTCCTACCTTTCTTATCTTATTTTGTACTATAGTCGGCGCTGAAGTCGCTTAAACCTTTCTGACTGTTATCAACAGCTTCGTAAGAAGCAATTACATCCTCCATATCAACATCAACGAACTCCAAGTCTCTCTCCTCCAAATATGAAAGAATCTTATCCGTCATCTTCGGAGCCACAAGAATACCTCTTATAACACCTTGAAACTCTTCCTCTATCTCTTCCACATATCTCTGGAGCTGTAGAACCGTATTGTAATCAGGATTACGTTTAACCTCGATAACAACATAGTTATCATCCTTGTCCATCGCAAAAACATCTATAAAACCGGCAGGAGTCTCTTTCTCTCTTTCAATAACCTTGAGCTCTTCCTCTATTATATCTGGCTCCTCCTCTATAGACTCATGTATATCTACTTCATGACCTCTTATCTTGAGCTCGGACTTATCAACTAACTGAGAAACTGTTAGAAACTCTAAATCTTCAAATCTTATCTCTACGCTCTCATCCGGATTAGTTCTTTCAGCTCTTAGAAACAGTCCTTCTTCCTCTGCCTCAACCCTCCAAGAGTCTACTTCAGGCTGCCAGTTCTTGGGCTGGTAGTTTTCAGGTCCGTGGACAAGTAGTGCAGAGTCCTGTTTCTTGAAGACTATTCTCTCTCCTCGGTCCAGTTTAGACTTTGCACGGCCTTGATAGTTTACGGTACAGAGCCCGTTTATCTGAACGGTATACTCCCGTCTAAGATACTCTTTTAGGACCTCTGCAGCCTCCTCAAAATCCGGATTCTCAAGAAGTTTTTCCATTAATATAACCGATTGTTTCGGCCGAACATTTTTACACATAACTAGAATACTTTTTAACAAGTAAATTTTAAACAGAAATATATGAGCTATAATGTCAAAAACCTTCCTAAAAGCGAACAGCCAAACGAAAAACTAAAGAAAAATGGCGTATCAAGCCTTACAGATGTCGAGCTTCTTTCACTAGTTTTAAGATCCGGAATTCCCGGAAAAAATGTTAAAGAACTATCCTCAGACATACTAACTACATACTCTCTATGCAATCTTTCAGAACGCTCTATGAGAGACTTGAAACAGTTTGAAGGAGTTTCAAATGCTAAAGCCGGACAGCTAAAAGCATTAGGAGAGCTAGGGCGTCGAATGAAAGTTGAGAAGAAGGAGAATATCTCGGCGCTTTCAGACGTGAAGAAAAGAGTTCAAGATATGAAGTTTATGAGAACTGAGAAAATAAGAACACTCTTTCTTTCATCAGGCAACAAGCTTCTAAAAGAAGAGGAGTATGAAGGAGAAGTTAGTTCCGCAAGCTTTAGTGCCAGAAAACTGTTCAGATCAGCTTTAAACGAGAAAGCTGCCGCATTAATAATTGTCCACAACCATCCTTCAGGCGATCCAAACCCTTCAGAAAGCGATATCGAGGTAACCGAAGAGCTGAAGCTTATAGGCGACAATCTAGGAGTCCAAGTTCTCGACCATATTATTGTTGGCGAGAGAATAATAAGTATGAGAGAGAAGAAACTTGTCAGGTTCTAAAACCATGTTTTCAGACAGATTCGAGAGGCCTATTTAATATCTTTCGGTCAAATCACACCACCTATTTAAAATTTACTTGAACCTCTCTAACTATAGCTTTCTAAACCAATCTCGTACGAGAAGTGAAACACCACCATGGCCATTGATATAACAGACCACGAAGCCGTTCCCGACCATCGAAAACTTGACGAAGACGAAGTTGAAGAAGTTCTTGAGAAGTTCGAAATAGAGCAACACGATCTTCCTAAGATTGAGAGAACCGACGCAGCCCTAAAACAGATGGATGTTGAAGTCGGAGACGTAATCGAGATTGTAAGAGACTCCCCTACAGCGGGAGAAACAACCTACTACAGAACCGTTATCGAAAGGTGATTACCCATTCAGAGAGAATTCCTAGACCAGCTGATTAACCGTAACCTTGTCAAACACCAGATAGACTCCTACAACCGTTTCGTAGATGAAAGAGTCAAAGCAATACTCAACGAAGTCGGAGAGATCAAACCAGAACTACCTGACGGAGAAGAACTTGTAATAAAAATAGTCGACGTAAATATCGAAAGACCTCACATCAACGAGGCAGACGGATCCGTAAGAAAAATTACGCCGAAAGAAGCACGGATGCGTGACCTAACATATTCTTCAGAAATTAAAGTAACTATGACCCCGATCTTCGAAGGAATCCAACAAGAAAGCGAAGAAGTAACAATCGGAGAGATCCCAGTCATGATCGGAAGCGAACTATGCTGGACACACGGAAAAGACAGAGAAGAACTAAGAGAGATGGGTGAAGATCCTGACGACCCACAAGGATACTTCCTAATCAACGGATCAGAGAAAACAATCGTCGCAATGGAAGAAATGGCAAACAACAAGCCAATCTACCAGAATGACGACGAAGAACAGATCTGTAGAATCAACTCCGAACAGTCAGGCTACGTACAGAGACATATTTTAAGAAGAGATGACGACATCGTCAAAATCTCATTCGCAAACGTAAAGAAAACACCTGCAGTAGCACTAGTAAGAGCGCTAGGCTACGAAACAGACAAAGAAATCGTAGAAAAAATCGGAGAAGAGTACGCATCCGACATCTACCTAAACATCTACGAAACCGGAGCCACAAACAAAGACGAAGCATACGAATTCATCGCAGGAAAAGCCGGAATCACAAACGATATACCAGAAAGAGTAGACAGCATCCTAGACGACTACCTACTACCACATCTAGGGCAGGAACCAGACGCAAGAGAAGCTAAAGCAGAGTTCCTAGCCAACATGATCAGAAACACAATCGCACTAGGAAAAGGAGATATCTCCGAAGACGATATGGACCACTACGCAAACAAAAGGCTCAACCTAGCAGGAGAACTCCTAGAAATGCAGTTCAGATCCGTATTCCTAGGGAAATGGGGTCTACTCGCCAGAATGAAATATAACTTCCGAAAATCCGCAAAAAGAGGACGACTACCAAGCCTACAGTCAACAATTGTTTCCGACACACTGACAAAACAGATTATGGGAGCTATGGCAACAGGAAACTGGGTAGGCGGAAGAACAGGTATCTGCCAAAGACTAAACAGAGGAAACCGTATCAAAACACTATCTCACCTCAGAAACGTTGTATCACCACTAAGCGCAGACAGACAGCACTTCGAAGCAAGAGATCTACACCCAACACAGTGGGGACGAATCGATCCGATCAAAACACCGGAAGGAATGAACATCGGACTAAGAACACACCTAGCTATGAGTGCAAACGTTTCAACAGGAATGAGCGCAATGGAGAAAAACTCCTTGAAAGCTAAACTTGAAGAGATAGGGATCGACGCAAGGTGAATCACAAAATGAATACTATGAACACAAAACTACTTGGAGCAGAAAAACCGGCAACAAGAACACTAGAAGGTGACTTCTAAGTGACAAGAGTATTTGTTGACGGAGAGATCGTAGACCAAATCGAAGAACCAGGAGACATCCGCGAGTCACTTATTGAGAAACGACGGAACGGAGAACTCGACAAAGAAGTCTCAGTCTACTACGCCGAAGACAAAGACGAAATCAGGATCAACACAGACTCAGGAAGAGTTCAAAGACCTGTAATAATTGTCGAAGACAGCGAACCACAGCTAACAGAAGAACAGATGGAAGAACTCCAAGAAGGTGAAATAACTCTTCAAGATCTAGAAGAAGAAGGTATAATCGAGTACATCGATGCAGAAGAGGAAGAAAACGCATACGTAGCGATGGATGAAGATGAAGTAACAGAAGAACACACCCACATGGAAGTCGACCCAGCAATCACACACGGACTATCCGCATCACTAGTAGTATTCCCGGAACACAACCGTGGAGACCGTGTAAACTTCGGAGCAAAGATGTCCGGACAAGGAATCGGGCTTCCAACACGAGAATACCATCAAAGATTCGATACTAACGCAAACGTACTAACCTATCCACAAAAACCAATAACAGAGACACAGACATACGACACACTGATTGGAGACCATCCAATCGGACAGAACATGGTTGTAGCACTAGCATCATTCGACGGCTACAACATGGAAGACGCAGTAATCATGAACAAAGCCTCAGTAGACAGAGGACTAGCACGGTCCGCCTACATGAGAACCTACAAAACAGAGGCACAAAGATTCTGGGGAGGACAGAAAGACGAGATAGGCGTCCCAGACAAAGACGTAAGAGGATACAGAAGCGAAGAAGACTACGCAAAACTCGATGAAGACGGAATAATCAACCCTGAAACCGTAGTCAACTCAGACGACGTACTAGTAGGTAAAACTTCTCCACCAAAATTCCTTGGATCAGGAGGCGGAGAAGAAGTACAGATGGGACTAGCAGACAGAAGAGAAACCAGTCTCACCGTAAGACACGGAGAACACGGAAAAATCGATCACGTCATGGTCTCAGAGACAGGAGAAGGAGACAAACTTCTCAAACTAAAACTAAGAAACTACAGAATACCGGAACTAGGAGACAAGTTCGCAACAAGACACGGACAGAAAGGTGTCGTAGGAATGATAGCAGAAGAAGAGAACATGCCTTTCACAAAACAAGGAATAACACCAGACATGATCCTATCCACACACGCAGTACCAAGCCGTATGACCGTGTCACAGCTAATTGAGATAATCGGAGGAAAAGTCGGCGCACTAAGAGGAGAGAAAGTCGACGGAACAGCCTTCCACAGCGAAGACAAAGACGACCTCAGAGACCAGTTAGAAGAACTAGGTTTCGAGAGCAACGGAAAAGAAGTAATGTACGACGGAGTAACCGGAGAGAAGATGGAAGCAGAAATCCTTATCGGACCAGGCTACTACCTGAAACTCGACCACCAGGTCGGAGACAAGATCCACGCAAGAGCAAGAGGACCAGTAACACTCCTAACAAAACAGCCAACCGAAGGACGTTCACAAGAAGGTGGACTAAGACTCGGAGAGATGGAAAAAGACGTTTTCGTAGGACACGGATCCTCACTACTGCTTAAAGAAAGATTTGGAGCAGACTCAACAGAAATCCAGATATGTGAAGACTGTGGAGAGATCGGAATCTACGACAGAGAAGAAAACAGAGAGTACTGTCCAAACTGTAACTCAGAAGACTTAGGAGACACAGAAGTACCACACGCATTCCTACTCCTAATGAACGAGTTAAAATCACTTATGATAGATACAGAACTTCACTTAGAGGAAGAGTGAGAGGGTGCCAAAAATGAAGAAGATTGAAAGTCTAGAATTCGGAATTGTAAGCTCAAAGAAAATCCAGAACATTGCAGTAAAAGAGATCTCAAGAGCAGAAGTATACGACGCTGACGGATTCCCTGTAGAAGGAGGAGTAATGGATCCTTCACTAGGAGTTATCGACCCAGGAATGACATGTCAAACCTGTGGCGGAAGAATCAGAGAATGTAAAGGACACTTCGGGCTGATCACGCTCTCAAGACCTGTATCTCACGTACTACACGCTAAAAAGATTAGAAACCTTCTCCGTTTCACTCATATCAACGAAAACGGGAACTGTACACTCCTAATCAAAGACGAACATAAAGCACTAAGAAAAAGCAACAGGATGACAGAAGATCCTGAAACAGGAGAAGAAGTACCTGACATAGGATTCGACAAACCGTACACATTCACAGAAAACGGAGAAGAGATCAAACCGGATGAAATAATTGAACGTTTCGAACAGATTCCGGACGAACACGCAGCAACATTAGGAGTCTCAGGAGGAAGACCGGAAGACCTGATAATTACACACGTACCGGTACCTCCGGTAACAATGCGTCCTTCAATCACACTGGAGACAGGAGAAAGAAGCGAGGACGACATAACACACAAACTTGTTGACATAATCAGAATCAACAAGAGACTACAGAACAACATTGAAATCGAAGCACCAGACTTCATTATCGACGACCTATGGGAACTACTACAGTACCACGTCTCAACACTGTTCTACAACGACATGAGCGGCGTACCACCGGCAAGACACCGGTCCGGAAGAAGCCTAAAATCATTAATCGAAAGAGTACAAGGAAAAGAAGGAAGATTCAGACAGAACCTGATCGGTAAACGTGTCAACTTCTCAGCAAGAACAGTAATTTCTCCTGATCCAAACATCGGGATCAACGAAGTAGGAATACCTTACGAAGTAGCTGAGAAACTAACCGTACAAGTACAAGTCAAAGAAGACAACTACGAAGATGTAATAGAATGGCTTGAAAACGGTGCCGACACACATCCAGGAGTAAACTACGTCTTCCAGCCAGACGGCAGAAGAAGAAAGGTAACAGACGAAAACATCGAAGACCTAGCAGAAGTAATCGAAGCAGGAGAAGGATGGAAGATTGAAAGACACTTAATGGACGACGATATCGTACTGTTCAACAGACAGCCAAGTCTACACAGAATGTCTATCATGGCACACCGAGTAAGAGTACTGCCATACAGAACATTCAGAATCAATCCTAACGTCTGTGCACCTTACAACGCAGACTTCGACGGAGACGAGATGAACCTGCACATCCCACAGACAGAAGAAGCACGTGCAGAAGCAGAAGAACTACTCAAAGTACAGGAACATGTAAAATCACCGAAGACAGGTTCCCCGATCATTGGAATGCTTCAGGACTACCTATCAGGACTATACATCCTGACAAAAGGAGACTTAGAGCTTTCAAGAGAGAAAGCATTCAATGTTCTAGCTGAAGCAGGAGAACACGAAGCAAGTCTTCCAGAAGGAGACACAATCAAAGGAAAAGACCTTGTCTCACTGTTTATACCAAACGATATATCCTTGACAATCAACGAAGGAGAAGACAGCGAAGTAGTAATCAAAGACGGACAGCTAGAGAAAGGTGTCCTAACAGACGATGCACTAGGAGACTATGGAGGAGAAATCATCCAACAACTAAACATCGAGTACGGAAGCGACAAAGTAGCAGAATTCCTAAACAGAGTCTCAAGAGTAGGAGCAGTATTCCTAACAAGAAGAGGATTCTCAATCAGCATCGAAGATCTTGAAGTACCAAACGAAGCAACAGAAGAGATCAGAGGACTAGTTGAACAAACAGTAGACGACGCAGAAGAAGTAATCGAAAGCTACAAAGACGGAGACATGGAAGCAATAACCGGTAAGACAATGGACGAAACAAGAGAGATCCGGGTAACACAAACATTGAACAACGTCTTCGCAGACATCGGAGAGATAATCAAAGACAACGTAGACGAAGACTCAAGCGCACTAATCATGGCAGACTCAGGAGCAAGAGGATCCATGCAGAACGTTACAACCATGGCAGGTCTGCTAGGACAGAACGCAGTAAGAGACCAAAGAATCAACAGAGGATACAAAGACAGGACAACCAGCCACTTCAAAAAAGGCGAACTAAGTCCAAAAGCAAGAGGATTCGTATCCTCAAGTATCCTAGAAGGACTAGACGCACAAGAAATGTTTTTCCACCAGATGAGCCAGAGAAAAGCACTGATGGACAAGTCACTCCGTACCAAGACCAGCGGATACATGTATAGAAGAGTGGCAAACTCTCTCCAAGACCTGAGAGTAGAAAGAGACCAGACAGTAAGAAACGCTCAAGGAGAGATCATCCAGTTCAGAGCTGGAGAAGACGGAGTAGACCCACAAAAATCCGACAGAGGAAAAGTGTCAACAGAACTGGAGACACAATAAGAGGTGGACAAGAAAATGACAGACAACTTACACTGGAAAGAACGAGCAAAAGAACTACCTAAAAAGTATGAAGAAACCGGATTAACCGGCGAAACAAAAGAAAAACTGAAAGAAAGATACCAGAACATGCAGTATGAACCTGGAGAATCAATCGGCGTAGTAGCAGCACAGTCACTAGCCGAACCAGCAACACAGCTGACCATGGAAACATACCACGCAGCAGGAGCTGCACAGGTATCTCTTACAGCAGGACTTCCACGTCTGATCGAGATTGTAGACGCACGGAGAAACCCTAAGACACCTGCAATGAATGTCTACCTCAATGAAGACTACAACAACGAGGAAGACGCTAAAGATGTAGCAAGAAAACTGAGAGAAGTAACTTTCTCAGACCTCATAAGGAAAGATACCTTAGACATTATGCAGCTACAGGTAGAGTACGAGCTCAACCCTGACCTAATGAGCGACTACGATGTAGATGCTGAAGATGTCAGATCACGTATCAAAGAGTCTGTGAAGAAAGCTAAAATCAGTGTAGACGGTAACAAAATTGTATTAGAGTCAACAGAGGACGACTACGACTTAAGAGATCTTAAAGACTTGAAAAACAAGTCTGAAAACGCAAGAATTAAAGGAATCAAAGGGATCGAACAGGTAGTTGTAAACGAGGATAACGGAGAATGGAGATTACAGACCGCAGGAACATCTCTAAGAAAAACCTTGAAGATTAAGGAAGTTGATGCTGATAGAACTTTCTCCAACGATCTTTACGAAGTCAAAAAGGTTCTTGGTGTTGAAGCATTAAGACAGAGAATTATCGTAGAAGTGAATGAGACGCTCGCAGCACAGGGAATCGGAGTTGACAACAGACATATCATGCTGTTGGCAGACATGATGACAAAGGAAGGCGAACTAAACGGTACAACACGTTACGGTATCGTAGGAGAGAAAGAGTCAGTCCTAGCAAGATGTGCCTTCGAAGAGACTAAGAAACACTTAACCCAAGGAGCACTCAAAGGAGAAGAAGACAAGCTTGAAGGAGTAATAGAAAACATTATGCTTGGGCAAGCAGTACCAAACGGAACCGGAACAGTAGATCTGAAAGCCGGTTTCCAGGAGGAGTGATAAACCAGTGAACACAACCACAAAATGGTTTATAAAACCTAGTATCAAATGATTTTGATACAGACCCAAAAACAGATTTTCTTGAGGTAAACAACAATATGGCAACAGTAACATACGACACAGAGAACATCCGTGCGATGAACATGTTTGAATCGATCACAGGTGTTGAAGCAAGAGATGTAATCCTGAAAGAAGACGAAGTATACTTCGTTGTCCCTGACGGGAAAGCAGGAATGGCTATAGGAAAAGGCGGAAAAGTAGTGAAGAAAGTACAGAACAAAGTAGGAAGAGAAGTCAAGATTTACGAATACAGCGACAATCTAGGAAAATTCCTAAACAATCTAGTACCTGCAGACCTTAGAGGAGTAAATATTGAAGAAGACGGAGATGAAAAAAGAGTAGAAATCTCAGTCTCCCAAGACAACAAAGGCCGAGTAGTAGGAAAGAACGGCAACAAGATTGACTCCATCAGAGAAGTTCTACAGAGAACACACAACGTAGACGAAGTAGTAGTAGAGTAGAAAGACTATTCTCTTGCCAGAAACATCCTAGACAGATAAAGAAAGTTCTGCCTACAGCAGATATAGAGAGACGCAAATCCGTAACAGGATTTATGTGACCTCTAAAAAAACTTATCTTTTACAGACAGCAGTCTAACAGTATCAACTATTAAGTATTGGAAAACTATTGGTTGAGTTATGGCTAAAAGATTCTGTCCGAACTGTGGAGGCAAAGATATCAAGCCGGATATGTCAGGTACTACCTCCTTCTCACATGGTAACATAACAGACTGGATCTGTAACAACTGTGGCTATACCGGTGTCATGCCTACTGGAGAACCGGATGAAGACTTTGAGTTTGATGAGCCTGAGCCTGTTGAAGAAGCTGAAGACCAGCCTAGTATCAAGAACTATACCCTGTTCATACTTCTGTTCGTACTTACCCTAACATTACTTTTTCTTGACCAGTACTACCTATAGATAGGTCCAACCTACACCTTTGGTATAAAAAGGTTAAGTTCGATTTAGTGATTTACTATGGGCTTGTACAACGCAAGAAAGATGAGAAAAAAGCGTCAAGAGTACCGCTGGAGTGATATCGACTACAAGCGGAGAATGCTTAAACTAAAAGAAAAGTCAGACCCTCTAGAAGGATCATCTCAAGGAAGGGGAATTGTATTAGAAAAACGTGTAATTGAAGCAAAACAGCCAAACTCAGCGCTGCGTAAATGTGTACGAGTCCAACTATTGAAAAACGGTAAACAGTTAACAGCTTTCGTACCAGGAGACGGTGCAATTGACCACATCGATGAACACGACGAAGTACTTATTGAAGGAATCGGTGGAGCAGACGCAGGACCGAAAGGAGATATTCCAACAGTTAGATTCCAAGTCGTTAAAGTTAACGGAGTAAGCCTCAAAGAACTGGTAGAAGGAAACAAACAGAAACCAACACGGTGATAAAAAATGAGTAACGCAGCAAAACTAGATTTAGAAGACGAACTACTAACCATGGGAAGATGGGACGCCTCAGAAGTAGAAATAGAGGACGATGGACTAGTAAGATACATCAACCTAGACAATATCCTAGCTCCAAGAAGCAAAGGACGACACAGTGAAAGACAGTTCTACAAGTCTGATGTACCGATCGTAGAAAGACTTCTAACAAGACTATACGTAGCCGGACACAGAGGAAAGAAACATTATATTGACTCTGGCCACAACACAGGAAGCTCCACAAAACTATGGAAGATAATTGAACAGTCCTTCGAAGAAATCGAAGAAGAGACAGGAGAAAATCCTATCCAAGTACTGGTAGACGCAATCGAAAACTCTGCACCAGCAGAAGAAGTAGTTACATACCAGAGAGGAGGAGTACGAGCAAGAAAAGCAGTACTCGTCTCACCACAGAGAAGAGTAGATCTCGCTCTCAGACTACTAGCTCAAGGCGCATACGAAAAAAGACTTGCAAGTGAAGACGATGCAGTAGAGACAATCTCAAACGAACTAATGCTTGCAGCAGACGGAGACGACAACGCAAGAGCAGTCAGAGAGAAAGAGAGAAGAGAAAGAGAAGCAGAAGGAGCACGATAAGAACTCTTTTTTCTCTACTTCTTATCTACTATATCACTCTTTATTTCTACTAGATTACCTGTATTTCTAACATTTATTGCATCTATACCTGCATTTTCCGCAGCTTCCACATCTACGTTTGAGTCTCCTATATAGACGAAAGGTGTTCTTTTCAGTTCTGCTTTCGCAATCTCTATATGCCAAGGATCAGGTTTTCTACGTTCAAGATCTTCTAACGTAGTTATTCCTCTATAATAGTGGAATGCGTCTTGTAAGTCAAAGTACTTGATTACAGCATCTACAGAAGTGTCTGGAGAGTTACTTACTAACCCTAAACGAATATTTTCATCCTTCAAGTCTTTCAAAAGTTCTTTGGCGCCGTTACAAAGCTTTAGACCGCCGTTGTCTATGAATTCTTTCTTCCTTACTGCCCTTTGTTCGTGTACTGTTACCCAGAAAACTTCAGGCTCTAAGCCTGCTATCTCACATACTTCTCTATATCTTTCACTTCCTTTAAGCCCTGCTAAAGCATTTATCAGGTTGTCTGAAAACTTTTTCTCACAGTTGTGCTCCTCTAAAGAGTCTTTGACTGCTTGGTGTAGCCATGATAAGTCACCGGAGCTTGATTCAAGAATGGTTCCGTCAAGATCAAATATCGCAGTTTTATACTTCATAATACAACTATCGGCTATACAATGTTAAAATCTTCAGCAAAATCTATACCCTTTTTTAAATCTTGCAAGTTCTTTCTAACGTATAACTATTTGGTGACTTTCAAACAATGTCTAAAGAGCTTGACGCAATTAAAGGAGTGATTAACGATCCTGAACACATCAGGAACATCGCAATCGCTGCACACATCGACCACGGAAAAACAACACTAACAGACAACCTACTGGCAAGAGCCGGGATGATCTCAGACAAACTGGCAGGAGACCAGAGATTCATGGACTTCGACGACCAGGAAGCAGAAAGAGGAATCACAATCTACTCTGCAAACATTTCAATGGTCCACGAATACGATGGACAAGACTACTTGATCAACCTTATCGATACACCAGGACACGTCGACTTCGGAGGAGACGTAACACGCGCAATGCGTGCAGTAGATGGAGTAGTAGTACTTGTAGACGCAGTCGACGGCGTTATGCCTCAGACAGAAACAGTCATGAAACAAGCACTCCAAGAAGGAGTCAAGCCGGTACTATTCATCAACAAAGTAGACCGACTTATTGAGGAGATGCAGCTCACACCGGAAGAGATGCAAGAAAGATTCACAGAAATCATTAGAGAAGTCAACACCGCACTAAGAAAATACGCAACAGACGAACAGATCGAAAAATGGCAGATGGCTGTAAACGACGGAACCGTAGCATTCGGATCAGCACTCAAAAACTGGGCAATTTCTGTACCCTACATGAAAGATACAGGAATCACCTTCGGAGATATAATTGAAAAAGTAAACGAAGGAGACCACGAAGGCCTAAGAGACGAAGCACCAATCGAAGAAGTCGTACTCGACATGGTTGTACAACACCTAACCGATCCAAGAACTTCAGGAGAAGACAGAATCCCTGCAGTATGGAGCGGAGACATGGACAGCAAGTTCGGAGAGTCAATGAAAAAACAGGACGCAGACGGACCACTAGTCGGAGTTGTAACAAACGTTGAAGACGACGAACACGCAGGAACAATCGCAACAGCAAGACTTTTCTCCGGAACAGTAGAAGAAGGAGACGAACTATACGGAATCGGATCCCAGAAAACAGAAAGAGCACAACAAGTCGGAATCTACTCTGGACCAAGAAAACTTAACGTAGACGAAGTACCTGCAGGAAACATTGCAGCAATCACAGGACCAGACTTCTCAACAGGAGAAACATTCATCAAAGCAGGAGAAGAAGAGATCACTCCGTTCGAACAGATCGAACACGTCTTCGAACCTGTAGTTACAAAGTCCATCGAACCAAAAAGAACCTCAGATCTACCAAAACTGATTGAAACACTGAGAAAACGTGCGAAAGAAGACAACACAATCCAAGTAGATATTGACGAAGAAACAGGAGAGACAAAGGTTTCAGGACTAGGAGAGCTACACATCGAAGCAAAGATTGAAAGACATCTCGATGAGAAAGGAATCGACATCAACGTATCCGAACCGATCGTTGTATTCAGAGAAGGAATCGACTCCAAATCACCAGAAGTAACAGGTAAGTCACCAAACAGACACAACCAGCTTGAAATCACTGTAGAACCTCTAAGTGAAGACGTCAGAAAGTTCCTGAAAGAAGATTACGAAGAACTTAAGATGCAGAGCGACGACGACACAGAGATCCGTGACGCAATGATGGATGCAGGACTCACAAAAGACGAAGCAGACAACATCATGGAAGTATACGAAGAAAACATCTTCGTAAACTCATCAAGAGGTATCAAAAACCTGAGAGAAATCCAGGAATACCTAGTTGAAGCATTCCACGAATTCTGTGACGAAGGACCACTAGCAAACGAGCCAGTAATCGGACTAAAAGTCAAGCTCCACGACGCAAAACTACACGAAGACGCAATCCACAGAGGACCAGCACAGATGATCCCTGCAACAAAGGATGCGCTGAAAAGAGGTTTCCTACAAGCAGACCCGCAACTGATCGAACCGAAACAGATCCTCAGAATCGACACTCCAAGCGACACAATGGGAGACGCAATGACAGAAGTCTCAAACCGGCGTGGAGACGTAGTCGACATGGAAGAAGAAGGAGGAAGCAGCGTCATCAAATGTAAACTTCCTGTAGAACAACTGTTCGGATTTGAAGCAGCACTGAAATCTGCAACAAACGGTAAAGGATTCTTCTCCTTAATCGACCTGATTTACGAACCTCTCATGCTTGACCTACAAGAAGAGAAGATTCTCGAGATCAGAGAAAGAAAAGGCATGAAAGAAGAAATGCCAACACTAGAGGAGTAAGAAACTCCCAAATATCCTTCTTTTTTATTCCCTATTGATCCCTTAGTTGAAGCAGGTCTGAGAAGTCCTGAAATCTATAAGAAATACTTTAAGTCTATAGAACTTGATTAATTAGTATGGAAGCTATAGACTATTTGAGACCAGATAGAGCCAAGATAGTATTGAGCTTAATTTTCCTAGGTATTCTGATGCTCTCTACGTTTGCGGTTATGCCGCTGGAGTTTCTTATAGAAGGAGAAATTTACTTACCTGAGGAAGGATCTGCGGCTGTAGAACTAATTTATCTGGCTGCCTTAGCTATTTCTGCTTATTTACAGTCAGTTGTGGCTGTCTGGTGGACAGATAAACATAATTGACTTTATTTCAAAGCTCTCTTTTTCCTTTAAATCTTTCTTCTATTAAACAGAATCACAAAACCACAAACCCTTTTTAAAACTTAATCGACTATTTCGGATTATATACGCATTAGGTGTAAAACTCAATGGCAGATAAACCACACATTAACTTGGTATTTATTGGACACGTAGACCACGGTAAGTCCACCACAATCGGTAGACTACTATGGGACACAGAAAACCTTCCAGAAGAAGAAATGAGAAAACTAGAAGATGCTGCAGAAGAAGCAGGTAAAGAAACATTCGGATTCGCATTCGCAATGGACAGTCTAGAAGAAGAACGTGAAAGAGGAGTTACAATCGACCTCGCTCACAAAGACTTCACCTCGGACAACTACTTCTTCACAATCATCGACGCTCCAGGACACAGAGACTTCATTAAAAACATGATTACAGGAGCATCACAAGCAGATGCAGGAGTTCTAGTTGTAGCAGCTGACGACGGAATTCAGCCGCAGACAAAAGAACACGCATACCTCTCAAAGACACTAGGTATCGACCAGCTAACAGTAGCTGTCAACAAGATGGACCTAGCTGACTACGAAGAAGACGGTTACAACGACGTCGTAGACGAAGTAACAGAGCTCCTCAAAGGAGTAGGTTACAACCCTAACGACATCGAGTTCGTACCAATTTCATCCTTCGAAGGAGAAGGCGTAGCAGAGAAATCAGACGAAATGCCTTGGTACGACGGACCTTCCCTACTAGGCGCACTAGACAACCTAGAAGAACCTGAGAAACCTAAAGACCTAGATCTCAGAGTTCCAGTACAGGACGTCTACACAATCTCCGGAATCGGAGCAGTAACAGTAGGAAGAGTAGAAACCGGAAACATCGAATCAGGAGACAACATCACATTCGAACCTGCATCCACAAGACTAAACCAGAACATCGGTGGAGAAGTCAAAACAATCGAGATGCACCACGAAGAAGTCGAACAGGCAACACCTGGAGACAACATCGGATGGAACACAAGAGGAGTCGGAGAACAAGACGTCAAGAAAGGAGACGTTGCAGGACCAGCCGACAACCCTCCAACAGTAGCAGACTCATTCGAAGCACAGGTAATCGTTCTGAACCACCCTAACGTAGTTTCAGAAGGATACACACCTGTATTCCACGTCAACACAGCACAAGTAAGCTGTACATTCACAGACCTCAAGAAGACTATGAACCCTAAGACAGGAGAAACACTTGAAGAAGATCCTGACTACATCAAACAGGGACAGGCAGCAATCGTGGAAATTACTCCACAACAGCCACTAGTCATCGAAGAGAACGACGACATCCCACAGCTTGCAAGATTCGCTGTAAGAGACATGGGACAGACAGTTGGAGCCGGAATGGCTCTAAAAGTCAACGAGAAGTAAAAACTTACTTCTCACTCTTATCTTTTCCTTTTCCCTATTTTATTCTAACAATTTAACTTTTACCAACGACTATCAGCTATATGACACTAGAAAAAGTCAAGGATTACCTAGAAATAGGTAGAGAAGACCATAGAACCAAACTCGCAGCATATGGCGCAGTAGCTGTAGGCTCAAGCGCTTTAGCATTATACCAGATGTCTGAAGGAGAGACCTACCTCTTCAACCGATCTACAGAAGCTGCTTTAGGAGCCTCTATAACCGCGAACACTATGGGTTTACGAGAGTATGCAAAAGAAAAGCTTTCAGAGGAAGATAAAAACAGAGAATATTCTAACACCATTTATAAGATTTAACTTCCGAGATAATTGTATATGCAGCGAGCACGTGTAAAACTTAGAAGCACCGACCAAGAGAAGATTGACAACCTGTCGGAAGAAATAATTGAAATTGGCGAAGAGTACAACGCAGACGTATCCGGACCAGTACCTATGCCTACACATACTCTAGAGATTCCAACCCGGAAAGCTCCAGACGGAGAAGGTAAGTCAACCTTCGAAAGATACGAAATGCATATCCACAACCGGTTAATCGATCTCAAAGACAGTGAAAGAGCTTTAAGACAGGTCATGCGTGTACACGTACCTGAAGGCGTGGACATCGAGATCGAGCTGGAAGAGTAAAAAAGAATCTTTACTTTTTCCTTACCCTTTCCTAATTTAAAACTTCTAACAGCTAAACTTGCTATAGACCGTTCTCTAGTGAACGGCAAATACTAGCCGAGGTGACTGAGTGGCTAAAGGTGCCACCCTGGAAAGGTGGTGAGCGTTACGCTCTCCTGGGTTCAAATCCCAGCCTCGGCGCTTAACCACTTATTTTATCTTCTAGATGTTCCATAAAGAAGATCTCTCTTCTCAAGTAGAAGTCCTCTCTAGCTCTCAAATTGAAGTAGCTAGCTGCACCGTATAAGACGAACAAGACGGATACACCTATATATGCAGCAATGTTCTGTAGAACTCTAAGCTGCTCTAGCCCGAATGATGCCGCGATAGAGGTTACAAGTCCTGCGTAAAGCAGTATTCTGAAACTTACTTCCGCTCTCTTAGTATGTCGATATTTCTTGTAAGCCTTTCTGTAGTTCTTGTAAAACTTGGTTGAAGGCTCTTTACGTATATACTTTCTCAAATCGTGATCCGACTTTCCGACAGGCGTAAACCATCTCAGATCTCTTCTAAACCTCTTGAACTTGGTGCGGAGATCATCTAGGTTTTGCATAATGAATGAGTAATCTTTGTTGTACTTCTATAAATCCATGTCTTTTTTCTAGCCAGAGAACCATTAACTGTTTATGGCAGGACCTCACGAATCAAAGGCCGAGTTGGAAGATGCTAAAGTATATGTTCATAGAAAAGACGACGAATCCGGTTCACAAGTAGTCCATATCGACGTTGAGCATCCGGAGCTGAACAAGGTTATAGAGCCTGGGGAAAACAGTTTTGTCGGAGGTAAAAAAGGCGGCGTCTTCATAGGCCTAAAAGACGAGATGATCAGCCGGGCGAAAAAACTGGTTGAAGAAAAGGAATAAAACTAACAGAGTTACTTTCATTTTATGGAGAGTTATATAGAAGAGTTCCAGGAAAGCCGGAAGAAAAAGTCTGATATAATCATTACTATAGACGGTTTTGCAGGAGCCGGCAAAGGCACACTTGCCAAACAGGTTGCAGAAATCCTAGATCTAAAACATTTCTCAGCTAGCGACGTATTCTACCAGATTGCAGAAGAACGAAACCTTTCTGACCATGAGCTCTCCAACAAGGCAGAGAAAGAAGTAGATCTTGCGATAGACAGGAAAACACTTGAAAGAGGTTTAAACCAGTCCTGTGTAATAGACTCTCGTATCTCCTCATGGGTCTTAGGAAGTTACTCCGACCTACGAATACGTCTAACAGCTGAACCGGAGGAAAGAGCTAGAAGACTAGCGGAAAGAGAAGATCTGGACTTAGAAGAGGCAGAGAAAATAATCAGTAAAAGGGATCAAGGAGATATAGAAAGATACAGAAAGTACTACGACTTGGATTTAAACGATACCAGTATCTACGACCTGCTTATAGACAACACTGATTTAGGTATAGATGAGCAAAAAAAGTTTGTCAGAAAAGCTTTGAAGGAAAAGTTTTCAGAGAAGGTAGAGTCAGAATGAGCTATGAACTACTTGACCATACGGCAGACGTAAAGTTTAGAGCAGTAGGCAGCAGTAGAGAAGAAGCTTTCAGTGAAGCTGTGAAGGCGTTCGCCGAGATTGTAGGCAGCGATCCTGAAGCCGGGGAAGTAAGACATACTATAGAAGTAGAGTCAGAAAGCTTCGACGCATTACTGTTTGATTTTCTCGACGAACTTATCTTCCTACAGGATACGGAAGACGTCGCAGTATGCCACGCCGAAGACTTGGAGCTAGAAGAAGGCGACACCCATCGGCTTAAAACAGTTGTATGGACCCAGACGATAGTCAGTGGCATGGACCTACTGGATATAAAGGCTCCTACATACAACGAAATGAAGACCGACTACAAGAAAGGAGAAGGCTGGATACTTGAAGCAGTTCTCGATATCTAGAAAAGCGGTTAAAAAATTCGTTAGACATTGTTTGAACTATGAAGCTTAACAAGATCTCTGAAAACATCTACGAAATACCTAGAGAAGACGGTATGAACGTCTCTGCAAGAGTATACGCCTCCGAAAAAATTCTGGAAGACATGAAAAATGATGATACTCTAGAACAAGTAAAGAACATGGCCTCTCTACCCGGTATCGAAAAGTACTCTATCGTTATGCCGGACGGACACCAAGGCTACGGATTCCCTATCGGCGGAGTTGCAGCAGTAGACAACGAAAACGGGGTGATAAGTCCTGGCGGAATAGGCTTCGATATCAACTGCGGAGTAAGAATGCTTACAACAAACCTTACCGCTTCAGATCTCAAAGGCAAAGAAGAACAGGTAGCGAACATTCTAAGCAGTAAAGTACCTCACGGACTTGGAAAAGGAGGATACATACAGACCAGTAAAGACGATATACTAGAGATACTTGAGAAAGGTATGGAATGGATGGAAGAAAACGGTCATGCCACAGAAAAAGATCTTGAAAGATGTGAAGAGAACGGTCGACTACCCGGAAACCCCGAAAAAGTACCTGAAAAAGCAGTTAAAAGAGGTTTGAAACAGGTCGGAAGCCTGGGAAGCGGAAACCATTTCCTAGAAGTACAGAAAGTATCCAATATTTACTCAGGAGAAAAAGCAGAATCTTACGGACTTGAAGAAGACCAAATCGTTGTAATGATACACTCCGGTTCTAGAGGGCTAGGACACGAAACCTGTACCAAGTATCTCAGAAAGTTTGAGAAAGAGTATCCTGAGATTGTTGAAGAGATACCTGAAAAAAACCTGATTTACGCACCTTTAGAAGACGATTTAGCTGAAGACTACAAACAGGCAATGTATGCTGCTGCAAACTATGCATGGGCGAACAGACAAGCCTTAACAAAAGCTGTAAGAGACTGTTTCAACAGAATTTTTGAGCAACCAGAAGTAGATCTACTCTATGACGTATGCCATAATATTGCGAAAGAAGAAAGACATAATGTAGATGGTGAAGAGAAAGAGCTACTTGTACATCGTAAAGGCGCTACAAGAGCTTTCCCTGCAGGGAGAGAAGAGATACCTGAAGTTTACAAAGATGTAGGACAGCCTGTTCTAATCCCTGGAAGCATGGGAACCTCAAGCTACGTACTTTCAGGAGGTCAGAACTCTTTAGATATTTCATTCGGCTCTACAGCTCATGGAGCAGGCCGACTAAAGTCACGTACCCAAGCCAAACAAGACTACTGGGGAGAAGACGTACAGAAAGACCTAGAAAGAAAAGGAATACTTGTTAAAGCTGATACCGGTTCAACAATAGCCGAGGAGGCGCCCGGAGTCTACAAAGATGTGGACGAAGTAATCCAAGTATCTGACGAACTTGGTATAGGACAGAAAGTGGCACAAACCAAACCATTAATCAATATTAAAGGTTAGAGTTCAGAAAATAATCTTAGAAAAGTTCTGAAGACCTATAGAACATCCTAAACAAGCTTGAAAGATATAAGTGTGCCGAAAAGATTTCAATAAGTTTTTAGGTCTTGAAAGCGTCTTCAAAAGCTTTGTAGAACGTTCCTAATTATTATAGTACTCCTTTACTTTAGTTCTAGTTAGTGACCAGAAAATATCTTTCCAGAACACTGTTAGCTGGTTTAATAGTTTTATTAGCTGTTACGGGCAGCTCTACCTTTTCTAACATCTCTGGAGACATACCTCAACAAGATCCTTCCCAAGTAGATATAGATCCTAATATAGAATCAAAATTCCAGTCAAACATTTTTACAGCCCAGAGTAAAGACAGAACAGAAGTATTAGTCAGTCTCGAATCCTATCCCCGAAACGTTTCAACAGTTGAAGAGATGGAAAAACACGCTTCAGAAAGCCAAAAACCTCTAAAAAAACTGGCTGATAAAAACCCTGAAGTCACTGTCAAAAACAAGTTCTGGATTACTAACGCAGTACTTCTCGAAATCAACCAGGATTTTCCTTTAGAGAATATTGCAGGAGTAAAAGGCGTAACCCGTCTGAACGAAAACTCTGAATTCACCCTACAAGAATCCGACACTTTTTCAGAAACATCTAACGTAAACACACAAAGCTCTGAAAACACGTACGGTCTTAACCAAATAAACGCGACAGAGACCTGGGAAGAGTTTGATACTAGAGGAGAAAACATCAGAATCTCTGTAATAGATACAGGTATAGATATCGATCACAACGACCTAGAACTGTACACAGATGATGAAGACGATCCTACCTACCCCGGTGGCTGGGCAGAGTTCAAGAGCGGCGAAGTTGAGGACTCAGAACCTCGTTACTGCGACTACGACGGCGGAGATCACGGAACACATGTAAGCGGTACCGTAGCCGGAGGAAATGAGTCAGGAACAAACATAGGTGTAGCACCAAACACAGAGCTGATGAACGTTGGCGCCTTAATGATTAATAGTACGGAAACCGGCGAATGTGTAGGAGAGCTACAAGACATTTTAGACGCTATGGAGTGGTCTGTCGACAATGACGCAGATATCATAAGTAAAAGTCTAGGAGCTGACGGATATGAAGAAAGCTATATTGACGCAATCCAAAACGCGGAAACCGCCGGAACAGCAGTGATAGCTGCATCCGGAAACAGCGGGGAAGATACTAGCATCTCTCCGGGCAACATATTTGACGCCATAAGCGTCGGAGCCACGAATGAAGACAAAGACGTAACTGAATTTTCAGGAGGAGAAGAGATAGATACCGACGAAATATGGGGAGACGATGCTCCCGATGACTGGCCAGAACAGTACGTCGTACCCTCTTTAGTTGCTCCTGGAAGCAACGTGGAAAGCGCATTACCCGGGAACAATTACGGATTAAAATCAGGGACTAGCATGGCGACGCCTCATGTATCAGGAGCTGCTGGACTTATACAGTCTGCTACAGAAACAGCTCTTGAACCGGATCAGTTAAATGAGGCTTTAGAAGAGACAGCATGGAAACCTGAAGACAGTTGTGACGATGAAGAGATAGATGGTAGAGATATAAGATGCGGTCAAGGTATATTAGATACTTACGAAGCCACATACTACTCTATTACACGTTTCGATGAAGGCTTTGAGGTACGAGACGTATCTCTAAACGTCTCAGAGATCAATATTACTGAAGAATTCAAGGTTGAAGGATCGGTTGAAAATTTTGAGGACGAAACCCAGACTATAGATCTTGAATTTAAGCTGAACGACACTCTAAACAGTACTGAAGAAGTCGAGGTAGATGCGGGGACAGAGAAACAGTTCAGTTTTGAGACAGTTATAGAGGAAGAAGGATTCTACAAAGCTTCTTTAAACCGTGCTGAAGCCGGCAGTATTGAAGCCGTTATGCCGCCTCCAGAGTTCATTATAGATGAGGAAGAGCTCGAACTCAACGAGTCAGAGATTTCTCAAGGAGACAAAGTAAACACTTCAGGAGTCCTAACAAACGAAGGCGGTGACGGAGTCGCAGACCTCAGACTTTTCGCTAACGAAACTGAAAAACAGGGTAAGGAACTTGAACTAGGTTTTGAAGAAGAGAAGCCTTTCAGCTTCACACAACAGTTTGAAGATCCTGGGTTCTATGAGGTCAGTGTCAACGATACGTTTGCAGGAAACCTCGATGTACTTGAGGCTGCAAGACTATCCGTCAATAATATAGAGCTGGTTAACAAGTCAGAGGAGCTGAACGAGTCTCAGATACTTGAAGGCGAGTATATTGAATCTGAAATCGAAGCTGAGAACATAGGCGAGGAAGACGGAGAGTTCGACATCAATCTTTCTGTCAACGGGGAAAAAGTACAGAACAAATCAACAGCTATCGAATCAGGTGAAACCGAGCTAATCACATTTACAGAACAGTTTGATAGCAGAGGAGAGTACAATATCTCTTCAGAAGAC
Organism: Nanohaloarchaea archaeon B1-Br10_U2g19; assembly: GCA_001563905.1. Lineage (GTDB taxonomy): Archaea > Nanohalarchaeota > Nanosalinia > Nanosalinales > Nanosalinaceae > B1-Br10-U2g19. The sequence goes on from LKMO01000005.1 coordinate 33,829, forward strand.
AAGTTTGAGATACTCGAAGTGCTTAGAGAAGGAAACGCCAACCTAGAAAACACTAGTTTATCAGAGCAGAGTATCGTTGAAGGTGAGACCGCAGAACTAACAGCCTCAACAAACAATACAGGAGACTTGAATAAAGAAGACCTGCTTAATTTCAGTGTAGACGGAGAAAAGATAGAAAAAAGAAATATTGTTGTAGGAAACCGTTCGACTAAAGAAACTGTTTTTGAACAAAGTTTTGACGAACCAGGAACCTATAATCTATCTGTAAACGGAACTGAAAACACTTTAGAAGTTTTAAAGCAGGCCGAACTAGTTCAAGAAGATTTCAAAGTTGTTAACCAGACTGTTGAAGGAAACGAAATAGAGTTCAGTAGCCTCATAGAGAACATTGGAGAGGTTGAAGGCGAGTTCAACGTGAATTTGAACGTGACGGACACTACAGAAGACAAAGTAGTAGATACGGAGAAAGATATAGTCTTAGGCCCTGAAGAGAACGAAACCGTTGTTTTCACTGAAACTATAGATGAGCCTGGAAACTATACTGCAAACTCGTTAAACAAGTCAAAACATTTCGAAGTCCTAGAAGGACCTAACTTAGAGTTAAAAGACGGTTCCGTAAACGAGACCGAGATATTCGTAGACGAGACCCTGGAAGTTACTGCGTCGATAGAGAACACCGGAAGTATTGAAGGAACAGATCTCTTCGAGTTCTCTGCAGAAGAGATTTTTGAATCTAAAAGCTTAGAGCTGGAACCGGATGAAAAGAAAGACTTATCTAAAACTACCTCGTTCAGCGAAGAAGGCGAGTACACATTGAACGTGAACGATACAGAGATTGACACTGTTACTGTTGAAGAACCTGATACAGAGATAAACCAGGTTTCAGAAGCTGTCTCAGACAAAGGAGTAATCGATGTAGAGGTCGAATTAAACAATCCGAACCGTGTGTCTTCTACCAAAGAATTAGAGCTAGAAATAAACGACTCCATAGTGGAGGAAGATAGTTTCAAGGTAGAGCCTGAATCCAGTAAAAATATTTCTCTACAACACAACATAAACGAGACCGGTCTGAAAGAGCTTTATCTGAACTCAGAGAAACTTACAGAGTTCAGTCTTGATCCGGATATAGCTTTCTCAGATCTAAGTCCCGATAACCAAGTTTTTGAGGAAGAAGAGCCTGTCAGCTTCTCAGCAACCGTAGATGTTATTGGTGAAGGCGAACTAGTTTTAGAGCTTGACGGCTCCGAAGAGATAACAGCTGACTTGGAGTCAGGTCGGAACGATTTTGGACATACAGATATCTTTTCTGAGGGAATCTATGACTGGAGTCTTGTCGGAGATATTGAAGGCGAAAGCTTTAGCTCAGAAATCAAAGGTTTTGATGTTGAAGCTGTAGAAGAAGAGGAAGGCGGCGGAGCTCCTGTAGAAGAGGATGAGGAAGAGTCTGAAGAAGAAACTGTGTTGGAAGAAGATAACGACAGCATATCCGTAACAGGAATAAACGAAGGACAAAAAATCAGGTTCAACCAGACAGATCTACCTATAGAAAGTATAGAGTTTGAGTCAGCAGAAAACGATAGTATAGAGATTGAAAGTACCAATGTAGACACTTCATCCTCCATGGAAGAGTTCTTTGAGGCAGAGACAACTTTAACTGAGGAACTGACTCTGGAGTTCAGTATAACAAATGACTGGCTGGAGGAAAACAATTTTGAGCCGGAGGAAGCTTCTCTATACAGACAGGGAGGGGAAGAATGGTCTGATCTCGGTGCAGAGCTGGTAGAGGAAGAAGATACTGTTTCAGTTTACAGCGTTACAGTCGATGGTTTCTCTGTATTCGCAACCGGCATAGACCAGACATGTTACTCCGAACAGAGCGTTGATGCTGCAGACGAAAACACTTGTTCAACCTTTGATAATGTATGCGAGGTTCCTGATGAGAAAGAAGAGGTGAACAGCTGCGGAGAGTGGGAGGCTGAACAGGAAACCCGTGAAAGAATCAGAGATATAGAGACAGAGTCTGACAAGGCAGGTGAAAAACTTGTTGAGGCTGAAGAGAAGCTGGAAGAAGGAAACTTGCAAGAGGCTTCAGAACTTGCAGACGAAGCTGAAGAAGCAGCGGAAACACCAGGTTACACAGACCTAATACGGAATGTTTTCCTAGGTATCTTGGCCTTGTCAGTTCTAGCTATTCTAACTTACTACATTAAGTCCTACCGAGATAAACAGTCCATAGTCGATGAGCTGCTTGAACTTGAGAAACAGACAGAAAAGAAGTACAATAACGGCTACGAAGTCTCAGACTGTATAGAGCTTCTTGAAGAGGCTGACAAAGCAGTAAACAACCAAGACTATGAAAAGGCTTCAGAGCTCTCTGAAACGGTTAGAAACCGGCTAGAGAGAATGGAGTAGGGTCTGTAAATATAGGACAACCTATTTATAAAAGTTAGTTCCGACTGTTTTGTTACTCCTTAAGAAGATTAACTTTTCTGAGGAGACAAGCCCTTTTTCGCAAGATAAGGGGCCTCTGGGAGGACTGATAACACTATGCCAAAGAAAAATAGACCAAGAAGCGGATCTTTACAATTCAAGCCTAAGGTTAGAGCCGACAGGATTTACCCTGACATCTCAACCTGGGAAGAAACAGACGAACAAAAACCGTTAGGCTTCGCAGGCTACAAAGTAGGAATGACCCGTGTCCTTATGATCGACGATCAAGACGGCGCAACAAGAGGTCAAGAAGTAGCAGAAGCAGTAACAATACTCGAAGCTCCGCCATTAAGAGTTTACGGAGCAAGATTCTACACTGAAGACCTTAACTCAGGAAAACAGGTCTTCACAGAAGCATGGACAGAAAGCCCTTCCAAAGAACTGCAAGAAGCAGTAGATATTCCAAAAGATGGAAACCTAGACAACCTAGAGAAAGCTAAAGAACATTCCGACAGAATCACAGACATAACACTATTAGTACACACACAGCCACAGCAAACAGGAATGTCCACAAGCAAACCAGCAAACTTCGAACTAGGGATTGGAGGAGACACTGAAGACAAACTAGAGTACGCAGAAGAAATGATCGGAAAAGAGATCGAGTTCTCAGACGTATTCGACGAAGGAGACTACTCCGACGTAATCGCAGTAACCAAAGGAAAAGGTGTCGAAGGACCAGTAAAACGATACGGAATCAAAAAACTAGGTCACAAAACACAGAAGAAACGACGAAAAGCAGGAAACGTCGGACCATGGCATCCAGATATTCTAAGCTGGAAGATTCCACTACCAGGACAGCAAGGATTCAACAACCGTACCGAATACAACAAAAGAATCATCCAACACAGTGAAGAACCGGAAGAAGTACAGAGAGAAGGAGGATTCAAAGGATACGGAGAAGTAGAATCCAACTACATAATAATCAAAGGATCGGTTCCAGGACCATCAAAAAGACTAGTCCGACTAAGAACCGCTCTAAGAACAGATGAAAACCCAGGTAAACCAGAAATAACACACATCAACAAGTGAGAAAAATGACAGAACTACCAGATCAGTTCGATGAAAGAGTAAGACCAGATATTATCAAGAGAGCATTCCTCTCAATCCAGGCAAACAAGAGACAGGCATACGGCCACGAAGAAGACGCAGGCCTCAAACATTCAACATACTGGAAGAACAGGAACAACGCATACAGAAGCCGTAAAGGCCGAGGAATGTCAAGAGTTCCAAGAAAGATAACAATCAGAAGAGGATCTCAACTGTTCGGTCCAGCAGCAGAATCTCCAAACACAAGAGGAGGTAGAAGAGCACACGGACCAACACCTGAGAAAGACTTCTCAGAAGACATAAACGATAAAGAAAGAAGAAAAGCAATCCGTTCAGCACTAGCAGCATCAACAGACCTTAGCATAGTAGGAGAGAAACACAACTATGACGGAGAGCTACCGCTAGTAACAGAAGACCTAGACTCAGTAGAGAAAACTTCCGAACTAAAAGAGACACTGGAAGAACTAGGACTAGAAAACGAGCTAGAAAGAGTAAGCGAAAAGAAAGTAAGAGCAGGAAAAGGAAAAGGAAGAGGACGAAAATACAAGAGAAAAGTAGGTCCTCTAGTAGTAACTGCAGAAGACAACGGAATCAGCCAGGCAGCAAACAATCTTCCAGGAGTAGAGTTCTCATACGTAGACCAGTTAAATGCAGAAAAACTGGCTCCAGGAGCTCAAGCAGGAAGACTCGTTGTCTGGGATCAAAAAGCATTAGACAAACTTGAAGAGGAAGAACTTTACCATTAGGTGAATCAAAAATGGAAGAACACAAAGCACTAAACATAATAGAGAACCCGCACATGACCGAACAAGCAATGGACATGGTGGACAGAGACAACAAACTAGTACTAATGGTAAATCTAGAGGCGAACAAGAACCAAGTAAAAGACGCAGTTGAAAGCTTGTTCAATGTCACCGTTAAAAAAGTAAACACTTCTATTACACCACAGGCGAAGAAAAAAGCATACGTCCAGCTATCAGATTCAGACGATGCAATGGATATCGCCACAAAAATGGGTATGATGTGATAAAAAATGGCAGGAAAAATACGATCACAGAGAAAAGGAAAAGGCTCCCCAACCTACAAGGCCAACAGCCACAAAGGTAAAGGAGCAGTACAGACCAAGAACGCAGAAATCACAGGAACAGTCACAGATATAGGTCACGACCCAGCAAGAACAGCTCCAGTAGCAGAAGTAGAGTTTGAAGACGGTGAAGTAAGAAATATTCTAGCACCAGAAAACCTTGCTATAGGAGACGAAATCCAGATAGGAGTAAGCGCTCCAATCGAAGAAGGTAACACACTTCCAATCGGAGAAGTACCTGAAGGAGTACCAATACATAATATCGAACTACAGCCTGGAGACGGCGGAAAACTAGTAAGAAGCGGTGGAACATACGCATTCGTCGTAACACACGAAAAAGATGGTGTAAGAGTCCAACTACCAAGCAAAGAGTTCAAGAAACTTAACACAGGATGCAGAGCAACAGTAGGAAAAGTTGGAGCAGGCGGAAGAAAAGAGAAACCATTCGTCAAAGCAGGAAACAAACACAAAGCAATGAAAGCCAGAGGAAAACAGTATCCAAAAGTATCTGGCGTAGCAATGAACGCAGTAGACCACCCATTCGGTGGATCAGCAAAACCAGGACAACCGAAGACTGTATCCCGACATGCATCACCGGGTAGCAAGTCCGGAAACATCGCCGCAAAAAGAAGCGGTAAGAAGAAGAAAGATTAAAGGTGTCATAACATGAGCGAAGAATTCACATTCAGAGGAAAAACAATGGAAGAACTGGAGAAGATGAATCTAAACCAGTTCGCAGATCTTTTAGATGCCAGAGGCAGAAGAAAGATTAAAAGAGGACTAAAAGACAACGAAAAAAAGATTCTGAAAGATCTCGAAGAGAAAGATACAGCAAGAACACACGAAAGAACCATGATAGTAGTACCTTCAATGGTCGGTAAGACAGTAGAAGTCTACAACGGTCAAGAGTTCGTACCAGTAGAGATCCAAGAAGAAATGTTAGGACACTACCTAGGAGAGTTCGCAAAAACCCGTAAAAGAGTACAACACAGTGCACCAGGACTTGGAGCAACAAGATCCTCACAGCACGTACCACTCAAGTAAAGGTGAAATAGTAAATGAGTTTACAAGTAGAAGAACATCAAGCCAAGGCCGTAGGAAAGAACCTACGTGTATCTTGGAAACAGTGTACTGAGATCGGACGTTTCATCAAAGGCGACTCAGTAGAGAAAGCTAAAAACAAGTTAGAAAGAGTAATTGACAAAGAGCTCTCAGTACCTTACACAAAGTTCGATTCAGACGCAGGCCACCGCTCAGGCGGAGGACCAGGAGGATATCCTGTAAAAGCAGCTGAAGAAGTACTGAAACTAGTTGAAAGCGCTGAATCAAACGCAGAGCACGAAGGACTTAACACAGCAAGTCTGGAAGTTCAAAACGTTATATCCAACCAAGGACCTACCTTCAGAACACCTAAACGGCATAGAGGTAGAAGCCCTAAAACCGCTCACATAAAGATAATTGTAGGAGAACGATAATTTATGCAAGAAAAACAATTTATCCAAAAAGGCGCCAGAAAAGTACGCCTACATGAAACACTTCAAGAAGAACTAGAAGGCGCAGGCTACTCAAACGTAGATATCGTAAGAACACCTACATCAACAAAACTGGTTATATACGCACAGAGACCAGGACTAGTGATCGGTAGAGGCGGTAGCCGGATCAAAGAACTAACAAATACTATTGAAAACAAGTTTGATTTCGAAAACCCTCAAATCGAGGTAAACGAGATCGAGAACCCTGACGGAAACGCACAGATCGTAGCACAGTCAATGGCCTCATGGTTAGAGAAAGGAGGACGTTCCAAAAGAGTAGGATACACATATCTAAGAAGAATCAAAGAATCAGGAATCATCGGTGCAGAGATAGAGATGACCGGTAAGATGAGCGGTAACAGAGGAAGAACAGAGAAGTTCTCCTTCGGATACGTTAAGAGATGTGGTAACACATCCAAAGAAAACGTAGAGAAAGGATACGCACTAGCAAGAACAAAGCCAGGTACAATCGGAGTAAAAGTCCGGTTAATGAAAGAGATGCCTGACTTCATGCACAGAAACGTGGATGTAGAAGAAGAGCTTATCCATGAAACAGTAGAATCCTCTGAAACACATCAGAAAGCTGAAAAAATCGATATGATTATCGCTGAAGCTGACAACATGACAGCTGGCGAAATTGAAAGAGCTATTGAAGAACTCGAAGATATCCAGACAGAAGAAGATATCACAAAGTCTGAAGTCCGAGAAATATTCGAGAAAGAAGGACCAAAGACAAAAGAAGATATTGAAGAGGACGAAGCTCAGGAAGAAACAGTCGAAGAATCAGAAGACGAAGTAGACGATGATGAGGAACCACAGCCTGACGCAGAAGAAGCAGATGAATCAGAAACTGACTACGAAGAAATTGTCTCAGGAACAATAAGCGATGCAAAAGACGCTTTAAGCGATCTTGAAAACCCTGACTACGAAGCAGCACTAGAAGCTGAAGAGTCAAACAAAGACAGAAAAACTCTAACCCAGTGGTTAGAGAACAAGAAAGAATAAAAGGAGAATCCTAGGTGTCATAAATATGGCGATTTTAAGAACAGACGACATAAGAAACATGAACGAAAACGAGTTAAAAGAGAAGATAAGAGACATGAAGACCGAGATAATGGAGGAACGAGGTCAAATCGAGACAGGAGGATTCGCAGACAACCCTGGAAGAATAAAAGAAATGAAGAGAACTATCGCCAAGATTAAAACAGTTCTTAACGAAAGAAAAGATAACTAGATACTAATGGCGGAAACTACTTGTCAAAAATGCGGAATGCCTGAAGACCTGTGTGTATGTGATGATATTGCACGGGACGAACAGAAAATAACTGTTAAAATCGATACACGTACATTCAACAAAGAGATGACCGTTATTGAAGGTCTCTCAGAGGACGTGGACATAGACACATTATCATCCACACTCAAATCTAAACTGGCCTGCGGCGGTACAGCCAAAAACGGACAGATCCAGTTACAAGGTAACCATCTCAGAAGAATTGAAGATGTTCTATCCCAAGAAGGTTTCGACAGAAACCAGATAGATGTTAAAAACTA
>LKMO01000011.1 GCA_001563905.1 Nanohaloarchaea archaeon B1-Br10_U2g19
ATGAATTTTGCTGATTTAGAAAGAGGTTCTATAGAGGTTATAACTGGCTGCATGTTTTCCGGTAAGACAGAAGAGCTTCTCAGACGTTTAGAAAGAGCTGAAATTGCGGGTTTAGAGACCAGGATTTTCAAACCAAGTATTGACGACCGGTACGGGAAAGATAGTATCGGCTCTCACAACGGACGTAAAAAGGAAGCTGAAGTAGTTGATCCGGAGAACCCTGAGAAAATAGAAGAAACCTTAGAGGATGAAGAGGTAGTTGTTTTTGATGAGGCAAACTTCTTTTCCAGCAAGCTGGTTGAGGTATGTGAAAGCCTTGCCGACCAAGGTTTCCAAGTTGTCTTGGCAGGTCTGGATACAGATTTTAGGGGCGAGCCTTTTAGTCCCGTACATGAGCTTATGGCACGAGCTGAACAGGTTAGCAAGCTTAAAGCGATATGTGTCAAGTGTGGTAAGCCCGCTACTAAAACACAGAGAATTATTGATGGAGAACCTGCTCATTATGAGGACTCAACAATACTGGTAGGAGCTGACGAGTCGTATGAAGCCCGTTGTAGGAGCTGTCACGAGGTCAAAAAATAGTTATTCTATCTGGGAGAGAAGTATCTCTCTTTGAACATGGTAACTCTCTCTACGCAGAAGTGCGAAGTAGCTTGAAACAGCGTAAAATATCAGTAGTACTGTGGCTCCAAAGTAAGAAGCCAGATGTTGAAGTAGACGGACCTGTTCAAAACCAACGGTAGCAACTACAGAAGTTATAATACCTGCGTATAAAAGTATTTTCGCGGCCAACTGGAACATTTTAGCTGTTCTATAGTAGTTTAAAGCTCTTTCATAACGCTGAAACTGTGCGCTACTGATTTCTTCTCCTAAATAGTCTCTAACCTCTTGATCAGCTTTTCCTAGAGGGGTAAGTTCGAAGAAGTATCTTCTGAAATCCATGAGCCTTATTTGTGGTTTAGAACTCTTCATTAATTAAGAAACCGGTAAGAGAACAAGATCTCGTTAGTCAATAGTCAGACCGGTTTATATTAAAAATTCGATGTAGAATCTATACTGTGATGGATTTTAAGACAGATAATTACATACTTTTTCTAGTACTTTTCATAGGTATAGGTATCGGAACAGTTTTCTCTCTGGGATATACGGTAACTCAGATAGATAATCTTGAAGAGGAGTTAGGCCAGAATCAGCAGACTGTGACAATAAATAACAGCTCTGAGGAATCTCTGACAGAGCTTTTTAGTGAAGTTGAAGAGTCTGTTGTGGCTATAGATGCTTTTGAAGACCGTGAAGGTCAAGGGTCAGGATTTGTATACCGGGAAGACGGATATATAGTTACCAACTATCATGTTGTTGGAGAATCTGAAACTGTAGAGGTTACATTTACAGATGGACTAACAGAAAGTGCAGAAGTACTAGGCACTGATCCATACACTGATTTAGCCGTTTTAAAAGTTGATAGAGAGAACTTAAATCCTCTGCAGCTTGGAAATCTTGAGGATGTAGAAGTTGGTCAAAAAGCTGTAGCTATAGGAAATCCTTTCGGTTTCCAAAGTTCTATGACTACAGGTATAATATCGCAGACAGATAGGCTTCTGCCGGTTCAAGGAGGATTCTCTATACCAAATATTCTACAAACTGATGCCGCAATAAACCCGGGTAACTCTGGAGGACCTTTAATGAATACTCAAGGCGAGGTAGTTGGAGTTAATACGGCAATAGAAACAGATACAGGCGTGTTCTCTGGTGTAGGATTTGCTATATCTGCTGAAAGCGTGGAAAGAGTAATACCTGAACTTATAGAAGACGGAAGTTACCAACATGCCTGGTTAGGTGTCTCAGGTGTAGATGTAGGGCCTGATATCGCTGAAGAAATGGATTTAGAAGAAAATACTGGTTTCCTAGTTGTTGATGTAGTTGAAGGCGGACCAACAGAAGACAGCTTAGAACAGAGTGAAAACGTAGTAGAGATAAACGGACAAGAGATAGCTGTAGGAGGAGATGTAATAATAGGTATAGGAGATCAAGAGGTAAGAGGAATTGAAGACATACTTGTCTACCTAGCTAGATATACGGAGGCGGGTGACGAAATAGAACTTACTGTTCTACGTGAGGGTGAGGAAGTAACTGTTGAAGTAGAGCTTGATCCAAGACCGGAGATTAATGGGGAGAGTACCGTAGAATAGCTGCGATACCTCCAAGCTTATTAAGTTTCTGTCCGGCCTCATGGTCAGTATGAACTATCTGAGTTTCTCCGCCTTGCTGTTCAACCTCTCGAGATAGTTCTGGTTCCTCTCTATGTTTCTGGGCTGTTATCAGCAGTTTCTCTACAGCTCCAAGCTTGATAACCTCTTTTACAGGCTCCCCGTAACTTGTGGGGTTATCTTCTCTTAACTCGTTTAGAAACTCTTCTACTGCTGCAGACTCTTCTCCTATACGCGATTTTTCAACCACCTTGTCGAGCGCTCCGCGTTTAAATGCTTCATGAAGACCTGTCTTACCGGTTAAAGAGGTGTCTTGCAAAAATGTTTTCTGTTTAAGCTCTTCGGACAGAAGGTTGTAGATCTTGTTTTTCTGGAATCCGGGACCGCATAAGATAATGTCGTCAACATCGGATGAGCGTTCTAAAACTGCTTTCACCTGTTTATGGAAATCTTCTCCTGAGTCTTGATCGGCATACATTTTTCCGGGAATGTTCTCTTCGATCTTGGATAGATCTTTTATACCGGACTCCTCGACTAAGAAGAAGTCTGAAGAACCCTTTTCAACAAGACAGAAAAGTACTTGGTAGCTTCTTTTATCCTCCATCTCTTGGAGTCTTTTCCAACGGTCTTCTGTCAGTTCAGTCCATATTTCGAACTCGTTATCCGGCTCCAGATTGAATGTGTGGTAGCCTAGTTCGATATCATCGTGGCCTTGGGTTATCTCGCCGGTAACTCTTAATCTTTCTTCAGTATATTCTGTCTTCTCAGTTCTTAAGGTTAAAGTACATGTTTTTTTATCTCTGCCATCAAGCTTAGTACGTTGTGTAAGCGTTCTTACTTCGTCTCCTTTCTGTATAAAGTCTTTAAGATGCCATAAGTCGTCTTTGTTCTCGATACGGACTTTGGCATATCCATCGTTTCTATCTGTTTTCAGCAGCTTCATAACCAGTAAAACGTCTGCCTACAAATAAAAACCTCGAAACAATACCATATTATTGTATGGACGAAAAGTTTGGCGTAGTTCTAGTTGCAGGACTAACAGTTTTTGGACTAGTTTTCATATACGATGCAACCACCGACGGAATTTCAAGCGATATCGGAGACGAAGAAGTATTCTACGAAAAAAGCTTCGGAACAATAGGGCAGGAAGAACATGATCATAGAGTTATAGAGCTAGGAGATTTCAACGTTGGTGAAGGCCGAGCAGACGTCCTAGGATTTGAACAGGATAGAGCAAGAATAAACGATCGATTCCTAAGAAGAAATGAACGATTAAGGTTTGATTACAACGCGACACAGCCAAGAGATGGAACCTTAGAATTTGAAGTACTAGGAAGAGACGGTCCAGGATCAGTATACGTTAAAGTAAACGGAGAAAGAATATTTGATGAACACTTAATATCCACATCTAATCCGACTGTTGAAATACCGGAAGAACATCTAAGACATGGAATAAATGATTTTGAGATCGGAGTAAATAAAGACGGCATAATAACAGGCTCAGAATACGTTTTAGAAGATGTAGAGCTTAGAGTAAGCGATAGAACCTTCAGCGATCACAAAGACAACTTCAGAGTCTACAGCTTTGAGATAGAAGACTTTGTAGAAGCCGACCTAACATTTGATATCGATGAAGCAATAAGAGAAGAAAACCTGAGAATAACAGTAAACGACAACGAAATCTACAATAGAAGACAGGCCAGAACCAGTGATGAAGAAGCAAGTATCTCTCTAGACTACTTACAAGCAGGATCTAACCGTATAGAGTTCTCAACAAGCAGACCTGCAGAATACTACTTAGAACATGCAGACATAGTGATCAGAAGTCTTGAAGCGATAGTAGCAGAAGAAGTAGATGAAACATTCGAACTAAGTTCAGAGCAATTGAGCTACGCTAACAGGGAGGACACACAAGAATATATTACCTTTGAGTATAGAAGCTTACTTCCAACACCAAGAGATCTACAGATAGAGATAAACGATGAAACACTGGAAATATCCCCGGAAAGAGGATTAAACCAGCATGAGATTCCTGAAGGAACGTTAGAAGAAGAGAATAGTTTAAGAATAACAAGTGAAGGCGCCTATGTACTTGAAAACCTACAGATAAAATCTGTTAGGGAAAACTAGATGTCTGGCTTTATAGAAGTAAGGAAAAGACAGTTTGTGGAGCACTTTCTAAGAATAGATAAAATACTGAAAAAATTAATACCTGTAGTAGGCCAAGCTTCAGCTATTCTGGGTGCTGTGAGTGTCGGTACAGGTAAAGATGTAGATATAGTAGGAGAAATTATCGACGATATTTTGGATCCTATACTAGGAAAAATACCGGTTGTAGGAAAATTCTTGGTTTCGAAAGACGAAGAGTCTGGAGACTCCTATATTGACTCTGACGGCAATGTAGTAATGACTGATGGAGGAAGAGATACAGGGGCACGAAGAAGAAATAATAGTTCGGAAGAAGGAGTTTCAGGAGGAAAAGTCATTGCGCTATTAGCAGGCGTATTTGTTATAGGAGGTATCCTAATGTTTACTGTTGTAGGCGACTATACAAGTTATGCTGGAGGAGGAGTAATGGATTCTCTAGCAGTTTCTCCGGCCATGGGTACTTTAACTGAAGAAGTCCGTTATCAAGGTTCAAGAGCAGCAGGCTTCGCAAGATGTGTGGGAGAAGGACCACACTGTTTGGAAGAGTATCAGCTTAATCAGACATCCCGACCAGGATCGGAAAGCGTAGGACAACAGTATGGTTTAGAAGTAAGAAACTTTGAACTAGGTGCAGGAGAGTCTATAGATGTTGCCTTCGAGGGTCCTGACCAGGCGATACCAGTAGTGTTTGACATACATAATCCTAGGCACGGTATAAGAGGTATAGAAGCTATGAATGTTAGTTATCAGGTTGAAATAAGAGATGGAAGTACAACTTACTGTAACACAGGATGGGTGCCTATAGACGGATACAATATAAGCGGAGAGGCGGACGGCCACTATGAAAACAATGATTTGATACCTGGTACTTCTGCTTCGTCAGGATTTACCGAGCTCACAACAGATCATTCAGCGATAGAGGAAGGTCAGGAGCTTACTTTAGGAAACTGTCGTATGATGCAGCCAGGATCCAGCGAGACAAGAAACGCGGTTTTACAGGTTAAGTACGATTACTTCTCTCAAACTACACTAAACTTTGAAGCTATGAGTGAACAGGTAAGGGTTTCGGAACAGATACAGACTCAAAACTTAGACTCTGTAACTGCTGACACACCGGTACAAGCTGTTTTAGGAGTGAGCTCTCCGGCAACATTCGATGAAGATGAAGGCGAACCTATGCAGCCTGTATCGATAGGAGCAACTGTTGAAACGGAAGAAAGAGATGTCTCATATCAGGTTGAAGACATGTTGATAAGACCTCCAGGAAGGATATGTATCGCATCCTCAGAGGAAGATGAGATATGTGTTGACGAAGACAGTTTCAACGCTGATGAAACTCAGAGCTGCTCTTTCAAACCTAGTGAAGAACATGAAAACGGTTTGGTTCTACAGGACGAGGACAAATCAAGACTGATGGCAGGAAATGACGATGATGACGGTCTGCCATCAGATTACTGGTTTGATAGACAGACCCAGCCAAACATTTTCGGATGCGTATTCAACTTGGATACAGAGAACCAGCAGATAACTCCTTCAGGAGAAACTCTTACAATGCATATGGAGTCAAACTATACTGCTAGATTGGACGAGAATCTTGGTAACTTTGAAGTCTTTAACGACCTATGTAGAGAGCATAACTGTCCGTTTGTTCTGCCGTTGAACGAAGAAAACTTTGAAGATGCTCTATCGGCAACTAGTGAAAACGATCCAAACTATGCAGTTATGGATAGAGCAACCTGTGACGGAACTGCTGCTGCCGACGGATGCGGTGTAACAATAACAGACGATATCTCAATACCGGAAATAGAAAAGGAGCTGGATAGAGATCAAACAGCTCTCCAAGTTACTGAAGAGTTTTTGACCGACCCAGCTAGGTCGCATATATTCACCGAGGAAACCACGGAAAATGCTGCAGAAGTTGTGGAGGAGCTTGAAGAAGGCGTGATCTCCTTCGAACTAGAAGATATGTATGAGGCTTCAGCGCTGAACAGTAAAGCACTCCATATAGATGATGACGGGCAAACCACTCTTCAAGAGGTTGAAGACGAGGAAGATGAAGACGATCCTGAAAGTAGTTTATTCTCGGACTTTGTTTCAGCACTTACATGAAGTTAGATTATCGTCAGCATATTCCTAGTTGTTATAGCGAAACCTAGTAAGGCTACTAAGAAAAGATAGTAGTTTCTTTTTTCATCTTCGTAGTCGTTATAGATAATGTAGACAACAGGGATGATTATCGCGGCTTTAACTAGAAATATTCCTGAAGGACCTACTGACTGCATCACTGTATCTGCCAAGACGTGTTTTTCTTCTGCACCAGCCATTGTTATACCGACGTAAGTTGATGAAGCGTCGAAGAAATGTGCGGCTATAGGTATTGTGAAACTCCAGTTTAAAAGCTCTGGTTTAAACTGTTTCAGCAGTATATATCCGGCTCCTGCCCAGATAAAGGATATAACGAAGAATGATGCTAAGATATCAAATCTCTGAATACTGTAGAAAGGCAGACTTGATAAAAGCGCTACAGCTCCAAAACTGAAAAAGACCTTATGATACTCTATCTCTTTCAAATGTTCGATTTTAAGTGATATGAAAAGCGCTGAAACAGTGAACAAAAACATTAGAATATATATGAAAGGTGTTTCAAGAGCTACAGTGTCCAAAACCTGCAAATCTCGTAATGCTCGAGCGAAACCCCCAAGAAATATGAACGGCGATATACCGACGAAGAACTCTCTATTTAGAGATATATCGAACTTTTTCAGTAGCGGAAAACCTAGATATATAGCTGCTAGACCGAAAAGCAAAGCATAAACAATCGTGTTGTAAGGGTTGTAGTATACGGAAGGATCTATTACAGGCAGCCAGAAGTTCTCAAATAGAAAGCTTTTAACACCATCAAGAAGATTCATTATAATATGGAACATACTCGAAAAACAGTTTTAAGCTTACTCTTTCTAACGGTTGTGGTTTCAGGATGTGTAAACGGAGGTATGGATACCGATGGTCCTGAAGCAGTAGAGATACAAGAACTCTCTGTAACCCCTACAACAGTGCATGAGAGTTCTAGCACTAGAGCAGTATTAGAAGCATCAAATATAGGGAATATACCGGGAGAGATAGAGGTTAAACAGGATGGCGACAATATTTTAACTGATCGCTGTCAGGATATGTTCGGTCTTGAAGACTTCTCTTATACTGCTCCACCACAGTCTGGAAGCAATGGTGAGTACGAACTTGATCCTGGAGACGGTATGAGGTTTGTATGGGATCTTCAACAAGAAGGAACAGTACCTCTTTATGATTTAGACTGTAATATGAACTTCCAACTACCTTTCAATTATACTGTTCAAGCTACTAGTCAGATACAGGTTAAAGAAGATCTGAGTGTAGAAGGTGCAGAAGAACTGGAGTCTCAGTCGTCTTCCGGTCCTATGCTGGCAGCTATTGAGACGATTCCGGGAGCAGCTGAACAAGCATCGACCTACAGTATCGAAGACGATGATACCATAACGGTTCATATGCAGCTACAGAACCAGGAAACCGAAGATGGATACGGTACAGGAGTTGTAAACGTTGATAGTGAGGCTTTAGAGATTGATGCTTCAGACGAATTACGTAACGGAGAAGATATTGAAGATCTATGTGAAATACCGGAAGAAGGACTAACGATGCATGAAGGCGGTTCTGAACTGATAACCTGTGATTTCGAGGTTCCTGAAGATATAAACGGTCCTGCACAGATATTCGATATAGAGATAAGCGTTGACTATACCTATGTCAGGAACGCAGGAACAAGAAGTGTCGAGGTGACACAACGTGGATAAAAAACTTTTAACACTAATCCTTATGTCCATAATCGCGGCAGGATGCTTAAATGGTGATACAAGCGGTGAGGTAGGAGATTATGGAGTCGAAATCGCAGAGTTTTCAACAACAGATTCACAGATAGTTCCCGGACAGAACTCTCAGATCATACTAAGACTTGAGAACTACCAAGAACAGAATATTGATATTGAAAATATCTCTCTCTACAATACCCACTTCTTAGATGTTACAGAGAACGGCTGCACGCCTGAAGGAGAACTTTCTGCGGCAGAACAAGGATCGCCTTCACAGATGGAGTGCAGATGGACAGTAAGTACGGAGGAAGAACATATTGAAGGTTATGATTCTCGTAATGTTCCTGTACAGCTGGATTTAACGTATGATTCAGTTCTAGAGACTCCGGAACCCCTACAGGTTCAGTATATGCCGTTTGAAGATATTGAAGAGACAGAACAACAGACTACAACATTCTCAAACAACGAAATAGACTTTACAGTAGATCTACGTCAACCCGTATCTGAACAAGGAACACCAGCATACATAAGCATAACCGACACAGGAGAGGGGCAGGTAGAGTCAAACTATGATATTTCATCCGACCAACAAAGCTTCTCTGACTGTGAAGGAGAACAAGACCATTATCTTGGAGAGGACATAGAGTTTGACTGTAACGTAGAGCCGGAACGTACTGAAGAAAGAGTTGAGAACACGTTTTTCAGCGTTTCTTATAAATACAGTCAGTCCCCATCACTCAACATAGAGGTTGTAAACAGATAATGGAACTTGAAACAAATAAAATTACACTTATACTATTTTGCGCAGTTGTAATAGCTTCAGGATGTACAGACAACGGCGACAGCGATGTTGTACAGTCAAATCCTGTTACAGTAACTGATTTCTCACCATCACAAGATGTTATGCCCGCAGACTCAAACATGAACTTAGAGATAACTATGGAGAACACCGGTAACTCAGATGTAGAACATCTTGCTGCAAGAATCTCAGGACCTACCTTCGCAAGCGCATCCGACCAAGATACTACATGGAGGGCAGCAGGCGGAGACAACATAATGGTACACCGAGCTAACAGAACAGTTGATATGAGAGATATTTCTGCACCAGGAGACGTAGGTGACAGCGTAACAACCACCGAATCCATATCACTTACAACACCGGCATATGGAGAAGGCAGATCTACAACAGAAAACTTTAACTTAGACGTATTCTACCGTTATGAGACACAGGCATCTACAGAACTACTAATTATGACCGAAGAAGCATACTTAGACTCAGATGTTACTTCCTCAGTACCTGAAGTAGACAGTGATCCAGGACCAATACAGTTAGAGATGCTTGAAACAGTTCCTAAGGTACAGGAAGAAGATGGCGGAGACATAGGTAACGTAGATGACTTATGTCTACAAGTAAGAAATGAAGGACCAGGAACACCGTTCAGCCACGGCGATGCACACCATCCGGATACTGAAGAGATCTATAATCTAGAAAGCGATCACGAAGATAGAGTTAACGTAACTGTGAGTAATATAGGAGATCTCGAGTTCAGTCCTGGTGCTGGAGAGACAGGTTCACAAGACTCAGACGGTGCAACAGTTGAAGTTGAACTGATAAATGATGAGGAACGAGCTTGTTTCGAATGGGAGTCTGAAAACCTTCTTGAACAAGATGAACAGACAACCAACATAGAGTTAACAACTTCCTACGGTTATACGGTTGAAGATCAAACTTCTGTAACTGTAGAAGGACGTTAAGAAACGTCTTTTCATATTTTCCTTTTTAATTTTTGTTAGGGTAGAAGATTAGTTGAATTAGTACTCCGGCAATCGCCTTTATGATACCTTCATGAGGCTTTCTAAACTTTTGAGAGCTGTGCGTTTGACAAGATATAGAGATTTCTTTAGCTGTCTGACATATATTTTTAGAGTAATCTAGATATCTCTGTAAGAGGATAGTTAAACTATGTTTTTATCTCTGGTAAGAATAGAAATGAAAGAATAAGAGGATAAAGTAGTTACTCTACCATTCCCGGTAGAGTATAACTGCGGTGATGGTTAAACCAACAAGGACTGCGATTGCTACCCTTGATAGGTTGTCGGCTCCTGTAACTCTTTGAACCATCTGTCCTGCTCTTTCTGTAAATGCTCCTGTGATTCTGCCTCTCTCACTTTCAATAGCTTCCTCGATATCTTTATCCATTAGGAGTTCTACAGTTTTTGATCTTTCTACTTCGTTACCTGTTCCTGTTACTGTAATCTTAAGCTCTCCTTTCTTTTCGAAAGGTACTCCGGCGTACATGTAGGAGGTCTCTTTTTCTCCTGGTTCAAGTTCTTGTGTGGTTGGAGCTATGGAGATCCATTCCGGTCCGTCGTGAGTGAGCTCGTAAGTGTTTGTTCGTGTTCCTGTGTTCTCTAACCTTATCTCGTAGACGGTACTCCTGTTTTCTCCTGCGCTTGCTACTTCAGGTACGGCATCCATCTCAAGATCCCAGCAGTTCTCTATCTCTAGATCCGTAGTTGCTGTTTCTACAGGTTCTCCGAATGTTGTGGATGTACCTGTAACTTCTAGTTCATGGGTTCCGACCTCAAGATCTTCAGTGTTAACGTCTAGATTTACCTGTTGTTCTTCTCCTGGTTCAAGGGTTACTTCGGTTTCTTCTAGGTCTCCTCTGTTCTCTTCAAGTTCGTAGGTCTCAGTTGCTTCGCCTGTGTTCTCTACTGTAACTGTTGTTTCTACATCTTCTCTTTCACATACGACGGGAGAGTCTCCGAATCTTACATCGAGATCCATTCCGTTGTATGCTTCAAGTTGTGCTGTTCCTGTAGATGTTACTGTTGAGTCTGCGGTTACTTCAACTTCTTCTGTTCCTAGTTCTTCAGGCACAACTGTTAGTGTTGTTTCTGAGGTTTCTCCTCCAGGGATTTCTAGTGTGGTTTCTTCGATTTCTCCCATGTTTGAGGATAGATCAAAACTGTCTAGTCTTGTTCCTGTGTTGCTTACTGTTACATCATACTCTGCTTCTGTAAATGCTGCTACATCTTGTGATTCAGGACTTAGCGAAACTTCTGAGTCCCAACATGTCTCTGCTTCAAACTCTAGGCTTATGCTGTCAGAAGCATAGCTAGCAAGTTTTGATGAAGCTCTTACATTGAAGTTTTCTGTAACTTCTTCATCTGATGAAGCTGTAACTGTTACTGTACGTGTTTCATCAGGTTCAAGTTCGAGATCTTGGGTTGAAAGTTCTCCGAAGTCTGTACGTAGCTGGTATTCATCTTTCTGAATACCTGTGTTTGTAACTTCTATATCGTACTGTGCTTCGTCTCCAAGACATGCGGTACGTGATGTTTCAGCGGTCTGAAGGTCTACTTTGTGGTCTTTAATTACGTTTACGTATCCGGTTGTTGAGTACCGTTCGCCTGATGCTCTGGAAGTGGCTGTTATGTCGAAGGAGTGTCTTCCTTCGGAAGCATCTTCACGAGGATTGTACCATACGTTTACTGTTTTGGTTTCTCCTGGCGCTAGATTTCCTTCTTTAGGTACTCTGGTTGGTGCAATAGTTATTTCTGCAGGTCGGTTAGACTTTAATGTATAAACGTCTTCTACGGGTCCTACGTTCTCTATCTCTACTTGGTAGGATGTGAAAGAATCGATTCTAGTGGATGATTCTTCTGGGAAAATTGTTAGTTCTGCGGCGCTTGCCGAAGCTAAGCCGATGAAAGCTATTATTAATGCTGTAGTTGTTAGAAACTTTTCGTAGTTCTTCATATTATGTATTGCCACCTATTGATAACACCTTGTCTTAATTTTATATATTAGTCGATAACTACACTTTTTCACAACTGCATAGTAAGGAAAGATTAAAGAGAGAAAAAGGCTCGGAGACGGCTTAAGAACGATTTTCTCTCCGGGCGATCCCGTCCTCCAATCTCCATAATGACCTCGTCACTATAGACTACTTCATTGTCTTTCTCAACGTTAATCGTAGGTCTGAACTCTCCTTCGGCTCGAGGAGTGAAGTAGAAGTAAGCCGTCTTAGGCTCCCCGGGATTCAGGATCACGTTCTTACTGCTCTGTGTAACCCATCTATCGTCAATGCCTTCTATATTCAGGTTGTAAGTCTTCTGTTCAGGGTTGTTGTTGTAGAGATCGACACTGATTATTCCGCTACCGCTTCTAATGCTTGCGAAACGGTCAGGGAACATTTCTGCCTCGTTCCTCATCTCTAATACCTCTACCTCTACAGATCCACTGCTTGTCTGATCATGTGTCAATGAGTTTACTGTGTAGACATGAGTCCCTGGATCTGAAGCCGTATCTTCAAAACAGAGCTCTCCTGCATCATTCCGAGTTTCTAGGACTCTATCATTTTTCTCGAAGAAAACCTTTGGCGTTGCCTGTGAAGATACCTCGGCACATACCTCAAATGTTTCTCCTTCAAATACCTGTCTAGGAGCGTTAACTGACTCAACTCTTGAAGTAGGTAAGACGTCTATAGTTCTTGAGGTTGATTTACCTCCTGCGTAAATAGTTACTGTCTGTTTTCCAATATTTTTCGGTCTGATATAGGTCTCGTAGTATCCGTCACGTTTCGTAGCTACTTGTGCCTTCTTCTGACCGTCAACATTGATGTTTACGGTTGTGCTGCCTCTTACACCTCTTACGTAACCTCTTACTTTTGCAGTATCACCTTCCATTATCTCTCTAGGCCTGATCTCTGCGGTTAAACCAGTTACGTCATCTTTGTCTATCCTGTCTGTTGGACAGTTCTTAACGTTTACTTTTCCTTCCTTGCTATCACTTTCTCTGTTTGTAGCTGTTATACGGAAATCTGTCTCTCCATCCCCTTCAACGTTTGTGAATCTGAAGGTACGTGTCTTAGTCTCGTTTTCATATAATGAGAAGCTGCTGCTTACAGTTGTTGTTCCTAATCCTGTCCCTGTTAAGGTTACAACTTCGTGGTGGCCTCCAAGGTTTTCTATAGTTGTCTCAACCTCTAGAGTATCTCCTTTACAGACTTCATCCTTGTAATCCATGTCTTTTATCCGGATACCTCTTTTATCATCTTCATGTCTTAGATAGTAGGTTTCTGTCTTTGTTTCTCCAGCTTCTATCTCAATAAGGTCTTCAATAGTTCCGTACTCGTCTTTTGATACTTTTACATCGTACTCGTCAGGTTTCAGATCGAAAGATGCTCTGCCGAATCTGTTGGTTTTCTTCTCTTTTTCATCACTGTTCGAAACCTTTACTTCTGCATCTTCAAGTCTAGAACTATCTTCGGCGTCTCTTACAATTGCGTTGAACTTTCCTTTATCCTCTGATTTATCTAATGTGAACTTGACTTCTCTATAGTCTGAAGTAAGTCTGACGTCTTTTGACTGTGTGCTGTACTTGTCTTTCGAAACAGTTATGGTGTAATCTCCTTGTTTGACTCTGAAATCTGCTAAACCGTTTTCATCCGTGAAACCTACTTCGTCCTCGCCGTTCTCTACTTCTACTCTGGCATCTTCTAACCGGTCACCGGACTTGTTCTCAACGATTACATCAAGTTCAGTATAATCTTCTGAAGGAGTTAGTACGGTAAGCTCTTCCGTACTCGTTTTTATCTCCCGGTCGCCACAAGGATCTCCTACGGTCTCAACTTCTGCGGTAACCAAACTTGTTGTATCGGGAGAAACATCCGTATCAAAAGTCTTTGTCTCGCCTCCCTCAACAGTCTCTGTTGTCTGAAGATAGGTTTCTCCGTCAGCACTGATTTTAACCTCTACATCTTGGTCTTCACCAGTATTCTCTACATGTATAGAGGCTTCAGTAGACTCTCCCCGAGTTATTGTAGTATCTTCGAGCTCGAGATCTCCTACAGTACTTCCGTCTATCCCGCATTTTTCTGCCTCCTCAACACTTACTGTTCTCTCTCTGGAATCTGTGTTGCCTTCATCATCTTCTATTGTTAATACGACGTCGTAGTCTCCTTCACTGCTGTAACTATGTTCAACTGTCTCACTATCTGTCGTGGTTGTTGTACTATCATCGAAGTCCCATTCATACTCTATTATATCGTTATCAGCTTCCGAATCCGACGCATCAAAAGTAATGTCTTCATCTACTAACGGGTTTTCCGGGTCGAAGCTGAAGTCGGCGTTTATATCGGCTTCAGGCTCCTCTTTGGTTGTAAAAGTTCTACTACTGTTTGTGCTCTGCTGTTCCTGGTCCTCCGCATTTATTCCCCAGACATACTCTGTATCATATTCTAGGTCTTCATCAAGACTAAATGAGGTTCCTGCATCATCTTCGGAGAAATCCGGGTCTGTCCAAGGTTTTTCTCCATCAAAACTTTTCTCTTTAAGATAGAAATCTGAGATTATATCACCTTCTCCTCCTGAAACAGACCAGGAGAACTCAGGTCTTAGATCTAAATCTTCTGCACCGTCTTCAGGCTCTTCTAACTCTAAACTGATAGTTTCAAGATCTCTTTCAACATTAACAGTTTGGAACTGTCTCTCTGACTCATCTCTGTAGTTTACGGCCTCAGCCATTACTTCGTACTCTCCTTCTTCCTCAAAAACAATATTCCATTCTTCAGTACAGGAAACATCTCCGCAGAAACGATATTCTGAACTACTGTCCCAGTTCGAAGGTGTTTCGCTCCAGTCAAGACCTATCTCCATAACTTCGTCTCTAGTATCTTCTGCAGTAACAGTTACTGTAAACTCTTCTCCGGTCTCCGGAGATTCAGGATCTATATCAAATTCTTCTATTATAGGTGCGGCTGCTGTAGAAGAAGTCAAAACAATTATAGCAGCAATAAGTAGGGTTAGTTTGGTTCTCATTTCTCTTGTTTAAACCCTGTAACGTTCGTTGAACTGTTCTTCTCCATAAAGATTTTTGAACTCCTCATCGACAGCCCTCATTAGGTCGTCGTCAATATCTCTCCAGCTTTGAGTATCAGTAGCATCTTCATATTCTAAAGTGAATCTTACTCGGGGGTCAGCACCTCTATAATCTTCATTGAGATTGACTCGGTAATCCATAGAAGCTATCTCTCCTGTTCCAAGATCTCCGTCTGTACGTCTCTCAAATCTTCTTTCATCCATAAGTTCTTCGTGGTCTACATCGGTATCCTCACTTAATGTTTCGTAAACATCTGCGAAACTGTCTTGAGGTATTTCCTCGTAGTTAGCTACTTCTGGTTCCGGAGCCGGTTCTGCTTCAGGTCTTCTCGAAGCATAGATACTTCCTGCCGTAGAGTAGGCTCCAAGACCGAGTACAGATAGTACTCCTGCGCCTATAGCTTTGTTCGCTGTTCGTCGATCCATAAATTTTGGTTGTTTTTTGCTCATTATTGTTTAACCTCTTGTAAAGTAGTTTCCTATTCGTTCAAGTACTCCTTCTGGTTCATAATCTTCATAGAGGTCGTTTCTTAAACCTTCGACCTCCTCTAGTATTTCTTCGTGTTCGTTGCTCCGTTCTTGATGTTCTGACTCGATGTAGTTTCTTAGGTCTTCTATATCTGCTTCTGTTGCTATATCGGAGCTTCTTATTCCTTCTAAGACTGCGTTGACTGTTTGATCGTAGTCGGTTCCGCTGCTTGTAAAGTCGTAGTTTTCAAGAGCAGTTGTAACTTGGTTGTATACCTGACTCTCGTCAATAATATCTACATGGTTGTCTATTGCGGTTCCTACTGCGTAGGAAATCTCTCTTGAGTCTAGTGTTTCTTCTCCAATTGTTTCAATTAAGCTGTTGAAGTAGTTTTCAGACAGTTCTTCTATCTGGTCAAAACGGCTACTGTTGTACTGTTGTAGCTCGTTGAACTTTGTGTCTAGATATTCTTCGTCTACTCCGTTTGTGTCTATTGTACTTTGTATTTCGGATACAAACTGTTCGATGTTTTCATCCGTAAGACTTACTTCTATATTATCATAGTTATTGTGTCCGAGTGTTTGGACGTATAGCTCGTCTCTGAACTCGGCTGCTCTGTTTGCATGACTGAATATTTCGTCGGCAAGTTCACTTCTGTCGGTAGCAGAGCATGTTTTATCAATGTCGTAGCGCTGGTCTACATCAGAGTCTTCTACTGTTTCGCTGTCGTCATACAGGTCAGCTCTCCATGAGTCAACGTTTATTTTTCCTGCGTTATTTTCGAAAAAGTTGGTTGTAAACTCGTGGTGGTCCTGTAGAAACTCTTCTTGTTCTGCGGTTAGATCCGGGTTGAGGTCTAGAGGCAACTGTAGTGATTCGTGTACCGCACCTAATTTTACGGCGGCAGTAACCATTTTTTTCTCTCCAACCATCCGGTTCCATTTGTTGTCTTCTACATTGTTGCTCATGAAATTAATACCTTGTTGTGACTAGATAGTAATACAA
>LKMO01000012.1 GCA_001563905.1 Nanohaloarchaea archaeon B1-Br10_U2g19
AGAAAAAGAAACGGTTAAAGAGTATAGAGAAACAGTTCAGTAAGAAAAAGAAGTTAGCGGAAACTGTTCAACGTTTAGAAAGCTTGTTAGAGTTCTTAAACAGTTACAGTAACGGTTTAGAGAAGACCCAAGTATCGGTTAGAGAGCTTTTTGTCGATGAGCTGAACAGTTTGATGGATAGTATCTGGAGCCAGGTCTATCCTTACGATGATTACTACGGCATCCGGCTGAACGTTGAAGAGGCATACCGTTTACAGGTACTTAGCTCTGATAACGAATGGGTTAACGCAGAGGCAGAGATCTCGGGCGGAGAGAGACATCTTTCTGCATTAGTTATGCGTCTAGCGCTTACCTTTACGCTTTCTCCTAGTTTTCAGATACTGATGCTTGATGAGCCTACACATAACATGGACTCCGATACAGTCGAAAGTCTTGCAGAAACACTTTCGAAAAACACAGATCTTGTAGACCAGATGTTTGTTGTAACCCATGATAGCTCTATGGAGTCTGCGATCACCGGAAACCTTTACCGTCTAGATAAGAAAAGTACTGAAACCGGTTTAACCGAGATAGAGAAGCTAAACTAGTTCAGCTCTGTAAGAAGAAAAGCATCAAGGCTGAAAGTGTAAGTACTGCTATCTGCATAAATCCTATACCTGAAACGCTTTCAGGCTCTCCCTGTATAACTTCGTCAGACTCAAAGTCTTCACTAACAGTTACTTCTAAAGAGTCTTCTCCTCTTACTTCTCCATCACTGCTTTCGGCGGTTAACACTAGGTTTTCGTTTTCTATACGGTTGTCTTCTCCTCTTATTATCACGTTGAAGTTTTCAGATGACTGAGGCGGAACCGTTACATCGAAACTTGTTCCTGTCTCTTCTCTGAACTCTGAGAAAGTGTATACACTGTCAGAGAACTCTTCACTCATCTCTACTTCAAAGGTTCTTTCAATATCATCCGGGTTTATAACGCTGAAACCTGTTATTCTCCTGTTTTCAAACGGTACTTCAATACTTACTTCATCGAACACTATAGGCCACGTATCATACCATGTACCATCATAGCATGAGATACTTCCTGGTCCTCCAAAGTCAATGGTTTCTCCAGGTTCGTAAAGCTGTCTTTGTTGTTGACTGGAGTCTTCCGGAGTGTACTGGCTTTCTTCTCCATCGAAGATACAGTAATCGCTGCTTGATGCCACACCTATAACGTCCCGGTTTGTTTCAGCTAGATCAGTACTGGCTTCTTGAGTAACAAGATGTTCTCCTTCATCATCTCCTCCACAGAAGCCGTAAGCCTCTAAGTCAGGATTACCGCTTCCGTCGGTTGGTACAGCAACCCTGTCGTGGTGTGATCCTGTTGGAACCGGTGTATGAGTATCTGTTAACTCTCCTGAGTCAGGATCTGAGGTCAGGTAAGGCTGATCTCTCTGTTCCATTCTGTCGTTCCATGAGTCGTCTATTCCTCCTGTAACCGCTTCAGGATGCTCGGATATGTAGTCGTGGTCGAACCATCTTACTCCTTCTTCTCCGTACAGACTGTTTTCTCGGCATAGACGGTCTCCACGTATCTCTCTCTGGTAGTCTTGGTCGTACCATTTGGCTACATCGTCTTCAGGTCTTTGGGCGCATACTGCTTCATCATTTTTAAGTCTTCCGAAGTCTTCTCCTTCTTCCTGAGTGTTTACATAGCTTGATGGGTCTCCACCGTCACTGCTGTGTACTGTAGGATAGATCTGGCCGTCGTAGAAACATACGTCTACTCTTGTTGTACATGCGTATCTGCCCGAGT
Source organism: Nanohaloarchaea archaeon B1-Br10_U2g19 (assembly GCA_001563905.1). Taxonomy (GTDB): domain Archaea; phylum Nanohalarchaeota; class Nanosalinia; order Nanosalinales; family Nanosalinaceae; genus B1-Br10-U2g19. The sequence goes on from LKMO01000012.1 coordinate 1,791, forward strand.
ATCTTTCAGAGTTTACAGACTCTCCTATCTCTTCAAGAAGAAACTCGTGACGGTCGTCTCCACACATAGGTGGCTGTAAGCCTTCGGCCATTTCACCATCTTCTTGTTCCCAGAATATTTCGGTGTAAACTACTTGTCCGCTATCCTCAAAAGTTATGTCGTTAGGATCTGTTGGACTTGTATGGTACTGGTCTTCATCTAGATCCCAGCCTAGTCCTGAGTCTGGACCTGTAAGATCTATATTAAATGTTATAAGGTCTGTCCAGCTTGATGCTCCCATTGTACCGTCGATATGGCCTTCTTCCCAGTGGTATCTTACGTTGTCAGGATCTATCCAGAAACCTTCCCCTTGTCTTATGTTGCTGTTTACATCTGATGTTGCTTTTACAGCTAGAGAGTTTCCGAACGCTCTATCGTTTTTCTGGGCTGTAGAGTCTTCAGAATCGGAACGGTGTGAGTCCTGGTTTCTATGGTGTATACCTGTACTTCTTCCTCCTTCAACACCTATATCATGCTCTTGGTAGTAGCCTCCTGTATCTGTTTCACCCCAAGCCGGGAAAGGCACGCCTGTAGTATCGACTACCCAGCTCTCATTAACCGTGTAAGCATACTGGACAGATTCATCCTCTCCTATCTGTGTATCGTAGTACCATTCGTAGTCGTTGTCTTCACCGTCTAAGAACTCTTCGTACTCTTCCTCGTCAAAATAAGTGTGGTAGTCGTAATGACTGGTATCAAGCTGGTTGTTGTCCGAGTATTTCTGTATCTTAACCAGTATCCCTTCAAACTGAGGCGAAATAGTGTGTTCTTCGTCCTCTCCTTGTGGATGGTAGTCTGCATCCCTACTATGTTCGAAGAAGAAGCTGAAAAATCCTGGGTCACTGTTTACTCCTCCACGGAAATCTCCTTCATCGTCACCACACTCAATAAGCGGTCCACAGTCAGCTAGAAGAGTAGTACCTTCCATACCGCCTCTAGGATTATAGTATTCATGTTCAGGGTTAGGATGTTCTAACCAGTAGTTCTCAATATGATCTCTATCATCTTCAGGATCCGGGTCAAAGTTTGAGGTATCAGCTCCTGAGACAAGATCTGTTCCCGCGCCGTCACCCTCTATATCTCCTCTCAAGTACTCTCCTACTAGTTCATTGTCCAAGTCGTACCACTGTCCTGCCCATTCATCGTACTGATCATCATTATTAATGTTTAGACAGACCTGCCAGTCAGGTGAGTCTCCTCCTTCCTCGTACTCCGGATAACCATCAAAACCGTGGCCGTCCTCATCGTAGTATGCCACGTTTGCAACAGTGCCTTCAGGCACTGAACTAGCATGTAGAACACATTCTGAATGTTCAACGCAGGCCTCTCTATGATCATTTACCACGTCTACATCGCTTTCTTCCATTGCTTCTTCATCGACTATAGGTCCTTCCATTCGACGTAGACGGTTGCCTGACTCCATACATTCATCAGGGTCATCACCGGAGCCGTCACTGTACTCGTAGCTGCACTGTACATCCGAGTCCTCATCCAGGTCTGAGTCACCATCATCTGTTTCTTGGTAAAGTTTACAGACTCCTAAGGATTCATCTGTACTCCAGGTATGACGAGGTCCTTCAGGTGTTGTACTGATGTTAACACCGTCGAAAGGATCTGTTGAACCCCATTCATTGAGATTGTTCAGATGAAGCTCAACAAATGATACGCAGTAGAGCTGGCTTCCTACACAGTCCGCACCTTTATCTTTAAGCATCTGTTCCACATCATCCTCAGTTACGAATGATTCTTCCTCTCCATTCACGGTTTCAGTTTCTGCAAAAAAGTCTGAACTACCTACCATCTGCCATTCATCGCTTTTCTCTTCATCCTCTGTTCCTTCGTTCTCTATCTCATGTCTTATCGCCACGAAACCGTCGCCAAGACCTATTGGGCCGTCAACCTTGTAGGTGTTGAAGCTGTCTCTAACAGATATAAAGTCGTTTGAATCTGTGTCAAGATTGAAACTAGAGACAGATACAGAGTAGGAGCTGCTTTGGTCGCTGGCCGGTTCATCAATTCTGTAAGAGTAGTAGGCTCTACCATCTTCAACTTGGTAAGGTATATCATCTTCATCGAAACCGTCTTTAATACTGTTTTCTTCTGAGTCTTCTACATCGAAAAGTGCTTCGATAGAGTTGGTTGAGACAGCATCATCTAGTGCATTATAAGTTTCTATATTTGTATCGAAGATTTTCCGTGTATCAAAATCAATTGTCTCATGGTAAAATGTGTAGCTAGCAGAGTGAATCTCATTGTAAGACTCTTGAGTTTCTATCGGACCGCTCACAGAGGTATCGGAAGGACAGTCATAACCGTGATCTTCTCCTGTAGAAGTAGGTTCACATGACTCCTCAGTACTAGATGTTGAATCACAGTCTACCCACTCAACGTCATGGAACTCGCTTTCAGGCCTCGCTATATCTCTATCAACCTCTACGGTTAGATCATTACTACTTGATTCTACACTGTAACTGTTTGAACCGGATTCAGACAGAGTGTATTCCTGTGTTGTTGCGCTTCTTGTAGGAGGGTTGTCGTCTGAAGTTGTTCTTGCGTCTCGATCTTCCATAACTTCATCACTTGTATCTACACAGATTGTTTCATCAGCAGAACTGCTTTCACATGTAGAGTTTTCGAAGTCTCCGTCTCCGCACCTGCTATGGCTTTCGGACTCTCCTTCCCAGGTATCGTAGTCTCCTGTGCTCCGAGTGTAATAGTTTGTTACGGAGCCTATTGTTTCCACGCTGTTTTCTATAAATGGGAATACTGTGTAGAGTTCGTTTTCTGATTCAAGGTAGAAGTCTGGTGCGTTCTCCCACTCGAATGATTCATCATTGTCACTTATTCTGCCGTCAGAGTGGTCAGTATAGTATGTTTTACTGTCGGTGTCTGAGCTTGATCTGTGACTGCTTATATCTTCTGATGCTACACCATCAGGAGTTGATTCAGAGTGAGGTTCCGTTGCTACTAAGTCCAGATTGTAGTTTACTTCATCGGTATGTGTGCTTCTTCCTGTCTCTACTGAGTAGGTTCCAAGGTTTTCTGTTGTAGTTGTTTCTGCCTCAGTTGTTCCATCGTTGCTGTACTCGTTGGCTGGTAGGCCGTGGTCTTCTGGACAGTCGAACTCGTCTCCCTCTTCAGGTCTTCCGTCTCCACAGGATTCTGAGCCTAGTTCTGGGTGTGGCGGAGTGATCAATGTTGCGTAGCCTTGTCCTGCTCCGTCTTCGATATACCAGTCGTCGTCTTGGTGTTCTACTTCTTTTATTTCTCCGCCTCCCCATTCTTCATCCGAGTTTTCTATGTAGTACGAGGTTAACGTGTTTCCTACGCCTTCTGTTCCTGAGTCTTTTGAGTACTCGACTTCTGATCCGTCTTTGTCGACTGCTACTCTTGATCCGTAGAAGATTGAGGGTCCTGTAAGGGTAGGTGTCTGTTTTCCTTCGAAGATCCATGATGCTTGAAGGTCGTAGATTATCTCGTCTTCGTAGTCGTCGTCGGGTGGTGTACCTGAGCTTGGTAGGTCTCCTGATTCTTCGAAAGCGGTAACGGTTATACCGGTTAGAATTAGTGTGGCTAGAATTAATGTGACGGTATAGGTTTTTGGGGGCTTCACAGTTCTTGTTTTCTCCGTGTTTGAATAAATAAACTTGGTCCTGGTTTTTATGTCACCGGAAACTTTTTATACAACAAAACACAAATGTTTGTTACTGAAAGGTGAAAAACTAGGATGTCGGAAGGAAAAACACGGAGAGAACTACTAAAAATAGGTGGAACCGCCGCAGTAGCAGGGTTAGCCGGATGCACCAGTATACTAGAAGAAGAAGATGAAAACCAAGGACCAGGACAAACAGACAACGGATCCGATGACTATGAACAAGACAATGATGAAGACGGGCCAGACTACAAGTTAGAAGTATCTGCGGAAGATGTCGATCTTTCAGACCTGAAAAACTGGGAACACACCTCCGATGAGATAAGAAGCAGTGATTATGCAGAACTAGAAGTAACTCTGTATGAAGATGATGAACCGGTTGAACCGGACCAATTGGAAATCAGTTCAACCGATCAGTTAGAATACGACCTACAAGATTCACTGTACCAAATCAAATGCACCGAACTAGAACAAGGCCGCAACCAACTAGAAATACAAGCAGAGTACAACGGAGAAGAAATAACAGACACAGTAAACGTTGAGAAAACAACGCCCGACCAATACCTACTACAAGGCAGCATAGAGTTCGAAAATAAAGAAACAATCCAAGTAATACCAAGCTCCACACCATACAAATTTGATAAACACACCACAGACTACGAAGAGTTCACTGAAAAACGACTGACAGGCGTAGAAAACAACAACGTACCTGAAGCAGTGGATGAATTCGATCCAGAAACAATCGAAGACGTAGATGATAAAGTAGAGTTAATCGAAGTCGTGGCGGACCACGTAAGAGATGTAGTCGGCGGACACTCCGGAAGCGCAGGTACACAAGCCGCCACTGAAGAAACAATAATCAGAGAACACACCGATTTCGAAGATGTTTACGCGGCAGGATTCGACAACCCGCACGACCGGACAAGCGACAGCACCGGAAACAACCACGGCAGCAAAAGCATGTACTTGGACGGAGACTGGTACCACGTAGAAACAACACACACCGAAGTAAGACATATAGACAACGCTGACAACGCCTCAATGGTCAGTGGAATGGGACAACTCAGCAACTTCGTCTCAATCCTAGGAGAATTCGAAAAAGGAGACATGGAAGAACTAAACTACAGAACAAAAATGAACCGAAAACAAGGGATGTACGTAGGAAACACAGTTCCTTCAGGAATAATAACAACATCAGACATGACAGTCTCGGATCCATTTGGTTCGGAAGGTTTAGAAATGAAAAGAGACAACAAACCACGGAAAGAGATTTACGCCGCGCCAATACTAGCAGCAGACCACTTCCTACAAACAAGTAAACCAGGAATAATCTTCGGAACACCAGACCAACCGGAAATACTGGTGACAGAAAACCGAAGGCTACACGAAAGAGTGGAAGAACAACTCGAATACCAAGAACTAGAAACAATCCTAGAAAAACTATAGAATGAGAGGAATTTGTTTGGGCCTCTTAACTGGTTCTTCCACTACTATTCCTTTTCCCTTTTTTTAGTTGCCCCATTCTTGCATCTGGGTTTCAAACTGATGGGCCGTGTAACTCATGCTCAAGTCATGTTCATCACTGAAAGCATCGAACAAGTCGCGGTCATGCGCCAAGTTCTGTACACCGCTCCAGTCCTGTATCATATAATCCTCGTCGTGTTGATCGGAGGTGTATCCCCACTGGCAGGTGTATACTGATCCGAAGGTTGAGTCAACTTCGCCGTAGATCCCGAACGGGTTACTGGTTTGAACCGGTACACTATCCTCAATATAATTCTCTTCATCTATCTGTGTATCTTTATCGCTCATGGTTCCTGGCCAGCATTTGGCGTGTAGTTCGTCGAGTTCGTCTGATCCTTCACGGTGTTCTGCATCCTCGACAGCCATGCTGTAGGATCTCCAATCCGGCCCGATATCTTCTACGTGTTCCGGCATCCCATCTTCCTCTACTTCTTCCTCGCTGAGAGCGTTGTACGGCATCACCATCATTCCTAGCATGTCTCCGCCTAGCTCTGGTAAGTGGACTGCTTGATCCCATCCAATATTACCAGAACACCTCCATTGGCCTTCTAAGTCGTCGTATTGCCAGCTTTCTTCTTCATCACATTTTGGTGCGAAACCACCCGTAAACACTTCCTCCTCACTCATATCTGGGCGTATATCTGTGTGGACTGCGGTGTTGTCGTCTCCGGCTTCCCGTACCTCCCATGCATCCTCATGGTTGTCTACATCATCATCGTCGTAAACACTCCACTCTAGAATAATATCTTCCCACGTCTCCGGGAAATGACACTGATTACAGTGTGAGGAGCTTGCACTACCGTCGTACTTCATCTCTGCCTGGTAAAGCGACTGGTACTGAACCGTCCAGCCATCATCTACGAAACCGGTTTCCAGTACATCACCGTCTTCCAGGTCTAAGTCTTGGGCTTCTGCCATTGCTTCAACATAGCTTTCTGACGGAGGATAATATGCCATAGGCATCTCTTTTTCACCATCTTCATCCTCATATGGACCCCAAGTCAAATCATCACAGTTACTTGATCCTCCTCTGAAAGGATCCGACTGTTCTGTTGGACACGTAAAAGTTCCGGGTTCACGGTCTTCTACAAAGTTTTCCAGTACGTCATCACTGTCCTCATCTAACGTTTCATCGGTGTTACACATGTCTTCAGAATCATCATAGTACTGTGCTACAATCATCTCTACTTCATCTACTTCATCACCGAACACAACCTCTACCTCGCTCATAGTTGCGCCTTCTGGACAGGTTGCTCGGGGATCTTTATCCTCATAAGATACATCACACTCCTCATCATAGTCTTGAGAACCACCACTGTTCTGGTAGTTAGAGTTGTCTGCATCTATCCGTTGATCCGCATCATGGTCAAGACCCGAGTCACATTCAGTAACACCTGTCCACCCATAAGATCCTTGGAACTCGTCATAACTGCATCTGTAGAGATCTGACTCCTTCCTATCATCCGGGTCAGAGATAGAGGTATCAGGCTGGTTGACATCAACTACTTGAGGAACTGTTTCATCGAAAAACCGTGGTGGATGGCCTTCATATGCTTCAAAACCGTTCTCCATTTCAGCACCTTCACGACAAACATAGAAGTAAGGGCCATCACCACTTTCATCAACCATTTCAGCATCTTCATCATATCTTAAAGGCTCGTAACCAACCAAAATCTCGCCATCAAGGAAATACTGTCCTCCGTTAGAGTGAACCGGACTTACTGAGTTTGCATCATCTAGTAAAACACTATTGAAATAGTTGGTAGACCATCCATGACTGAAAGACTCCTCGCCAACAGTGTTGCATGCTGTCCAAGCACCTGAACCTGATCCAATCGGACAGTCTGATATTATATCGTTTAATTGTCCAGGCGTACCAAGCATATTTCCCGGTTCAGCCCAAGCATTCCCTATATCATCGCTGTAACTATTATATTGTCGGAGATGAACCTGTGCTCTCTCATCTTCATTACTTCCGTAGTCAGTAGAAGGAACCGAACTATCATCGGTTAAGAAGAAGTCTCCAATATTTTGATCATCAGTATTCAGACCTGAAACCAAGTACTTTCCTCTGTGAGGCTCCATATCTCCGGCTTCTTCTACAGTCAGGGTTCCTCCTGTTTCAGGACCTGTACCAGCTTCAAGCTCAAAAGCATCTTCGTTCTCTCCAAAGTCATTATCACATACTGTATCCTCAGGATAATCAAACTCAAACTCATATGTCTCTGCCGAAGTTACACCGAAAGTTCCACGTACACTATCTACTTCCTCTCCACACGCATATAATTCATATGTTGACCTATATGCATCAGAACACTGGTCACTGTCAGTATCACAGTTTATAACTACTTCTACAGACTCTCCATACTCTGCTGTAACATCAGGAAATGTTAAGTGATGTGAAGATCCTATAGAAACAAGAGTTAAAACCAGTGTAAAAAGTATCAAGTATTTTGAGAGATTCATCTATCTGTTGATCTATTTGGTAACTCTGGTTTAAATTAGTTAAATAAAAAAGGTTTATCGAGGTAGTTTCCAGAGCATAGAGTCTCTTATCTCTTCTGCTTTACTCTGGTTTCCTCCGCCCATTGCACCCATTATGCCTATGTAGCTTACTTCTTCATCTTCCTGTTCTTCGTACTCTTTCCAGTACTTTCTCAACCTGTTGTGTACTCCACTTACATCAGTTCTTGTGTTTCCTACGCCGCAAGTGTTTCCTACTCCTACCACCGCTACTTCACCATCGAACTCGTTTACCAATTCTTCTACCTTGTCTAAACCGGTTTTGTAGCTGTCGTAAATACTTTTCTTCATGGGCTTTGAGGCTTCTGAAGGACTCTGCTTGATAATAATTCCTTCAAGAGGGACGTCGTGTTCTGTTGCAGCCTCCTCAATCTTGGTCTTCTCAACTCCTGGTCCTCCCATCATGACTCCAACTCCCTCACTGATACTTCCTGTCTCTTCGCCTTCAAACTTGGCTCCAGCATCAACCGTTACAATTGCTTCTAAATCATTTCCTTCTGCCAGATTATCGATTGCGTCACCATACTTTCCTAGACGGGCTCCAGGACCATTAGACTTTACGACATGTACTTTCTGACCGTTTATCTCTTCTTCACTGTAGACAACGTCTTCAGCCACTTCTTCAGGCTCTCCCTGTATAAGTTTAGCGGCTACTAACGGACCGATCGAGTCTCCTATAGGTGCTTGGTCTACAAAGGCTCTTGTTGCTTCTCTCTGGCTTTCAGCCAGCTCCTTGTAGATAGGCATCATCATCTGGATGAGACCTACTAACTGAATGTTTCTAGTCTTTGTAATTAACTGTCTGTAATGTCTTGTAACCTTATAGATCTGGTGTGTACCCATTACCCCTTTGAAAGCCATATTCAAGTCTGCTAGCTCGTCTTCATCTTCTGTATCGGCGTTTCTCTCTACAAACCGGTTGAACTTGTCTTCGCTGTTGTCTAGTACGTGTTCTAGTTTTCCGACTAGTCCTGCTGGATCGATTCCTGTTGGTGGAGACATTTTAAAGTCTCGAAGTGTTTCGAACTTCTTCTCCATCCTTTCATTGTTATTGTCACAGAGCTTGGATAGGAACATTGACTTGGAATCTTCTCTAAACGTTTCTAAGTCTATTAACGTATTCCTCATCTTCCTGTCGGCCTGCCATATCATTAGCTTCGGGAAGAAGAATATGAACAGTATAAACAGTAGCATTGAGAGTGTTTGAAGTATTATAAACCAGCTACCCATCTCAGGTAAAAGTTGTGAAACCATATGGAAGACTCTTTATTCTACAGCTTTAAAACACTTGTATTCCACACTTTCAAAACCGGTTAAACTCTTAAAACCTTGTTTAGAAAACCTGTTGATCAGTTTTTTAACAACTACTTTTTCAGCTCTCCTATGATCCTTCCAACCTTTTCTTCTGTAGGGTTGGCGCTCAAAAGTGTTTCATAGACTGTTTCAGGAGCTACTTCTTCAAGCTTATCTTTCTGTTTACCTGTTAAACCTGGTTCATCAGGACTTCTTAAACCGTATAGAAGTATTGCTGCAGCATGGCTCTGGTTCAAGGAGCTGTAACCCGGAGTATGTATATGGACCACAGCATCACATAACTGTAGTTCCTTATTGCTTAAGCCTGAACTTTCTCTTCCAATCATTACTGAAGTATTTCTTCGTGCCGGGAAACCTGAAAGTTTACGGCCTCTACCGGGCTTAGTACCTACAACATACTCTAAACCCTCTACAGCATCCTCAACCTTATCAAAGATTTTTGCGTTCCTAAGGATTTCTTGAGCGTTTTTAGCGGTTTTACGGGCTTCAGAAAGATTGAAGTCCGGATTCACAACTCTTAAATTGTAGTCATAGTTGTAGGCTAGACGCGCTATAAAACCTGTGTTCTCCGGTTTCTCAGGTTCAACAAGTACAATATTTCTTTTCTCCACGGTAAACAAGTACTGTAAAAACTGTTTTTACTGTACCGGTACCTGTTATAGTTTTATATCCGGACATCTTCTAGAGTTACATATGTTAGATGTAAAGATTTTAAGCGCAGTATTTGCTTCTCTAGTCGCAGCCGCAGTCATGGTTAACGGCGGAGGAGTAGACTACAACAGCATGGATATTGAAGACGTTGAGAACGTCGAAAGCGGATTCAACCTGAACGAGTTTACAGAAGATCCTATTGAACAGATACGTGAACATTTCAGAAGCTATCCCGAACCTGAAAACAGTTTTGAAGCTCATCTGACTGTAGAAAATCTTCATCAACAAAGCATAAACCTTAGAGAAGCTGGAGAAATAAAGGTAGAGGGCCTGAACCAGTTAGATCTAGGTGCCAACCAAGTATATTCTGAAGAGGAAATTGTTTTGCACGGTTACAGAGGAACTGTTGAAGCAGGAAACATTACTACTCTTGAAGGAGGTATCAACTCATTAACATCTTCTGACGTTAACGTTACAGGAACAATGAACGTGAACGAGGAAGTAAATACCAGTCAGATAGAAGTCAATGATGTAGAGAAAACACCTCTCACTTTCAGCGATGTAGGCGGAAGTATAGAAAGTAGTGATGCCTCAACACAGTTCGGAGAAGGCTCGAGAATACTTGATGCTAACTCGTTCTCAGGAGATATGAAGATCTTCTTAGACAACAACACAGTTATTTTGGATGGAAGAGTTGATAGTTTGGAAGCAGGAAGCTTCAGCTTTGGAAGCTAGTTTTCTTCCTTTTCATCTTCTTCTTTCAACTTGTCTAAAACAACTTCTTTAGGATCGTTTGGATTATCATCTTCTTTCACATCTGCTTTAACAGACTTAGTTTTTTCCTTAATCTTTTCTTTACTTAAGTGATCCTTTATATCTCTATAAACTATTTTAAACGGAATCATTGACAGCACAATCACTTTATACGGTACTGAAAGAACTTTACTCATTACTGTGTATGTTGATGCCAGTACCGAGTAAAACAGGTAAAGTCCTGAGCCTAGAAACGAGAAAAACAGTAACTGATTAAACTCGAAACCGTTGAAAAACCCTATGAAAACTAAGGCAGTATAGAATGCGGCTGAAAGAACCGAAATAAGAAGCGTCTGCATAACCATCTTAAGCACTTTGAAAGCTACTACAAACGCTAAAATCAGTAATCCTAAAAGTACAATAGTTACAAAAGGTTCTGGTAACTGAGAGAGGATTGGTAATGTCATTTACCTAACACACTATATAATGGATCCCCTTTCTCAGGAATAATACTTGTGTATGCTACAAAACCTACCAGTAAGAATACGAAAAGACCTATTACTATAGGAATTATAGCTCTCATACTTTGTTCTTCCCCCTGCTGCTCTCCTGAATCAGGATCTGTGCTTCCTCCCGTTGTACCTCCGTTACCATCTCCAGCTTCCTGAGACTCTTCTTGATCTACTTGATTCTCTATATCATCAAGGCTTTCTTCCAAACTGTTGTAGAGTGTTTCTGCTTCATCATAGTCCTCTTCATTGAAGGCTGTTTGTACATCAGGTATCTCCATCTGTATATCCATTATCTCATCCTGTAAGTCAGCATCTGAAGTTCTAGAATCTAGGTCAAACGCTCTTTGTTCAAGATCATCAGCTAAATCCGCATAATTTTGGTACAAATCAGCATCAACATCAACTGACTGAGTCGTTGTATCGTCCTCTCCAGAGGCCTCTATACTAACTGTGCCTGAATCTGTTTCAATATTTGTAAAGCCTATACTAAGGTCTCCAGTTGCTCCTGGTTCTAAAGATAGGCTGTCACCTTCCACATTATAGTCGTCTGAAGTCACTGTCAAAGAGTCTATAGGTATGTCCCCAGTGTTTTCTACTTCTACTTCTGAATCTGCGTTATCTCCTTCGATCAGTTCTCCTAACTCAATATCATCTAATACTTCAAAACCTTTATCCTGAGGCTCTACCTCTGATTCAAGATTCAAAGGAATATTCAGAGTAGTACCATTCATATCTAAATCCAAGCTTCCTGTAAAGTTTCCTGGAGATGAAGGTGCTGTGTAGTTAAGTGTCAAGACTTCAAAATCATGAGTGCTATTCATTTCAACGTTTACAGGATCAACTGTAGCATAGTTGTCTACCTCTCCAGAAAGACCTGCATCAAGTTCTGTTCCCTCCCCATCCTTATGTCCTAGATACTTTACATCAATAGCATTTGTCTCGTTATCATCTAGATCTTCTAATGTAGTGTTCAAGTTGCCTGAAGATATGCATAAATACTCATTTCTATCAGTACAGATAGGTGCCTCTATATCTATATCCATTGTTTCGTTGTATCCTGTGTTGATGTCTTCAAAGTATATCTCTCCTTCATAGTTATCTACGTAGTCGATATCGAAAGTTAGATCTAAACTTCTATTGTTTTCTTGTGAATCTATGCTGATGTTTTCTCCAGAATAGTCTAGCTCTGTAAAGTTCTCGATATCTCCGTGTTTTTCAGCAACTATGTCTAGATCAATACCTGAGTTATCAAACAAGAGGCTGTAAGTATGGTTACCTGTCTTGTTTATGTCTGTTCGAAGAGAGTTGTTTACACTGAAAGCCTGGTCTTCGGACTCGAAGTCAAATACGTGTGTCAGAGAATACTCTTGACTGTATTCATCTTCTAAATCTATGTCTACTTCATATTCACCATCTTCTGAACCGAAAGGTAGGCTGACATCTTTACTGTAAAGTGATGAGCCGTAATCCATATCACTGAGATTAAAGTAATCAACAGTCTCATCAGAAGGATTAGTTACATTCACCGTACCGTTGAGGTTTGAAGGAGGTACTGGATCTTCTTCAACACCTGTAAGTACTTCGAAACGTACCTCATATGCTCCTGCAGAGGCTGTAGATGCTCCAAGATAGTTTACAAAGTTATCCTGATAGTCTACAACAGTTTCTTCAGTGTAGTATCCTAGAATGTCGGTTGCGTTAAATCTTAATGTTAGTTCGTTATGGTACTTAGAAGTATTTACGTTCGGTATCTCCATCTGTTTTTCAAAGTTCAGACCTTCATCGTACTCTTCTTCCGAACCGTTAGTAGTATCGTTCATACTGATCTGTTTAAGCTCTTCATGTTCTCCAGCTTCTCTTGTTTCAGCTAGAAGAGTTAGGTTAACATTTTCAGCTAAAGATTCTGTAACATTGAAAGTAGTGTTGACATTGCCGTATCTTTCGCATTCTACTCCTTCTTCCAAATCTTCACATCCTGTTTTATTCGTTACTTCTGAGTCTCCTTGTATTCTAGGATATGTTTCAGTCATTAATGATGTTGATCCATAAGGATTATCGTAACTTGTTTCTTCATCATCTTTAGAAGCTGTTAAGTGCATTATATAACTGGAATCAGGCTGAGATGGAAGTGTAAAACCATCATGGTATATATCTTCGAAACCGCTTGTAGGTCCTGTCCCATCTATACTTTCAGCTTCATAGGTATCAGTTATATTCGTGAAGTAAAGCTCTACATCTACATCTTCAACTTTGTTACCATCTCTATCAGTTACATTAACCCAAGCCGTATCGCTCTCTCCAGCAACGTAAGGTAGTGAAGGATCAAATATTTCTTCATCAACTTCAGAGTTGTTTACCAGCTCTACATTAAAATCTCCTAACTCCATTATTTGAGTGTCATTTTCAACCTCATCTTCTTCAGAACCTTCATTTTCTCTAAATAATTCGAATAGTACCTCACCTCCTTTTGTAGAGTTAACATCAAACTGAGCGAAATAATATCCTTTATCCGAGAATAAGCTTTCCATCGACTCTTGCTCGCCATGAGAAGCATTATAATAGTAATCTAGAACTGCTTCATCCTCCTCTAACTCTGTCTGATTAATATAGTTTCCTTCGGAATCAGTCAAATTAATTACTTGCAAAGTTGGAAGATCTTCAGATACCTGGATTTGGTTGTAAGGCTCTTCTAATACTTCTGGACTCCAGTCTAGAGCTGAAGCAGAAAACGTTAGGAAAAGTGTAAGGATAAAGATGGTTGAGAAGGATTTCAAACGGTTTCTTTGCATATAACATAAATGATGATTGCTGTGTTAAAAAATCTATCTCTTAACAGCCAAGTAAACTGTCTCAAACCAGAGCTTCCGGGACTCTATGATCTCCAAGCCGTAATCCTGTTTTAGATAGCTCCAGTCTGTCTCCGAGCTTAATATGAAGACAGCTTCACCTTTTTGTTCTAGGTACTGATCTACTTTTTCCAGAAATTTTTCAGTAACTCCGAGTCCTGTATTTCCTCCTCTCCAGATCTCTTCATCTCCAATTCCTTCTTTTCCCGGTAGATACGGCGGATTAAAGACGATTATATCAAACTTTTTATCAACATTTTCGAAAAGATCAGACTCCCTAACTTCTATATCCAGATCTTGTTCAGAAGCTTTCCTACGTACAGTTTCAACTGCTTCAGGATTAATATCTACGGCTGAAACGTCTGCGCCTTTTTCCGCAGCAGTAACAGCTTGTATACCTGAACCTGTACCCATATCCAAGAGTTTTTTGCCTTCTAAATCTTTTTCCTCAATATAGCTTTTCAGAAGATAGCTGTCTTCTCTAGGACTGTATACCGTCATTTTATGTTCTTTACAAACTCTAAGTAAAGCGGATTTGGTTCTTGGAAAGATGATGTGAACTCAGGATGTGCTTGTGTACCTATGAAGAATCTGTTTTCAGGTAGCTCTACATACTCTGCTAAGGAACCGTTCTTCATTTTGCCAGATATCTTCAGACCGTTCTGTTCTAGCTGTTGGTGGTAGTCCGGATTGACTTCGTAACGGTGTCTATGTCTTTCTACAGCCGTGTTATCTCCGTAGATATCTGATACTTTTCCTTCTATCTCTGCTTCATAGTTTCCTAGACGCATAGTACCTCCTTTCTTCTCTATATCTTTCTGGTCCTTCATCTCTGCCACAACCAAGTCCTTTTCACCGTTCTCGAACTCTTCCGAGGCAGCTTCTAAACCTAGGACGTTTCTTGCATACTCTACAACCATTAACTGCATACCGTAACACAGTCCTAA
>LKMO01000031.1 GCA_001563905.1 Nanohaloarchaea archaeon B1-Br10_U2g19
AAACAACTTTACTGCTTCGCCAAAACTAGATTTTCTAAGCTCTTGAAGCAGACTTTTGAAGTCTTCAACTTCTATCTCATCCACATCTTCCAAGTAATCATTGTTGAACTCGACAGAGACTTTTCTATCTAACTTTTTGAGTACAGGCTGACAGTCCTTCACTAGTATTCTTTCAGATAGGGCCAGTCGGATAAGACCTAAGAAGGTACGTAAGTTTTCAGACTCAGAGAATCCTCTTTGAGCCATGAAAGGTATTCCTTCGGATCTTAAGGCTGATTCTATCAGGGAACCGTAGATGCTTTCAGGATTAGTTACGATAGCTACGTCTTGGCAGTTTTCTTCTGTAATGTTTTCTTGAACAGCTCTTATTATTTCTGTAGTAGAGTTATAGAATTTGAACTCCGGAATCTTCTCTTTTTCATCTGTAAATACGCTGAATTTGTCCGCACCATCAGTAACTACTTGTTTATCTAGTCCGTTAAACTGGTGAGGATTTACTACAGCCACATTTTTTCCGCTGTCAACCTGGAAATCCTGCATCTTCGAGTAGACGTTCTCAGTATTCTTGATCACCTCTATAATCTTCCTAGTCTCTGAACTGTCGAACTTTTCGTACTGCAGTATTTTCTCAAGCTCTCCTGTTTCAAGCCAGCACTGTATAACATTTTCAAGTAGGTAGGAAGTTTGTTTCCAAGAAAGATTTGTTTCTTCTACAATCTCTAAGAATAATCCTCGTTCCTTCATCAGATTCTGATTCTGGTAGTTGCTGAGAACATAGACCATTGGCGTAGTAGCGAAGTGTCCGAGTATCGGCTTCTCTAAACGGGTGTTTAATGCATCCTTGAGAGAAGCTTCAGCCGTAAAAACTAGATCGTAATCCTTGACTTTCTCATATATTTGGTCTACAGATAACGTTCTTTGAACCTTAAGTTTGTTATCTTTCTTTTCCTTGGTTTCTGAACCTGGGCTTGTATCAGCAACTATTTCCTGTCCCACATCACATATATTAGACCACTATTATTTATCGTTCTTTCCCCTAGGAAGTTAATATCAAAATTAAGTAATCTTACAGCCGAGATAACTACCTTCTCATATAGCAATTATGTTACACGTATCATGGATAATAGGTGTTTCTATGTCTTTCTACAGTGTCTTCAAGGAGTCTTGTATAAGACTCTTTTTTGGTTAAATAGTTAAGCCAGATTAATTTTTTAACCCAGTAAACATTTATCGAGTTTTTAACTTTTGGTAATCCACGGTGTATCCGTTAGGTTCAACAATATTCAAAACAAATAGTTAGTATGTCTGAAGAGTCCGACAGTTCTAAGGATACCTGGTGTAAAGGTACTAAACCAAAATCTGAAGTCTTACGTCACTTCCAAAAGGCAAAGAACCCTCCTGAAAAGTGGCAGGAAGAAAACCGAAAACTAATGGAACAAAAAGAAGACTAGAACAAGAATAAAACCAGATTCATTTAGATTATGTCTGATCTTGTTATTAGTCCTTTATAGTCTCCTTCTTCGATCACTATTACTGCTGCGTCTTCTTTGACCAGTTCTCTGATTGATTCTACAGGTGTTTGAGGGTTTACTTCCGAGTATTTTGGTCCTATGTATTCTTGTACTTCTTTGTCTGGATTCCTGACACCCATTAGTATTTTGCTGTCTATTCTTCCTATGTGTTCTCCGTCTTTTTTTACTGGTAGTTGTGAGTAGTCGTTTTCTCTCATTACCTTTTTGACTTCGAGTACTGTGTCTTTTGGTGATGCCCAGACTATGTTTTCTATCATTACGTCTTCTGCGGTTTCGTAGTCTTCTTCTAGTTCTTTGAGGGTTTCCCAGAGCTGGTAGGCGTTTTTGTGGCTGTAGTTGGTTTGGTTGTTTTCGATTCTACTGATTTGTGTTGTACTTAGGTCGCACAGGATGGAGATGTCTTTCTGGTTTTTCCCTATTTTGAGTCTCTTCTTTTTGAGAGCTTTGGAGAGTTCTTCGGCCGGAATCATATATTGTTTTCATTATACGCAAATAATTTTCTTAAAACTTACATTAATCGCAAACTAATTAGTTATTACCATGACAGAATTCACAACGCCTGATAAACCATACACCAAAGTAAAATCCGAACATATCAAAAACAAAATCCAAAACTACAACTTCGATAACCTAGAAGAAAGAAAAGAGATCAACAAACTCATCTTCTTGGAGAGACAGATTACTGGAGAGATAAATCTTGGATATCCTGGAGGACTGCTCTACGACAAAGTAAAGAACAACCATGAAGAGGATTACAAGAAGATTTACAGAGAACTCCGGCCAGAAGAGTTCGAAAAACTACAGAAAGAGAAAGAAGAAAAGAAGCAGAGGCTTCAGAAAGAAAGAGAGAAAAGACAGAAACACCGAGAGAAAAAGATCGAAAACGCAAAAGAAGAATGGAGAAACGTAGAGGCGTAAAAAATGAAACTGAACATAGAAGATATCTCAGGAGATTCTTTACAGAACTCAAATATCGAACTAGTGGAGAGAAAAGGTTTAGGACATCCGGACTCTATCTGCGACGGTTTAGCAGAGTCTGTCTCAAGAGCATTGTCGAAAGAGTACAAGGAACGTTTTGGAAAAGTTTTGCATCATAACACTGACGAAGTTCAGCTGGTTGCCGGAAGCTCCGAACCAAGAGTTGAGGGTGGAGAGTTGATCGAACCAATCTATGTTCTGTTGACTGGTAGGGCTACGAAAGAGTTTCAAGAAGAAAAGATTCCTGTCGACCAGATAGCACTGGATGCTGCGAAAAACTATATCGACAGTAACTTCGACAAGTTAAGTTCTGAGCATTTTGAGTTCGAGTCCAGGATAGGAGAGACTTCTACTGATTTGAAAACAGTGTTTTCTCAGGAGGTTCCGAAGTCTAACGATACTAGTTTTGGTGTTGGTCATGCGCCTTTAACTCCGACAGAAAAATGTGTGAAGAAAGTTGAAGAAACTTTGAGAGAGGAAATTAGTGAGGTCGGAGAGGATATCAAGGTAATGGGGTTAAGAAAAGACGGTAAACTTCAGGTTACTGTGGCGGCTGCAACAATCTCAAGTAGAATCGCAAGCCTAGAACACTATTTTGAAACTAAAGAAAAAATCAAAGAGAAGACTGAAAGTATAATCAGAAATATTTCTTCTCTTGAACCCGAAGTACATGTCAATACGGCCGATAAAGAAGATGAGGACAGTATCTATCTTACTGTTACAGGTACTTCTGCGGAGATGGGTGATGATGGAAGTGTTGGTAGAGGAAACCGTGTAAACGGCTTAATTACTCCGTATAGATCTATGAGTTTGGAGGCTGCTTCAGGTAAGAACCCGGTTATACATATTGGAAAGATCTACAACTTGTTAGCCCAGGATATAGCTGAGACTATTTATGAGGAGACCGGTAGTTTTGCTCAGGTCAAACTTTTGTCACAGATTGGTAAGCCTTTGGATGAGCCTCAAAGTGTTGAAGTTGAAACTGGGACAGATAGAAAAACTGTGGAAGAGATTGTTGATAGAAAGTTAGAGAGTATTCAGGAGGTTACTGAGAAATGTTTGAGAGGTGAGATAAGTACGTTTTAATCTTAGGATCTCGGCTTCTCTGTAAAGTACTTATATGTTTGCTTTACTGATCACTACTATTTACTTGGTAGGATATCCTGTCAAACTGTTTCTGTTAGGCTCTAAATACTCAACTTCGAAGCCTGAGACACGGTCTGCTATCTGTTCTAAAGTAGTTTCATCTAAAGGATCTAAACCGTTTTCATACTCCCAGCCTTCTATTAAACATAGTTCTGCGTAAGACTCTTCGCCTGACTGGTTTCTATCTACTAGTATATCTGTCATAGAGTCTGTTGAGACCACCGATTTTAATCCTGCACCGGTCTTATCAAGTAATGAGGCTTCTAAAGGAATTCCTGAGTTCGGAGCGCCTGAGAACCAGGTGTTAACCTCTTTGTCTTCTGTGGCTAAAGGCATTGATGCATCGCTGTAACGGGTTGAGATATCTTCGATGTTTTCGGAGTCAACACTGTCCGGATCTTCGTTCAGAAGCTCTGAGACTCCGTAAAACTCCATGTAAGGATCTTCTATTACGTTTCTTACTGCTTGTTCGAAGCCTAGAAGGCTTACGGACTCTTCCCAGTAAGGGGTTTCGCCTTCTAGTTCGTAGTCTAGGTCCCGGGTAAAATCCTTGAGTATGTAGTCGTCTTTTCTTCCTTTCTCTTCTATTATGAAACAGTGGCTGTCTGTAGGAACTCTGAACTCATCATAACCTATACTGTAAGTATCAGCTACGGCTTTACCCATTTCGATAAATGCCTGAGCGTTTTGGGTTGCGTACTCTGAAGTATGTTCTTTCCCTGAGATTTCAGCTCTCAGTACAGGACCGTTATGTTGCATAGAGAGTCAAAAGAAAAGAAAGCTTTAAACCAGTTCTTTCCTAGGGCTCAAGAACGTCTTCTCCGGTGTCTTCATAGCTTGTATCTACTTTTCTTACGTGGTCGACTAGGTAGCCTAGTGAAGGAAGTTCAGCGTCGATACCTATGTTGTAGACTCCGTCCTCGCTTTTCACAGGTCTTATATGGATCTCGGCTTCTAGTTCACAGCCTATTCCGGGTTCTTCTTCCGCAAGTCCTTCTACTTTGTAGGTTCCGTCTCCAACAACTTTGAAGGCTTTATCAGTGTAGCTTTCCTCTTCACCTAGATCTAGGTGCTCTGTTCTGACAGGGTAACGTCTTACCTGGCCTTTTCCAGGACGTGATACAGGATCTGTTAAAACGGTTTTCTCCTCCAGACTTTCTATAATTGTTTTTAGTTCGGTATCTTTAACGTCTCTGACTTTGTAGGGTTCGTCCATAACCTCTACTTCTTCCTCTTCTTCTTGTCCGGGTTTTATCCAGTCTGAGAACTCTCCAAGAGTTTCAAAGTCTTCACTCCAGTACTCTAATCTGTAGCCTATATCCGTCTCTTCAAAGTTCAGGGTTACAGGCTCTCCAAATATTTCAACGGTCTCGTTGATCCCGGTGTAGAAAGGTTTTAACTCGAGTTCCGATGCGCCTTTAAGTTCGTAGTCGAGTTGTTCAAAGTTTATGTCGAACTTGTTTTCAAGCCTTTCTTGGAAGACGGCAAGCTCGTCTTGGTTGAAGCTTTCTTTCCAAGGCACGATGTTTTCGAAATCGGTGGATGAGGATTCAGATTCGGATT
>LKMO01000032.1 GCA_001563905.1 Nanohaloarchaea archaeon B1-Br10_U2g19
AATGAGTTAGCAGAGTTTTTCGATTCCGCCTGCCCTGCAGGAGAAGCAGTAGTTGACGTTGATGACGATGGTAGCATCTTATGTACGGACGTAAGTGACGATGTTTCTGACGACTACGTTAGTCGTGATGGGGATTCGATGACAGGAACACTCGACATGACAGGGAACGACATAATAGATATCGGTAATCTTGAAGGTTCAAGCATTGTAAATGCTGCCCAGATAGCCTCTTCAGCTGTAAGATCTTCAGAGATAGCAGAAGATAGTGTTACACTGGATGAGCTTGATCAAAGCGATGTAGATGGACATTATCTAACCGTCGATGGTGATGCAATGGAAGGAACTCTAGATATGAGAGGAAACAATATAATAGATATCGGAGATCTTTCGGGTGATGATATTGTTGATTCTGATCAGATATCTTCAGGAGCTGTAGGATCGAGCGAAATAAGCAGTAGTGCGGTTACGAGTATAGAACTTGATGAAACAGACAGTTACGATATTTCCTGGACTAACTTAGCTATAACGCAGAGTGATGTGGACTTAAGTGATGTTGGAGCAGCTGACACAGATCTGGATATGAATAACCAGGATATTCAAAACATAAACGAATTAGCAGAGTTTTTCGACAGTGCATGCCCGACAGGAGAAGCACTTATTGATGTTAATAACGACGGCAGTTTCGACTGCATGGATGTCTCAGACGATGTTGCAGACGACTACGTTAACCGAGATGGAGATACTATGACAGGTTCTCTAACAATTGATCAGGATATGGGATCCACTACGTCAGGATTAGTTCTTGAGAACGATGAGTATGCAGCCCTACAGCAAGGAGAGTTTGAAGACGATCAAGGCAGAGTGGTAGACGAAAACGATGTAGCTATGAGAACAAGATTCCGGAGTTCTTCAGGCAGTAGACATGTTAACCAGATTTGGCATGATGCAGGAGGAGCAACCTTCTATGAAGAAGACGACACAATTTTTGAAATCGAGGATAGTGGCGATGTAACGGTACCTTCAGGAAACTTAGATGTTTCTGGTGATATAACCGGCAGTGACTGGAGCGACTTGGATATTGACCAGAGTGATGTAGAAGTATCAGATCTCGGTGCTTCAGATGATGATTTAGATATGGATGGTAATGATATTACAAGAGCAGGTTTAACACATACAGACGAGCTTTTAGTTTCGGATTCACCGGATGATGGTCCTTTACCTGCTACAGACAACTCTGCTTATATTGAAGGAGATCTCTCGATTGATGGAGACTTTATTGGTGCAGGAGCAGACCTAGCAGAGATAATGGAAGTAAGCGACAACCAAGAAGACGAACTGGGAACAGGAGAAGTAGTGGTTCTAGACGAAAATCTCACGGTTAGAAGATCTGAAGAAGCTAAAGATACAGGAGCTGCAGGAGTGGTATCAACAGATCCTGCAATGGTAATGGCTAAAGATAGAGACGGTGTAGAACTAGCACTGTCTGGTACAGCACCAGTCAAAGTTACAGTAGAGAACGGTGAGATACAGCCTGGAGACTTACTTACAACTAGTAGTGAGCCAGGTAAAGCAATGAAATGTGAAAAACCAGTAGAATGTCATGGATCCATAATCGGTAAAGCAGGTGAATCAATCAGCAGTGACGGAACGATCGAAATGGTTATCACACTCTCCTAAAATAAGCCGGGAAAAACTGTTTTTAGTTACAACAGTATTTCTCTTAACCAGCTTAGCACTAACTTTTCTAGCTGATGAAGGTGATAAACAGTGGCAGACAGAGCTTATACAGGAAAATGTTTCAGAAAGATTTGTACAGGTCACAGCTCCGGATGATGTTGAAATCTTTTACTTGGAGTCACGTGAGGGGGTAGTAAAATCTACATCCAAATCACAAGGAATAATGGAGAACCTGTTATCTATAGGATGGAGAACAGAGACTGTAGATGAAGAAGATGGTTCAGGTAGCTTCCTATCAGCAAAAGAATTTGAGGAAGAAACGGTACTTGCATATCAAGATGGAAATGTAGGTGAGTCTGCAGTATACTTCACTGATAGAGACGGTGAAGGAGAATGGAGTACAGAAACAGTTGATAGTGTTCAGACAAACGGTCCTAATGTAGGGCTTTACACGTCTCTAACATTTCTGAACGGCAATCCTTTGATATTCTACCATGCAGCTCAAGGCGACAGATTCCTGAAAGCAGAAAAAACAAACAATGAATGGAGTATAGAGGAACTGGAGGAGGATATAGGCTGGTTTGCAGATACAGCGACCTGCGGTGAAGAAGCTTTCGTAGCTGTTAGAGAGAAAGGAGAAGACAATGTTTATCTAGGAAGATATGATGGTGAATGGAGTATGGAAGACTTAGATGTGGAAACAGATACGGATGTAGCTGTAGCAGCTGATGGATGTGAGCCGGCTATAGCGTACATGGATACCGAGTCTTGGGAAGTAACCTTCAAGCAAGACGGCGAGACTAAGAGTTTCTCTGAATCCCGGTTCTCAAGACTTGCTTTAGAGATAGAGGAAGACTACCATTTACTCTACAATGTAAGGAATGAGGGATTGTTCTATGCAGAAAGCGAAGATGGAGAGGAATGGAGTAAAAAAGCTATATCAGAAGATCCTACTGCAGGGTCATATAACGACCTGGCTATAGATTATAATGGAGATGTACATATCACATACTTGAAAGAGAACGACCTGTTCTATGCTACAGAGGTTCCTGAGAACAGAGAGACACTTATCTACACGCAGTTGATGATAGTAGCTTTACTTTTACTGAGTTTTGTAATCTTCTATAAAGATAAATTAGAAGAGATATTCAGAAGCTTTTAGATTAGAGTCTTACTAAACGGTTTTAGAGAGTTACGCGTCATGTAGAGGGTTTTGCAACTTTGAAAGAGCTCAGCTATAAACTTATTTAAAAAAGTTAACGTAATAGCAATGTATGAGCTCTAAAAACCGGAAAATCCTTCAAAAAACGGTTCCAGTTTTCTATAGAGACAGGTAGTTTTGAGTATGAAGAACTTCAGATACAAAACCATTCTCATAGCCTTTTTCGCCGTATCACTTATAGGTATAGGTGTTTCTACTGAGTTAACTAATATTGAGTCGATTTTTCCTCAGGGAGATAGTGTAAATATTGAAGGAAACCTAGATATGAATAACAATAATATTCACAGCTTCTTCAGCAGCGGATGCTCCAGCGGCGAAGTAATGGTAGCTGTCAATGACGATGGTAGCTACCAATGCGTTGATGTTTCGGATGAAGTTTCTGGAGACTACGTTGCCCGTAGTGGAGACTCAATGACAGGAGATCTGGTAATTGACAGCGATGGAGATAGTTCTATTGAGTTACCGGTACAAGGTGAAGAAGGCGATATCAGAAGATATATGGAGATGCAGACAGTTTACAGTAATGACGATGACAATGTTGAGGCGCCGGGAGCTATGTACTGGCGTACATCTACATCATCTAATTATGGGGCATTTATCGGAGGTTATAGAAACGATAATAACGGAGGAGATCCTTCGTTTGGAATATGGTTAGCAAACAATGAGGGAGAGGAAAGTGCAGAAGAAGTACTAACAGCAAGGTCTGATGGAAGCTCCACTAACAGGATAGGTATTGGAACTAACTCTCCATCGTACAAGTTAGATGTAGATGGGGATGTAAGATTTAGAGATAATCTAGATATGAACGGTAATAGTATCGAGAATATTGATCAGATTTCTGCTAGCGAGGGAGAGTTCAGTGATAGTTTTCAGGTTCCTGTAGGGGAAGATGCGTGGTAGAAAACAAGTTTCTGTTTCGTAGAGGTTTGGAATCTGGAAAACGCTCTGTAAAACTTATTTAAGAAAGATTGGATACTATATTAGTATGCTGTACTGTAGCCTCTGTTTTATAGACGATAGTAAGGATTTTCTCGGAGGAAATAGTATATGAATAAGTCAGATACCTACAAGACTATTTTCTTGGCTTCAATAATTATAACATTTGTAGGATTAACTTTCTCCACGGATCTAACTAATATTGAGTCGATTTTCCCTCAGGGAGACAGTGTAAGTATTGAAGGTGACTTAGCTATGAATGGTAACAGTATTCTTAGTTTCTTTGAAAGCTCCTGTTCAAGTGGTGAAATAGTTGTAGGAGTAAATGATGATGGCAGTTATGACTGTGTTGATGTTTCTGACGAGGTTTCAGGAGACTATGTTGATCGTGATGGAGACACAATGACAGGAACACTGGATATGACAGGAGAGAATATCGAGGATGTAGATGAGTTGAGAAGCAGTGACTTAGTAATCAATAGAAGATTAGATTCTAGTACGGATGAGGTTGATAGATGGTTTTGGTTATTGGGTGAGTGGGGTTCCCGTAGTCTAAACACAGGAGGAAATATATTCGGTGAGAGAACATCCGGTCATGACGATATCCGACTTATCGATTTCGGGTTCTCTTCAAGTAGTGATGGTCCGGAGGACAGATACAAAGCCTATATTAATTATAATGTTGGTGGTAGAGGAGGGCCTTTTGAATGGGGTATGGCGCGAGTAGATTATGACGGCACAGAGTACTTAGCTCTTTACTATGAAGGAAATCGGTTCTGGGATTCGGGTACTTATTTCACAGGTCAGCTAATGGATACGCCTGGAGTGAATCAGGATGAGGTTTTTACTAATGTTTTAACGTCTGATGATGTTGACTGGAATGGAGAGATAAGTTATGAGGGTGTTGATAGAGTTCTTAAGCAAGAAACTTTGGATGTAAGAGGAGATGCACGTTTCACTGATGATGTGAACATGGATGGTAATGATATTGAGGATGTTAGTAGGATAAATGTGGAGGACGGTTTCCAGGTTCCTGTAGGCGAAGATGCATGGTGATAAGGAAAAGTGAGTAAGAATAAAGTTACAAACCTGCTGGAAGGAAAGCTTGGGGAGAATGCTTTAATGGTTTATCTTGTAGTCTTTCTGGCTGTAAACTTTGCAGGTATGTCTCTTTTTTCTGAGTCTGTTTGGGCGCCTTATGTTGAAACAGGTTCTACAGATGCGCCGGATGGATCGGTATGGATTGAGGATGATAGTTTTCTTTGGGCTTTTGATGGTACCGAGTATAGGATACCTGCGGATAGTGGAGATGATGAGACTGGCGGAGGCACCAGTGTCTCGGGTCCAACAGGGTCTGTCTGGGTATTTGGTGAAAGGC
>LKMO01000033.1 GCA_001563905.1 Nanohaloarchaea archaeon B1-Br10_U2g19
GCTTCTTGCCCACTCCATTCTTTCAGTATCTGTTGATTCTAAGGTATGGTAGGTTCCTTTATGTTCGATAGAGAATACTTCTTGTTTCTGGTAGGTTCTTTCCAGCCAGTTCATGAAATTGGGGTAGCTGCCTACAATCCGAGTATATTTTTCCTTCATCTCTTCGAGTGAGAGATCGGAGTTCCAGATATCCATCTCTTTGACTTTGAACTTGTAATGGTCGCCAGATGAGGTGTCTAGATGTGCTATCTCCGACATTTCGTTCAGTGTTTCTTCGTCAGGAGATGCTAAAACTATCTCTCTCTGAGGTTCAAAGAAAACTACTTCTCCACTTTCTTTGGTTTCTTTAAGCTCTTCAATTATACCGATTAGTTCCTCTTTAGGAAGTTCTTTAAGGTCTTCAACCTCTTTTTTCACATCTGGCATGCGGTATAAGGTGAACACAAACTCTTTTATCAGTAATCTGGTATCTCAAAAAAGGTGAAGGCAAGACTTGTAAGAGAGCTCTCGAAGGTAGAAGGCTTTGAGAACCCTAAGATATCGTTAGAACAGTACTTAACTCCGGCGCAGATGGCGGCAGACATACTTCATACAGCCAATCTAAACCAGGATTTGGAAGGTAAAAAAGTCGCGGATATAGGTACGGGTACAGGAATATTTGCTATAGGAGCAGCCTTGCTTGGAGCGGATGTAAAAGCTTTTGATAAAGACCTTGATGCCTTAGATTTAGCTGAAGAAAACGCTGAAAACCTTGGAATGACCGAGTATATAGAGTTTGTTGAGACTGATGTTTCAGATATTGAAGAAGAGTTTGACACAGTTCTAATGAATCCTCCGTTCTCTGTCCACAGTGATATAGGTATAGACTTTATCAGGAAAGCGGTAGAGGTTTCAGACGCGGTTTACACAGTTTCACATCCTGGAGCCAGAGAAGTTATAAAAGATTTTGTAGAGAACTCGAACCATATAATAACGGCTTTGGAGGAGTATAAAGTTTCACTTCCGCCAACTTACGGTTTTCATACTGAAGAAGGCCGTGAGACCGAAGTCGATGTTATAATAACAAAAAAGGATGATTGAAAATGAAGCTTCAAACAGTCGAGAAAGACGGTAGAATGATAGTTGATATGGGTCAAAACCATACTCTAGGTAACTTAGTTAGAAAAGCAGTCTGGGAGACAGATGGAGAGGCAGCATACGACAAAGGCCACCCCTTAGGAGACGAATCCAACCTTATAATCGAGTCAGACAATCCTGAAGAAGTACTACAGGAAGCTGTTGAACAAGCTAGAGAATGGTTGGATGAACTGGAGTCAGAGCTGTAAGAGATATTCTCTCACACTCTATTTTCCATAAGTAATATCTTTTTTATTGAGAAGATACTGAAAAATAGATACGGAGATTAGGAACTACTTCTAACCAAGAATGTGTAAGTTTCAAGAAGTTCTTAATCTTAGACTATACGTATAGGAGACCAATTCAATGGATGTTAGACACGAACTAAAAGAGATAAAAGATAGCAGAGGTTTCCAAGAGTTCTATTTCTTCGCAATAGCTCTAATACTGGCATTTGGAACACTAGAAACGACAGGAACAGTATTAGATACTGATAAACCTGTTGTAACAGTGGTTTCATGTTCAATGTATCCGGAACTAGATGTAGGAGATATAATAGTTGTTAGAGGAGCAGAAATAGACAACATAGAGGAAGGAGACATAATAGTTTTTGATGTAGAAGACGAATTCAGCACTATACCCATAATACATAGAGTTATAGAGAAAGGTGACGACTACGTAGGCGCTAAAGGAGACAACACCGAAGCACAACAAGAGTTCGAACGAAGAATAGAACAAGACCAGATACATGGAAAAGCAGCTTTCAAAATACCTAGAGTAGGTCTTCTGAAGATACTGGCTATAGATATCACCGGTTACGGCAGCCCAGACAACCAGCCTCTAACCTTTGACTCCACAGAAAGATGTGTAGCTCAAAACTAGACCTATATTATTTAAAGCTACTCTTGTAAACCACCTCAAGTATGAAGTTCTGT
This sequence comes from Nanohaloarchaea archaeon B1-Br10_U2g19, assembly GCA_001563905.1. Lineage (GTDB taxonomy): Archaea > Nanohalarchaeota > Nanosalinia > Nanosalinales > Nanosalinaceae > B1-Br10-U2g19. Next base: position 2,052 of record LKMO01000033.1, read on the forward strand.
GATGAATGCGGAGGAATGTTAGTCTCCGAGAAACAAAACGGAGAATCTGTAATGAAATGCAGAAACTGCGGACACGTAGAAGATGCTGAAGGCAGCGAGATAAAAATAACAGAAGAAAAAGAAGAGGATCCAATGGACCGTTTAAACGTTTCTTCAGAGGATGATCAAGAAACAACACGTCCAACAACCATGAAGGAATGTCCTAAATGTTCTGACGACTCAAAGGATGAAAAAGAACATGAATGGTGGATGGAGCAGACTCGTTCCTCAGATGAGCCTGCAACAAGGTTCTACGAATGTGTTAACTGTGGGAATGTCCACAAAGAGTACGACTAAAACTCTACTCTAACTCTATCTTATCTTTTCCATCTACTTGATCTGCTAGAGTGATTACTGCAGATCTTAGACGTCTTATCTCTTTCTCAAGCTTTTCCTCTCTAGACTCATACTCTCGTTTATCCAGTTTTTTCTCAAAATCAAACTCTCGGTTGTTTATCTCAATAAGAAACTCCGACTCCAGATCATCGATATGTTTCTCAAAACTATCTAACCGTTTTCTGAAACCTGTCATAAGCTTCCTGCTCTTCTTTACCTCGTTTTTTATGTCTGAAAGCTTTCTCTCGAGATCTTCAGGTACTTCTTTTTCTTTTCGTTCCTCTTTTTCAAGCTCTTTAATCTTTGATTCTGTCTTGGAAATTTTGCTTTCAAGTTCAGGGATTCTACGTGTTAAAGACTCTATTTTAGAAACTTCATCTTTCTGAAACTCTAACTCGTCAAAAACCAGTTTTTGGTAGTTGTCAGTAAAATCTTGTAGCGCTGAGTCGACAGCTTTCAGATGCGACTCTGTATCCTCAAGCCGGCTCTCCAGCATTTCAATACGTTCTACTGCTTCTTCTCCCTGTTTTCCAAGAAGATCCATGTAAAAGAATTAGTCTTCGTCCGTATTTGAAGCCTTTCTCTTACTGCGTCTAAATATGCCTATACCCAGAAACAACGGTAGAATACCTCCCAGAGCTAGTCCTAGACCTGTGCTGTGATCCCAGAAAATGGTTCCAACGCTGAAGCCTGCTAGTATCCATACGGCTCCGAAAGCCATTAGAGTCCTTCCCAGGGAGAGCTGTTCATTTAAATCCATGTTTGTTAGATAAACGGGGTGCCGGTACAGTTAAAACATTTGGATAGAACCATTGAAAACATGGCTGAACAACAAAGGAGGGCGGCTGCAACGCCGAAAAATATTGAAGATATAGAGTCTCAAACAGATATAAGAGCTAGAGTAGTCGGGACAGTGATCTCGATGGAAGATGAATCCGTTACTATTGATGATGGAACAGGCTCTGTAGAAGTATTTGTACAGGAAGAAGAGATGGAAGATATAGAAGAAAACCAGCGTATAAGAGTTCTTGGAAGGATTCTACCGACCCCGGAAAGCTTTGAAATGCAGGCAGAAGCAGTACATGAGCTCGATGATGAAGAAGCTGAACTCTACGACAGAGTTAAAAAAATTGTTAATACTAGTGAATAACACAAGGTGTAAAGAGGAGTGTTCAAAGCAGAATTAGAAGAAGTAGGACTTATACAGGACTCAATGAAAACAGTATCAGACCTCATAAGTGAAGGTCTGTTCCAACTAACAGAAGACGGAGTAAAACTAATAGCCGCAGACCCAGCAATGGTTGCATTAGTAGACTTCAAGATAGAGAAAGACGTCTTCGAAGACTACGAACTCGATGAAGAAAGCAAGGTAGGACTAAACCTAGAAAACTTCTACTCAATCCTTAGAAGAGCAAACAGTGATGATACAATAACTTTCGAAGTCAAAGAAGATGAATCAAAGTTCTACATCAAAATGGAGAACTCCTCGACAAGAAACTTCTCACTACCAATACTAAACCTTTCAGAAGACGACATCCCTTCAACAGACCAGCTTGACTTCTCAGTAACTGCAGAACTAGAAACATCAGTACTAGAAAACGCGATTAAAGACGCGATGGTTGTAGGAGACTCAGTAACAGTATCTGCAGACTCATCCCAGATAAAGATCGCTTCAGAAGGAGATCAAAGCAACGTAGACTTCACAATCAGCGGAGACTCTCCAGGAGTAATGGAGCTATCAGGAGAAGAAGCCAAATCAATGTTCAGCCTTGACTACCTCAACAGTATGACGGGGGCCAAGAAACTGAGCAGCAATGTAGAGCTCAAACTAGGAGAAGACTTCCCAATGAGACTCAATTTCACAGTTCCAGAACAAGCAAGACTAAGCTTTGTACTTGCACCAAGAATTGAAGAGGACTAAAAAATGTCGGCACGGGAACTAAAACCCCGTTTCTCTCTACATTATAATGGAGAGCCTTTTCCTGGAGAAGAAGATAAAAACAGGTTAGGGTATGAGCCTGACGCAGTATACCTGAAAGATTCTCTGAACACCTTGGATGTAAGAGATCCAACAATGAAACTGTTCGGAGAAACCGGAGAAGAATTACTCGACTCATCCCAAGAAAGTTACGCATTAGTCTTCAGATACAGAAACAAGGCAGAAGACCAGTACAGACTGTCTCGAAATATTGGAGAAGTACCTTCTTACCAGTGTGAAGGTGTTGAAGCTTCCTTAACACCGAATAAAGACTTTGAACAGCTTGTGAATACTTTAAGCAATGAACTAGATGAATCGGATATACTATACTCCAAAAAATTTGGTTTAAGACGGCTCAAAGAACGTCATAACGAAATACACGAATATATCAACAGTATCTCCCGGACAGGCCTAGACATATTTCCTTCTGAAGAAGGAGTACTACAAGTTAATCTGTATCCACGAAAAAGCGAAGCATTAATTTCTCAGTACAGTCACGACTTGAAACTAGGGCCTGAGGAACCAAACTATCAGTTTAAAAACGGTTTCAACGATGAAGGAGAAGAAGCATACTTTGATTACAGCGATCAGGAAGTAGAAGAGTTAGAAGATACTTTACGGTCTCTAGGTTTCGAGATTTCTAATGAAATACTGCCTCCAACAGTTGTACCGCCGGATTTTTGAGATCTAAGAAAGCCTGAAGAGAAGTTTAGAGATCCATTAGAAATCTAAATCTTAATTACTAAGACAGAACTTGATAAACTGTGAGCTCTGAAGACTTTGAAAATA
>LKMO01000034.1 GCA_001563905.1 Nanohaloarchaea archaeon B1-Br10_U2g19
GAGAACGGAACAATATTTCTACCTCTCCTATCCTCTTGTAACTTCACATCATCAATGTGTTCTGTAGTATTGTTTATTAAGAGATTCATAAGCTCTCCAGTATCTGAAACGAAAGAAACATCTTCTACCTCTCCATACTTCTTACCATGTTCCTCTGATACTATCGTCTTACCTACTAGCTGTGTTCCGCGTGGTCTATCAGACATTGTTTATTTACACCGATAATATGTTTATAGGGGTACGAAAGTTAAAAAGTTGTATGGCTCGAGTATTCTCCGCAGTAGATATTGAGGACCCTGATATTCTGAGACGTATAAAAGAAGTACGTAAAACGATGAATCTCGGGTTCAAACCTGTTCGAAGAGAGAAGATGCATATCACGTTCCAGTTTTTCGAAGATCTGAACGAAGAAGAGCTTGGAAAAGTTAGACAGGCAGTCGAAAACATCAACGTAGAGCCTTTCGAAACAGAGGTTAAAGGTGTTAACGTATTTCCTTCCCAAGATTATATCCGGGTTGTCTGGGCCGGAGTTGAAGAAAACAAGTTTACAAGACTATACAAACAGGTATGTAGCCATACCGTAAACTCTGATAACAGCCACGAGTTCAAACCTCATATAACTTTTCTAAGAGTCAACAGAATGAGTAAAGAGGAGAAAAGAAAAGTCCAGAGGATGTTGAGAGAGTACCAAAGCCACTCGTTTGGAAGCTTCAAAGTCAACAACGTCAAACTATTCCAAAGCAAAACCGGTTCAAACGGCTCCCGCTACAGAGAGCTCTACAGGAAAGAGTTATGAAAAAGAAAGATGTCTACAGAATCTCGGTAGTCTTATCATTTATAGGGCTTGCAACTATGTTCGCCGTAGAGACGGTTATTTCGCCAGAAAGCTACAACTTAGGAGATATAGACGAGTCAATGACAGGAGAACATGTCGAGCTTGAAGGAAACGTAGAAAACTTCAATACAGCTCAAGGACATCTATTTTTAGAGCTAAATGATAATGGAGACCAGATATCCGTAGTAGAGTTTGATTCAGAAACCTGGATAGACTCGGACGATTTAGTTACTGTACAAGGCCATGTTGATATCTATGAAGGCGATCTACAGATCATCGCAGAAGAAATAAGATAAAAAAAGAGGTTTTAGAAGTAGTCCTCCATACTGGAGAACGCATCTTCTAGGAAGTCGACAGTATCTTCAATATCCGAAAGCTTGACAACTTCTGTAGGTGAGTGGATATGTCTTGTAGGAATACTGATAGATCCTGTAGGGAATCCATCCCTCTGTAGCTGTATAGATGCTGCATCCGTTGCCCCACCATCATACAAGGATCGGAAGTAGTTGTGCTCATTCTCTTCAGCTGTATCTATCAGCCAGCTCCTGATATTTTCCGGAGAGATTAGTCCACGGCCACCGGACTGCACCATATCAATTCCTACACCGTCACCTGTTGCATCTGTAGATTCATCAGGCGTTATGCCAGGAACATCTCCTGCAAGTCCTGTGTCTACAGCTAGCGCTACATCCGGGTTAACATTGAAAGCAGAGGTTTTAGCTCCTTTCAAACCTACCTCTTCCTGTACTGAGAACACTACAACCAGTTCATAGTCCTCGTTAAATCTTTCTAAGATTTTAATACCTACTGCACAGCCTACACGGTTATCAAAGGCCGGAGCCGTAACATAGTCGTTCTTTAGTTTTCCTAAACTTCTTTCATATGATACATAGTCTCCTACCCTTATTCCTGCGTCTTCAACGTCTTCTTCATCTTCAGCACCTATATCTAGGAACAGTTCCTTCATCTTAGGTACTTCTCTAATATTATCTTCTTTGCTCATTAAGTGTGGTGGTTTCGCTGAGGCAACACCTGTTATCTCTCCGCCTTCAGAGCTGTGTATCCTGAATCTCTGGTTTATAACTCCTGTTTCAAACATTCCTCCTACTTTTGAAACCTTAATGAATCCTTCTTCAGTTACTCTGCGGACAGAGAGACCTATTTGATCCATATGTGCTGCAATCATCAACGTTTTATCGCCAGATCCTTTTCTTGCAATCAGGTTACCCATTTTATCGGTTTCAACACTGTCTGCATAGTCTTCAACTTTTTCTTCAATTAGTTCTCGGATTTCGGCTTCATTTCCTGAGACTCCTGGAGTCTCTACCAGTTCTTTAAGGAGTTCTTCCATAATATGTAAGACTTGGTTGACGCATTCTTTAAACGATAACTACGCAAACCTGTTAATACAATGTTCAAGTATCTACTGATACTGTTACTTACTCTACCTTTCATAGACCTGTACGTGCTTATACAGCTGACAAGCATGATAGGTTTTCTTCAGACACTGCTAATAGTGCTTGTAACCGGTGTTATAGGCGCAGAGATAATACGTAGAGAAGGAAGGAACGTTTTTCAGAAACTTCATACTTCCGTTACCGGTAAAGAGATATCAAGAAATCTCTTGGAACTAGTCTTACTAGTTATAGGCGGTATAATGCTTCTAAGCCCCGGATTAGTCACTGATTTCCTAGGGCTGGTAATGGTTCTACGTCCTACAAGAGAAAGAATAATGCTCAAACTAGCCGAAAAACTTGGCGAAAACTCAGATATACATGTAGAGTCGTACCATTTCTGAAACCTAGTTAAGAGAAGCTATCAGAGAAAGCCCGAAAACAGCTAAACCTAAGCCTTTTGGAACGTTTAAACCAAAAAGCGATAGTGCTATTATACCTAAGACCAGTGCTCCTCCTTTCTGAATATAATCAAGATTCATTCTTGATCGGTCAACAAACGCTGCAGCAGATAAAGCCATCAAAGCTACTAAAACAGTTGTTAAAGCCGGTAAAACATACTGGAGACTTAAAGTGAAAGCACCGAGATTCTGAACCGACAGAACCATTCCTGTAACTATGATTCCCGGAGTTGAGAACTTCTCAGAATAAGGAATCTCTGCCATCTGCGCAGCTATAACTATCAGCACAAGCCCTGCGGCATAGCTTAATCTCTCAATATAAAACATCTGTTCGAATACAGGAGCCACTAATGCAACAGCCAAAGCCCCTAAAACAACTATAGGCGAAACCGTTCTCACCATCGACAAGGCTTCTCTTCTTGTCTCTGTAGCAGAATAAAGAACCGCTAACGCTCCAGCACCTGCAAAAACTGTTAAAGCTACAGCAACCATGCTTGAAAATGTTTTTACAGCGCCTGTAACCAAAAGCATCGCGAAAACACCATCTACTAACGGTAAACAGAGCAGGAATGTCAGTCTTCTTGTATCTTCATCGAAGACTTGTGTATGCCGTGAAGCGCCGTTAGTTAGCTGCTCCAGAACCATACAAAAAACCTCGATACACGAGAAACACTTTGTGGCTCTGGGACCTTACTTATTTCCACTTAAACTTGGTCCCAAAGATATTCAGTACGTTAATAATTGCTTTAGGCAGCATTGAAACTAGCTGAGAACTTCTGCTTCTAAAAACAGAGTGAAGATTTGCTGCCATCTAAACCCAAATAACATCACCTATATTTAAATAATACAGGTGTCTTCCAGTCTAACCGGTAAAAACCGGTTTACCGTTATCTAAGATCTTGGTATCATCAAACCAGACTGTAGGGTTCTTACATACGGTGTCCCAGTGAATATCTGCCGACACTCTCTTGTCGTCATTCTTAGGTACATAGGAGGTATTATCTCCGAACGCTATATGAACTGTTCCTAATACCTTCTCATCTTGTAGAATGTTCCCTATCAGCTCTGCCTCCGGATTTGTTCCAAAACCGAACTCCGCAATATTTTTAGCGCCTTCTACCGACTCAAACTTTTTAGAAAGCTCAGAGTCTTCTTTTCCTTCTATTTCTTTAACCTTATTATCCTCTATTTTAATTTTCATTCTCTCAGAGTTCTCAGCGAAAGGTAAGTGGTCTACTACAAGTGTTCCGTTCATTTTTACAGGTGCTCCGTCGGCTTCTCCCGCAGGAAGGTTTCCGAACTCTCCTGAGTTATGTATTATTCCGGTGTCTTTGTGGAAGTAGTTGATGTTGATCTCGAAGGATAGATCTGTTCCTGACGGCGTTTTGACCTTCACTTTATCGGTATCAGAGAGTAGTTTGTATACTTTATTGGATAGCCTTTCTACCTCTCTGTAATCTGCTTGTAGACTTGTGTTCCAGATCTCTTTTGTTATTCCTGGCAGTGTTGCTCCTCTAACTCCGGCTTCACATGCTTCTACACGGGCTTTAGTATGGGATAACGATTTTTTTGTTGGAGCGATAAAAACATCACAGTCTTTCATCTCTTCGGCAACTTCTTTAGGCGGTTCTTCACCGTGGTTCTCAGGCTCTTCGTACTCTATTATACGGAAGTTTGAACCATGCTGGTTTAAGACCTGTGTTAATGCTTTTAGCAGCTCCTCATCGTTACCGTCGTCAAGTATAACTACCTCTTCATTCTTAGATATGTTCAGACACTGCAGTATTACTGTTTCTGCTCCTTTCCTCAAGCTCATCTTATTTCAGCCTTACTTTTGATCCTCTTCCTTCTGTGTTGAAAGTTATTTTATCTTCTCTAGCTAGCCAGCCTATAGCCATGTATACTTTGGTTTGTGCGGCATCAACATCTTTTGTTATCTGTGACGGAGATGCTTCTCCTACTTCTTCAAGATAACGCCATACATAACCTGCCAGTTCTCCTACTTTTTCTTCCATTGCTCAAAAAACACCTTTTTACAGTAGTAATTAGCGTTCAACCTGTTTAAATCAGTTTAACAACAAAAAAGTATTTAGCTTGCCTTGTTGGCTCAGTCTGGCTAGAGCGATCCCCTCGTAAGGGATAGGTCCCGGGTTCAAATCCCGGACAGGGCTTTGTTCGTAAGTAGAGCTATCTTTTTACCCTGATCTCTATTAATAGACTACAGAACAATATTCGCCTGTTTCATATATTTTTTTAAATAATATACAGCTTATAACCGTTTTAATGTCTCTAAAAACTATTTCAACCCTATCATGCACATATAGAAACAACAAAAATACTAAAAGGTGATAAAAATCACTAACAAGCTTACAGGACTAGCAGCAGTAGGTTTCATAATTGCAGCAGCAACAACCTCCGCCGCACTTCTAAACGATACAGTAGTCAGCGAAGACAACACCTTCGAAGCAGGATCTATCGTTCTAAACATCGGTTACGAAACA
>LKMO01000035.1 GCA_001563905.1 Nanohaloarchaea archaeon B1-Br10_U2g19
AACAATCAAAGGAAAACCGCAGCTTCTCTTCCCTTGTGGAAAACAAGAAGGAGGACGGATGAGAAACCTTACAGCGTCATATCAGAAAGGAACAGTCAATGAAAGAATACTACACAATAAATGTACCGGCTGTGGAGAGTACAGCTACTTCTCTTACTGTAAAGAATGTGGAGACTCTACGGAGCCTATCTGGTTCTGTACGGACTGTAGGAAAGAGTACAGTGAAAAACCGGAAAACTGCGGTAAATGTGGAAACGAGCGTTTTGAAAGATACAAGAAGACAGAGATAGATGTTGAAAAACTGGTTGATGACGCAAAGAAGAATGTAGGCGTAGAGGAGATGCCAGAGCTTCTTAAATCTGTTAGAGGTATGAGCGGCAAACATAAACACGTTGAACCTATAGAAAAAGGTTTACTAAGACATAAACATGATTTATACGTCAACAAAGATGGAACAGTCCGATATGATGCTACAGACATACCTATGACGCATTTTAAACCTGAAGAAATCAATGTTTCTGTAGAGAAACTTAGAGAAATAGGTTATACAGAAGATATTAACGGAGCACCATTAGAAGAAAGCGATCAGATACTGGAGCTGAAGCCTCAGGACATAGTTGTTCCGGACGGCGATAAATCTCTTCCTGCATCAGACTATATGATCCGTGTAGCTAACTTTATCGATGAGCTGCTGGAAAAGTTCTACGGACTGGATTCTTACTATGATATAGAGGAAAAAGAGGATCTTGTAGGATCTCTAGTAATCGGATTGGCTCCTCACACCTCAGGAGGAACTGTAGGAAGAATAATAGGTTTTACAGATGCGAAAGGAATATACGCTCATCCATACTGGCATGCAGCAAAAAGAAGAAATGCTGACGGAGATGAAGACGCAATACTACTTCTGATGGACGGTCTCTTAAACTTTTCAAGAGACTTCCTTCCAGACATGACAGGAGCAAGAACTATGGATGCACCATTAATTCTATCAACTGTTCTAAACGCAGATGAGGTAGATGATGAGGCTTGGGCAACAGAAACAGTAGATGAATATCCTCTAAGCTTTTACGAAGAAACTTTAGAGTACAAGAAGCCTTGGGAGCTTGAAACAGATATTGAGATCGGTGAAGATATTGTTCACAGCGATGAGCCTTACAGCCACGGCTTTACACACGACTCTTCAACTGTAGAAGACGGGCCGACACAGAGCGAGTACGTAACTTTAGATGAGATGAGTGAGAAGACCTCTGCACAGCTAGGTATAGGTGAGAAACTGAAATGCGTGGATGAGAACGCAGTCGCAGAGCTGCTGCTTAAGAAACACTTTATACCGGATATTAAAGGTAACTTGAGAAGCTTCTCAAGCCAGAAGATGCGGTGTGTTGACTGTAACGAGAAGTTCCGTAGAGTACCTATGACAAGACAGACTATTGCGCCGAACGGTAAGACAACCGCAGAATGTCCTGAATGTGGTGGAAAAGTGCTTCTAACAATCCATGAGGGAACTATCAAGAAGTACATGCATCCTAGTAAAGATATTATAGACGAGTATGAGGTCGGTCCTTATACCCGGCAACAGATCCTGATACTTAACAAGATGATTCAGAGTCTTTTCGGTAAAGACAACAGACAGTCCGGACTGAAACAGTTTACAGGCTGACCATAAGATTATTTAGGCCTGCACCTCTTTGTTTATGTTATTATGAGTCGAGAAGTTGAGATAAAAGAAGTTATGACAGACGGAGTAATAGCGATTGAAACTGAAAAAACCGTAGTTGATGCCGCGAAACTTCTGAGAGAGGAAGGAATAAGAGGCTTAGTCGTAGTAGAGAACGGTGAAGCTGTAGGCGTAATAGTTTGTAGAGATATTGTCTACGAAGTTGTGTCAAAAGGAAAAGATCCGAGAGAAACACTGGTCAAAGACATTATGAGTACAGATCTTATTGTTGCTGAAGAAGATGAGGTTCTAGACGAAGTGGCAATGGCGATGGTAAGAAACAATGTCTCAAGAATACCGGTAGTACGGCAAGATATGCTTGTAGGCATCCTAACACAGTCGGATATTGTGAGAGCATGGCCAGGATTCGCAGAGATTATAGGCGAAGAGGAGGAGATGGATGCAGAAGCAACACCTCGCCCTGTAAACAAAGAAGGTACATGCGAGAGCTGCGAGAACTACTCCGAAGACTTACAAGAGGTCAACGGTCTACTGCTCTGCACAGAGTGCAGACAGAACCAGTAAACCTTCCAACACCTTTTTTACATACCTTTTTATCCTGTCAGCAGGAAACTTTTCTATTATGGATATAACAGAAGAAGTAGTTAGAAGAAGAGAAACCCTAGCTATAGACAATCCTGAATCTGTTTATCCTGAGATAAGAGATCTGCTTGAAAGAAGAATGGACTTCGACCACGTAAAAGAAGTAAAGTACTACCAAGATATTGAAGCAGGTACAGTAAGATCGCAGCTAACCGCTGAAGAAGCATACGATGAAGATACTGAAGGAAAGTTCAATATCTATATCGTTGTCACACCTTCCAATGAAGTTGAAATACAGATCAAAGGAAAGCTTGTGACAGAGTACGAGTTTCCTAATAGGAGAGAGACGCTTTGGTATTACGCTTACAGAACGCTTTACGAAAAGTTCATTTACGGCTCAGTAAGACAAGGATACCGACCGGCAGTAGAAGAAAAAACCAATGAAACAATTACTCGTATAAGACAGAGTGTGGAGGCATAAAATGGTAAAATTTGAGGAACCTGTTTTCAGTAAACAGGATCATTTCTTTGTTAAAGAAGATCCTGCCCGAATCTACAGAGATCTTAAAGACCTGCTGGTAAACGAGTTCGATATAGACCGTATAGAAGAAGGACATATGGAGTTCAGCGTAAACAAACCTAAAGACCGTATAAGACTCTGGGCGTTCAAAGAGAAAAGCCCTCACACAGTACTACGTTTCAGATTAAACTTCAAAGCTAAAGCCCCTAAAGATCTCTATAAAGTTGATAGACCGGACAATATAATGAAGGCAAGGGTTGCGGTGGACGCAACTGTAGTAACTGTCTATCCTGGTGGAGAGCCAATATCCTGGGTTCCAGACCATTTCAGAGAAGATCCTGCCAGTAACTGGGATAAAACAGGTTTAAAAGCCGAAGAAAGATCCAACTTCCAGAAATCCAAGCTTTACGAAATACTTACAGGTATCTGGTACAAAAAGTTCTACGCTAAAGAGATAGAACGTTATGAAGAAGAGGCTGAAGAGACCGCATTACATATACACAACCTTATGAGAGAAAAGTTCGGAGTACAAAAATCTATACACCGTTCAGGTGCATCACAGTACCAGCCGCCGTGGAGCTGAAATAAATGAGTGATGAGAAACCAGGCTTCCTAAAGAGAAAAGTTTATCCGTGGTTCCATTTCCCAGGAACATACAAAGACTACTATACGCATGATATGGAACATAAGTTTGAGCATGTAGACAATATCTGGCACCATTTCCATATCTTCGACGGCCAATGGATCAAGGTCCAACAAAGAAAAGAATGGTATGAAAGCCCTAACGTCCCCGGAATATATGCTGACCACAAGTATATTTTCAAGCAGAATATGGGTATAGGAAGACCTGAAGAAACATTTTACAGCCAAAACGTCGATGACGGAGGATTCAAATCTGTTATGGAGGTTACAGAAAAGCTGCCAAGCGGAAGAGGAGACCTCAAGATAACCACGACAATCAATACTAAGAGCCCGCCTTCAGGAGAAAACGACTTCTGTCTAGTAGAGTACCTTGTTGATACCGAGATAAAGTATGAGCTAGATAAAGGTATAACATTTCTTCCAAGACTTCTAGCAAGCCCTATAAACCGGTTTTTCAAATGGGGATTCTTCAACGTAATAGGAGAAGAGATGGTGGACAGAGACGGAGAGTATGCACGAGAAAGAACAACCGAGTACTTCCAGTATATCAGAAAGTACCACGGAGAAGAGCCAACACAGACAAAAACACGTCAAGCAGAGTTCAAACCTGTTCCTGAAGAAGGAATTTTCTTCCAGTAACAAAGAAAAGGTTTGCGTATAAATAACTGTTACGGGATAAAGACCCGTGTCAAATTAAATTATATTGGCTGTCCTTAGTCAGCATACGTGATCCCAAAAGGGACGGGAAATGATCATATGTGTTAGAGGACAGCCAAATACTAATGACTCAGATCTATGTAAAGGTCGAGCCAAGCTCTCCAGAGTTTAAGATAGAGGAAGGAGCTATTCCAAAGATCTATCTTGAACAGGAGGCTGAAAACAGTAAAGCTAACCAAGAGCTGGTTAGAAGACTACAGAAGATACTGGGTGAAAAACCAGGTATAGTTTCGGGACATAAGTCTCGGAGAAAAAAGCTTAAACTAAACTTGCCGGAGGAAGAAATCCGGAGCAAACTAGAGGATTACAATGGGTAAAGTCGCACAGAGTTCTGTAAAATATCTTATAAAAGCCAGACTAGAGTCTGGAGGAGTTGTAGAGAAGCCGGATGTGGTCGGAGCAATATTTGGACAGACTGAAGGGCTTCTAGGCGAAGAGCTTGATCTGAGAGAGCTTCAGGAACGTGGAAGAATCGGCAGGATCGAAGTATCTGTTAAAGAAAAAAACGGGAAGTCCGAAGCCACAATTGAGATACCTACATCTTTAGATGCGACAGAAACATCTCTTCTAGCAGCATCTCTTGAAACTATAGAACGTGTAGGACCAACAACCTCAGATATAAGAGTAGAACGAATTGTTGATCAGAGAACCTCTAAAAGAGACTATATCGTTAAAAGAGCTAAACAGCTTTTAGAAGAAATCGAGAGAGACAAGCCAGAACATAACAAGATAACTGCAGAGATAAGAAAACAGGCCAGAGCATCAGAAGTAACTCAATATAAAGGATTTGATGCAGGTCCGGGTGTAGAAACATCTAATGAAGTTGTACTGGTTGAAGGAAGAGCAGATCTTGTAAATCTTCTAAGAAGCGGTGTTAAAAACGGATTAGTTATTGGAGGAACCTCTATACCGAACAAGATTTTCGAAATAGTTGAAGATAAAGACGTAACCTTGTTTTTGGATGGTGACCGCGGAGGAGACTTAATCCTTAAAGAGTTCAGAGAGGAGAAAGAGCCTGACTACGTTGCTAGAGCACCTGAGAACAA
>LKMO01000001.1 GCA_001563905.1 Nanohaloarchaea archaeon B1-Br10_U2g19
AAGCCCCCGGAGGGATTTGAACCCTCGATCTGCCCCTGTCTTGCCAATATGGAACGGTTACAAGGGGGCCGCTTTAGCCAGACTAAGCCACGGAGGCGGCTGTATATACTTTTAGAATGGTTAACAGTTAAATAAGAGTTGGAAAAATAAGGACTGATTTTTTTAGATGTCGTCAGGATCGACTCCGTCAGGCCCTCTCTTCTTTACTTCTTTTTTCGCAGCGTCTTTAATCCTGTTGATGTTGCTGCTTCTTGTACATTCAGGACATTCGATCCACCATGGCCGGCTTCCTAGTTCGTCTGAACCTTCGAACTGGTGGCCGCAGTAAGGGCATTTTAACTGGTAGTGGAATGTCTCGTTGTCGTATGAGAACATTTTGACTCTACCGGTTTTCTCTCCTTCATCGTTTTCGAGTTCACGGTTGGTTACATACTCTGCTTTGTCGTAATCTATGTCCTGCATAACTAATTAGTATTCAACAAGTACAACCTTTAAACCTTTAGGTAAGCATTTCGCGGTAGACGAGTTCGACGTCTTCTTCGTCTAAGTCTATCTCTATCTGTTGTTTTCCTTTGATGTTTACTGCTTTCTCTATTCCGAGAACTTTTTTCGGCTTGTCGAACTTGAGGTGTTTGATGTCGGGGTTGTATTTTTTGAGCTGGCGTATGTCCCAGTCTCTTCCCGAGTTGAGTATTCTGAGGTCGTATCCTTCTACTGTTGCAAGGAATGCTTTGACTGCGTCCTCTTCATCTTCGATCTTAATGTACGCCTCTTCTTCGACCGGCCGTCCTTTCAAGCCATGCTTTTGTTCTCCGTCTACGGTGTAGGTGTCTACTCCTGGTGTTCTGCTAAGAAGCTCCGGGTCTTCCAGCTCAACCATTAGGTTACCGTTGTCTGTCTTTTCAATATGTTCGGTATGTCTTTCTAGGTTTTCTTTCAGTCTCTCCAAATTTTCCGTAGGTTTAACCTCTGCTCTCATAACAACTGTTTAAGTTCTCCAAACCTTTTATTTAGAAGCCTGTACAAATCTTATACGATGGGACTGTTTGATAACAACGATGAAGAAAGACGGAACGAAGTAGTGATTAACACTCCTAAAGAAGAGACTAACACACGTTTAAGTAAAGAGGTCAGCTCGAAGCTTTCTAAAGAAGAAAGCTCTGAAGATATAACATTAGAGGATGTACACGACCAGAACAAACGTATTATACAATTACTTGAAGAACTTAAAGGAGAACCATCAAAAGAACAACCAGAACAAGATGAGATAAGAGGTGGAATGAGTGAACTATTATGACAACGTTAAAGATACTGTAAGAAACAGTAAATCAGGATCCGGTGGCGGAGGATTCGACACACTGAAAGAAGCTGCTGCAGAAGAAGATATAGAAGAAGGTGATGATACTCCTATAGAGGTGCTTGAAGAAGGAGGTCTGAGAAGAGAAACCTCTAAAAAATCAGCTGAAGAAAGCAGTAAAACTGTTGGAGAAGAAAAAACTGGTTCAGCAGATCTTTCAAGTATAGAGGATAAACTAGATAAGATAATTGAGCAAAATGATGCTCTGATAGAGATTATGGAAAGTTTTAAGAGTTAAACAACTTTCACATTAATCTTTCTTCTTCCTTCCTCTGTGCTTTCAAGCTCTTGCTGCAGCTTTATCTCAAGTTCAAGTGTCTTGTAAGTGTTCCCTTCGTAATACTCCATTTCCAGTTCGTTCTGTTTGTTAGGCTCGATTTCTACTTCTTCTCTACCCTTGAAACTGAGTCCTACCTCTCCTTCTCTAATTTTTTCAGAGAAGCTTTTCAGGAAGTTAGCAAGTTCATCGTTTGAGAATTCAAATTCAAGCTCTACTTCTTCGCTTGGCATAAAACAAAGGTTTAACCTTAACAGTTTTATTTTTTAATGGTGGTTACGGTTTAAAATCTACTTGTTTTCCATTAATTTTCTTGCCAGAAAGTGGTCTTTTTCCTCTAGCTCCATAACTGCTTCAATGCTGAAGAGGTAGCCTACAGCAATCATGATAAGCCCGAGAAATGCTGGAGCTACGTTAAAGTACTGAGATAGCGGGTAAAGAGTAGCTAATAGTAGTACTGTACCTAGTACGAAGAGAGTGAATGATGCTGCTATCTCTTGGTTTGTACTCATCTTCTTTAATCCGAAACGGTCTTTTTCTTCTGTCATTATCTATCAAGCTGTGTTAGGTCTAAATCTGTGTTTTCTGGTTTGAATGCTGAAGGAAGGTTTACGTGGTAGCTTCCTTCGGTTTTTCGTATTATTAGAGGTATCTCTTCTAGTAGACGTGAGACGTTTATGGTGTAGACACCTTCCTCCTCTACTACAATTGAGTCTAGATCGAACTCCAATTTAATGTTTTCCTTTTCACTGATTCCGTCTTCCATCATCTCTTCGACATCAGACTTCAGCTCTTCGCGTTCCTCTTCGGATACGTCCTCTATATCATTTTCATACATGAACAGTGAGGAGCCGCATTCACAGCCGTTGATAAGTTCTTCAGAATCATCCTCGTATGTCCGGCTGCAGTTCATACATCTGTGAGGCATAAGTTTACTCCTCTTCCATCTTTGCAAGGAATGAGACTGAGTCTCTCTCCTCTTTTATTTTGTCCATTACGCGTGAGTTTCCGACGATTGTGATTCCTCTACGGTACTCTTCTTTCAGAACTTTGCTGTAAATAATATTTTTTGCTTTCTGGAGACGTGAGTTTCCTGAGTCGAGACCCATAAACTCTACTCCTGGGAAGTCCTCATCGATCTCTTCCATTGATTTCTGGATTAACTCTCTTTTCTCTTCAGGCAGCCATGACTCTTCTAGGACTAGTACGGCATCGTCTTTTACTTTTTCAAGCACTAGGTCGAGTTTATTGCTGAAATCTTCTGTGTTAAGTTTCTCCTTTGATAGGAACTCTATGGTTACTCCTTCTTCGCCCATTAACTTAACCTTTCGACTATTTCCTGATAAAGTTTGTCTATATTTTTGCCTTCTTTGGCAGAAATTTCTACTACCGGATGTTGTGGGAAGGCATCTCTGACTCTGTCAGGTTCTGCGTCTTCTTTATCGATTTTGTTTGCAAGTACAAGTATTGGTATGTCTTTTGCTTCAAGGTTGCCGATTATTGTAACGTTTACTTGTGTGTAAGGATCTTCTGTAGAGTCAAATATTACTAGGCAAGCATCTACATCATCTAAATATTTAATTGCTTCTACAATTCCTTTTGTAGCTTCTTTTGCACGTCCTTTAGCGTCATCTTCTTCTAATCCGTGTTCTGTGAAATCTTTGAAATCTACGTTGGTCGAGATTCCAGGCATATCAAGAAGGTTGATGTCTAAGGACTGTCCATCAGACTCTATCTCAACTTTCTCCTTTTTCTCTACGGCTCTTGTCTCGTGAGGTACCTCTGAGACGTTCGCCATCTCTTCACCTGTCAAGTCAATAGAAATCTGGTTAGCTAAAGTAGATTTTCCAGCGTTGGGAGGTCCATATATCCCTATACTAACATCGTCTTTTTCTGAATCACTGAAGAGGCTGTTGAAAAACTCTTTCAAACGCTTTATCATGTTGACACCGGATAATACTAAAAACGACACTTAGGTATAAAAACTATTTGCATAAACCCCCCTTATTACTGGTATCATATAGGGATTGAAAATAAAACGGTTAGGAAATAACAAAATGAATTATGAGGACTGAAAAAGGCGTTGTAATAGCGGCATATAAGCAGAACCATAGAAATCCGCGTTACACCGTCTTAAAACGGAAGAAAAACTGGGAAGGGTGGGAACTACCAAAAGGCCACTTAGAAGATGAGGACTATGAGAAAACAGTTCTCCAAGAACTAAGAGAAGAGACAGGTATAGAAGAAGATAAGATTAAAGCCATAGAAGATATGGAAAAACTTGTCGAATGGAGTTACAAAGACGATGGGGAGAAGGTTAAGAGGGAGTACAAAGCCTTCTTAGTTGAACTAGACAAAGATACGTATATCGATACCTCCAGCAATCCTCACGACGAACATGAGACAGGGCTTTTCCTACGGTTCAAAGATGTTGAAGACATGCTGACTTATGAACAGCATGTTGAAGTTCTAAAGAAGGCGCACAACAAGGTTTCCCAAGAGTAACTAACCTGTTTAAAATAGATAGAAACTAATTCTAAGAACATGCCAGAACAACTACTAGAGCTATACCAGTTTGAAGGATGCCCATTCTGTTCAAAAGTAAGACAAAAATTTACTGATTTGGAATTAGATTTTATCGCAAGATCTGTTGATCCTAACGATAGAACACGAGTCGAAGAAGTCAGCGGACAGACAGGAGTACCCGTACTCAAAGATCCTAATACAGACACAGTCATGCCGGAAAGCGACGACATAGTAGAGTACTTAGAAGAGCATTACGGTTGAAAAATCTCTATTTTCTCCATTTTCTATTCAAATTTTTTTAGCTGTTAATATTGATATTAAGATGTAAAGATACGGACCCTTGTTCTCCTAGAGTTTTTCGGTCGAAATTGGTTGGAGATCTAAGTCTAATCCCTTTCACTAGCTCTTAACTCGTTTTTTCCGAACAGAGTAATCAAGCTGTTTTAATTTTTTATTGGGCTCTTATTTTTCCCAAACGACTGATGTTAAAATAGATCAGGTTTCAGTTGGTAGGTTATGGGCATGAAAGTTGTATGGCATAGATATGATCTGAGGCTAAGAGACAACAAGGCCCTATCGGAGGCTGGAAAACAGGCTGTACCCGTCTATATTTTTGATCCAAAATGGCTTGAACATGATCTGGTTTCTGATTCAAGGATAGAGTTCGTCTTAGAATGTCTAATAGATATCAACCGTCAGTACCGGTCCAAGGGCTCTAGAATTAGTTTATTTTACGGAAATCCGATTCAGATACTAGGAAATCTAAAGTATGAAGGATACGAAATTTACTTCAACAAAGATGCCAACCATTTCCGACGAGAAATGGAGGAGAAAGCTCGCAAGAAGTTCAAAGGTTTCTCAGGAGACGGTGTAGTAAGAAACAAAGAGGGAACTAGAAGAAAATGGAAATCAAGTGCGGAGAAATACATTAACTCAAAACCTCCGGAGCTTCCTGATAGTTTTGAAGATAATACTTTAGATAGTCGGATAAAACTAGATGAAATAAGGGAAAGGCATGATTTAAAGCCGGAAAAGAAAAAATTTGGTGAAGGAGGAAGCAGAGAAGCTGGAAAACGTTTACAGAAGTTTCTGGACAACATCGAAAAATATCCTTCAAGTATTTCATCCCCACTAAAAGCTGAGAAAAACACGTCCCACCTCTCACCTTATATTAGATATGGCTGTATTTCTAGAAGACAGGCTTATCGACATGCAAAATGGAGGGCAAGAAACTCCAACCAGGCAGAGAAGCTTAAAATGTTTACAGACAGGCTTCTTTGGCACCTAAACTTCAGCCAGAAGGTGGAAGACAATCCTGAACTACACAAGCAAAGTGTAAACCCGGTATTCAGAGATTTAAATAAAGAGAATATAGACAGAAAGAAGATAGAGGCCTGGAAAAAAGGGAAAACAGGTTATCCGATGGTTGATGCTTCGATGAGAGCTTTGGTACAGACAGGCTGGATCAACTTCCGTATGAGGGCTATGTGCGCCACATTTTTCTCATACATACTTGAACAGTGGTGGAAAGAAGGCGCAGACTTCTTTTACAAGCACCTGATAGATGCAGATGTATCTATCAACTACTACCAGTGGCAGATGCATTCAGGTACAGTTGGAGTACACAAACATAGAATATACAACCCGGTCAAACAAATCAGAGACAACGATCCTGAAGGAAAGTTTATCAAGAAATACCTACCAGAGCTGAGAGCTTTATCTGCCAAACAAATAGTTAAGCCTTGGGAGATGACAGAAGAAGAACAGAAAAGAACAGGGGTCGAAATAGGTAAAAACTATCCTGCGCCTGTTGTAAACCATAAAAATAAAGCAAAAAAAGCTAGAAAATTCTTTAAGGCAAAGAAAGCAGAGGCTTACGCTGCGTTCAGAGATGATGAAGTCTGGAGGAAAGCTTCTCTAAGTCCTAGGCACGACAGAGAGAAGATACTAGAAAAAGCTTCCAATCAAAAAAGCCTTAATGACTACTGAATCTTTGAAATAAAATAGATTAGTTTTTTGGTTTTAACATTTTGAGGCTTTATTTCTTTTAATCAAAGTTTCGCTGGAAGGATCGAGATAACTTTATAGGAATTAGTAACTTGGACCGGCCCAGATTTGAACTGGGGATCTCCACCTTATCAGGGTGGCGCTTTAACCGCTAAGCCACCGGTCCTGTAGAAAAATTCGGGAATGGGCCCAACGGGATTTGAACCCGCGACGCCCGGCTTAAAAGGCCGGTGCTCTGCCAGACTGAGCTATGGGCCCGAGTAATACTCTTTGAGGAGTATTAGTTTCTTAAAGACTATGTTAAAGTTCGACGGTTTCGTGTTCGAACTCGCCGTACTGGATGTTCTCCAGCGATTGGTAAGGCACGAATATTTTTTCGGCCTTAACTCTATGGGCTTCCTCATCTTCGTTGATGATGTATGGTTTTTCAGCCCTTACTCCGAATTCTTCTCTCTGGATATCTTCCTCGTTTTCCAGTAAGAAGTCTCCTGAACTTGTTAGAAGTATAACGGAGTATTTTTGTTTCATTCTCTATTTCTTGCGTTGTTTTGTTTTCTGGAAGTCGTTCCGTTTGCTTGTCTTTCCGAATCCGCAAGCTGCACAGACTTTCTTTCTTAAGTGGTACGCTTTCTCACCGCACCGTCTGCATTTTCCGTGAGTTTTCTTATTGTTAATTCCTTTGTTCTTTCCCATTATAGTTCACCTATTCTGGGCTTACGAGGATTACGTTGTCTCCTCTAATCAGTAGCTTGCCGTAGTCGGTCTGACCTTCTCCGTCTTGTACTGATGCGTCTTCTAACCACATGTTTAGATGTAGGTCGAATGCTTTTAGGTTTCCTGAAACGGTTTGCCCGCCTTTTAGTTTTGCTATTACTCTGTCTCCTTTTGCAGTATCTAAGACATCTAAAGGTCTTCTACCACTGTCATCGTTTGCCATAACTTAAAACACCTGTATGAAACCAAATCCTTAAACAACTTATATAAACCTACCGCGGTTTCGTTTTTGAGAACCTAGTTCTGCCGGTCATTAACACTACTATTTTTTATAAAGTTTTGTAGATATTTTCCCGGTATGGCTGTATGGCAAAAAAGATCGGTACGTAAGAAGACCGGCGGAAGAACAAGACCGAACAGAAAATCAAAGAAGTACGAGCTAGGATCAGAGTTCACAGCACCTACTCTAGGAGAAGACTCCACAAAGGTAAGAACTACAAGAGGAGGAAATACCAAGAGAGCTGTGAAGAAAGCTGAAACAGCTAACCTTGCAGTTGACGGCGAAGTTAAGAAAGTCGAGATTAAGTCTGTAGAAGACAATCCTGCTAACCCTAACTACGTAAGAAGATCTCTACTAACCAAAGGAACAGTAGTAAACACTTCTAAAGGGAAAGCAAGAATAACTTCTAGACCTGGACAGGACGGCGTAATAAACGCAGAGCCTGTTGAGGAGTAAAAACTTATTTTTCTATAACTTTTTCCTTATTATTACTCGGAAATATCGTCTTTCTTTTATAGAAAACTACTTTGTGAGAAAATAAAGTTTAGAAAAGAGGGTTTGGTCACTTATCGCGGCCCTTTCAATTTTTAGAGCCTGTTAATTTGCCTAGCCATCGGGAAATAAAGCTCCCCTCATCTTCGAACTCTACCGGGATCTGACTGCCGGTATCGTCCAAGAACTCGGCTCTCATCATCATTCAACACGCCCTCAATCTTTATAAATGCTTCTCATCGAAAAGGTTTCTAAGCGTTCAAAACCGTTCATAAACGTTTCTGCGCTGTTTTTCGGGGTTTTCAGGTTTCCGGTTTATCTGCCGTATAATACTAGGAACAAGGTTTTCAGGATCCTCGCCTATGTAAAGTGCTTCTTCAGCGGCTTTACGCTCCTTTTTCGGCAGGTAGTCTAGAGACTTGGCGTATTCAACCATATTCAGAGTCTTGACTGAGCTCGGTTTATAAAGAAGCGGAGAAAGTTCCGTTAGTTCCGATAAAAAATAGTGCTATGACTGAAGCATATAGGTTCTCCAACGGCCTTCACCCTCGGAGTTAATCAGTCTGTAGTGGTCCATCTTACTCAGATACTTTCGGACCGTTCTCTTAACCTTGGGGTCTTCTACCTCATCACTGTACTCTTCGTAAAGTTCGCCTGGCTTGATCTCTCCATGCTCCTCAATTATTTCATAAAGCACGCTTTGATGTCTATTTAACTGATCTATAGATTTGGACTTGTTCTCCTCTTCAGCCGCAGGTAACGCATTTTCTATGACTTCTTGAGAGATTTCTTCAGACTCCTCTGCTTCAGCACGTTCTGCAGCAATTCTCAAAGCGTTTATAGCTATTCTTGCATCTCCATCAGCTCTATTACCGATACGGTGAAGCATAGATTTCTCTACTGCGTTATCTCTTAAACCCCATTTAACGCGGTCTTCTAGGATATCTACGAGCTGTTCTTTGGTGTATTCGGGAAACCGGACATGTTTGGTTCCTTCGAGAGAGGATCTTATACGGTCGTCAAAGTCGTATAAAGCAGTCTCTTTGTTGGCTATCATTATTAACGCGGTATTGCTTTCTCTGGCGAAGTCGTAAAGTATTCTTTCGTCTTCTATCTGGTCAACCTCGTCCAGTATGACTATGCTAGGTCTGTTCCCTACTTTTGATTTGAACTTGTCTACTAGTTCGTCTGTAGGTGTTCCTGTACGGTGTATGATATTGGTTCCGAAGTCTTGTAGCAGGTTGTAGTATACTTTGAACCGTGAGGGGTATCTCCAGCAGTTCACGCTTCCTGAGACAACGTTTGAGCTGTGTTTCTTTAGTTCGTCGACGACGTATTCTGCCATAGTTGTCTTTCCTGTTCCTGGAGGACCGTACAGAAGCATGTTTCTAGGTGTTCCATCGTCAAGTATAGGCTCTAAATTACGTTTTATCTCTGTTACCTGTGCGTTACGATGAACCATCCGTTTAGGTAGGAAGTCTGCGGTTAGTACACGTGCATCTTCTATTACGGTGTTTGGACGTCTCACGGAAAAACAGTACTTCCGCTAGTTTAAAAGTGGAGACCTTGTTATTCCGGTAGTTCCGGTAGATTATAGAGAAGCTAATATATTAATGAAGCTATTGCGCCATCTCATGCTCTCTTAATACTTTATAGAGTTCTTCACCCCATATCAGGTTTCCATACTCGTTGTAATGGTTGTCATATTCGGATATAACTACCTCTTGTCTCTCAGCTCTCCCTTTGTAGAACTCAGCCCACTCCACATAATCCCAGTCATTATCTTTGCTGTAAGTTTCTAAAACTGAGGAAAATCCGAAGTCGTGAAAATCACCTAGCATAAGGATTAAAACACTTGTTTCACTATCTAAATTTTTATCCAGACGTTCTAACCGGCTCAATAGTCTTGTCTGAAGTTTTTCATCAGATTTGGAATGTAGTTCATGAACGTACCTCAGCCATGCTGTTTCTCTTAGCTCTACGAGCTTTCTTTCTTCAGTAGCACTCATCTGCTCATAATTGGTATCCGACGGATCTTCAATATCGTTAAGCTTAGAATCTAGTTCGGAATCTTCTAGTAGCTCTATAAAAATCTCGTCTACTCTACTGTAGTTCGCTATATCATAGGAGGCAATGGCTAAAATAAGTATTTCTGCCTCCATACTATGTTCGTTCTCTTTATAGCGATCTATATGCTCTTCCAGTCCTGTACCAGGCATACCAAAATTTCTAACCTGAAAGTCATTCTCGTTAGATTCTAATTCGCTCTCTAAAACAGATGGCCAAGCCTTTTCTCTGTTTTCTAGGTTGTAACCTGCTGTGAACGAATCACCTAGAGCAATAATGGAGCCATTCTTTTCAGTCGAGCTATTAGACTCCATTAAGTATTCAAGTTCGTAGTTTCTATCGTAGTGTTCTTCGTAGGTTAAAACTTCCTGTCCGCTGTCTCCTACTAGAAAAAATATTATTATAGATACCTGTAGCAGAACAATTATACTGAAAACTTTTGTTCTCAATCTTACTTCCATAAATTTTTTAAGAGTTCTCGTTTCTATATATGTCTAAGGTTTAGTTCTAAGATATCTTCATCCCTTAGTTCATGCTCTTCTCCAACCTTTTGGTTAGGGAACTTTGAGCTTGGACCGGTCACGGTTGCTTTCTTGAAACGTTCTCTCATGTCTCCTGGAAGGTTGTCAAGAGCATCTTCTACTGTCGAACCTTCTCTAAGGATTAAAGGTTCATCCTTGTCCGGTTCGTCTCCCTTTTCTTTCATATAAACTCTGATTAGGCCTAGTCCCTCAAACATAAGGTCTTTGAGTTCATCTAGATTGGTTCCGTTTTCTGCAGAGATCAGTAAACCATATTCTTCCTCATACTCTTCTCTCTTATCTGACTCTATAAGATCTTCTTTGTTAACAACATCTACAGCCGGTATATATCTCCTGTTATCCATTAAGCCGTCGATAAATCTGTCAAGATCCATGTTCTCTCTTATAGTGACGTTTGCATTGACGTATCCGTTCTGATGCATGAGATCCTTTAACGTCTCATCATCGATATCGAGATCGACTGTTGAAGATATCTTTACGCCTCCCCTACCGGTTTTTTCCACCTTCATATCTGGAGGACCGGAGTTCATCCTTATTCCTACCTCGTATACCTCTTTCTTGATCTCTTCTTCTCTCATCTCTTCAGGATCAAGTAGAATCAGTATTAAATCAACGTTCCTTACAACGCTTAAAACCTGTTTTCCGCCACCTCTTCCGTCAGCAGCTCCGCCAATAAGTCCGGGAACATCTAGTATCTGTATATTTGCGCCTTTATGCTTCATCATTCCTGGATTAACATCAAGGGTGGTGAACTCGTAATGTCCAACATCGCTTTCAGCATTGGTTAGCTTGTTTAGAAGTGATGACTTTCCAACGCTAGGGAATCCTACTAATGCTACTGTCGCATCTCCTTTTTTCTCTACTGCATAGCCTGAAGTGTCTCCGGTTCCTTTCTGTTTCTTCTGTTTCTCTTCTTTTAACTGAGCTATCTGAGACTTTAATCGGCCACGTTCTTTTTCGGTAGCCTTGTTTTTAGGTGTCTTCTGTAGCTTCTCTTCCAGGCTCTGTATACGGTCTTCTATACCCATGGGAACTTGTTTGTATGGAAATACTTTTTCCTTAGCTTTTAAACTGGTTTACTTTGTAAAAATAGAGTTAAGAAAAATTAGGTGAGAGAGTGGTTAAAAACTTTGTTAAGGGAGTTACTCCTCTTCTACCATCTCTATATTGCCATCTCTTCCGATGTTGAGCTGTATATCATCAGCCCATTCACGGACGTAAGCTCCGGTGATGTGCACCTTTGCTCCTTCTTCGATAGCATCG
The DNA here is from genome assembly GCA_001563905.1 of Nanohaloarchaea archaeon B1-Br10_U2g19. GTDB lineage: Archaea > Nanohalarchaeota > Nanosalinia > Nanosalinales > Nanosalinaceae > B1-Br10-U2g19. The sequence goes on from LKMO01000001.1 coordinate 11,526, forward strand.
ATCTCTTCCTCCCATAGAGTTAGATCTACTGTTCCTGTATCATCTTCAAACCTTACGGTTGTGATTCGTTTCTGTCCGTAACGTGTTGATACTGCTCTAGGGTTTGGAAGTTCTGCGATTGTTCCTTCGATTTCAACGTCGTCGGCTTCAGGTGATAGTTCCTCAACAGTCATTTCAGTCATATCTTGTCCCACTAAACCGGAAATACTGTTGTGAACTTTAAAAGTTTACTGTTTTACAAGGGTTTAAACCCGTTAAAACATGTAAAATAAATTGTATGAAGCTACCTTGGAACAATAAAGAAGAGTTAGAGGATTTAGAGACAAAGATCAAAAGTCTTGAAGAGGAAAAAGAAAAACTTCAGAAAAGGTTTGATGCAGAGCAAGAGAGACGTAAAAAGCTGTCGCGACAGAAACAAGAAGCTGAAAAAGAGTTAAACAAGTTAAAAGACAAGCTCAGGTCTCTCAAACAAGTTAATGAAGAAGAAGAGGTAGAAGAAGGTTCAGAGTTCAAACAACTAGGTTTTGACAAGACTCTCCGTACCGTAACCAAGTTAGGATCTATGAAGTCGGAGGAGAAAGATATGGTAACAGTTTACTCTCCTAGTAAAATCCAGGAGCTTGAAGACCTGAAATCTCTTAAAAACTCTGTGAACCGAGAACAGTACAATAAAATCGAGGAAGAAAAATCATTTATCGCATTCCTCGACAAAGATACAGTAAACACGGTTATCAAAACAGTTCCTTTCTTCAGACAAGATCTAAACACTGGTTCAAAGTTCCGGACCAGCAGGTTAAACCAGTTTATACAAGAAGAGAAGTACTGGGCTCTAGTTTCTGCAGGAGAGACACATATCTATAAAGAGAGAAATGGAGAGGTAGAAGAGGTTGAAACCATTAAATCAAGAGTTGATAGAAAACATTCGAGCGGAGGATTCTCACAGGGACGTTTTGAAAGAAAGAGAGAAGAACAGATAGATAAGCATGTTGAACAGGTAGAAAACGAGATAAACAGCTTAGATCCCGTATACCTTCTAGGAGAAAAAGAGTTATGCCAAGAACTACCAGGCAGCTACTTAGGAGGTTTTGATCCAAACCGTAAGAGACCGGAACAGTTCTACCAGTTCCAGAAACTCAGCTTCTAAAAAAACTATATTAAAGTCTGGAACCTATCGGTGAAAACATGGATAATTCAGAAAAACGGATAAGACAGCTTAACCAGAGACTTCTAGAAAAGTATGGTGAGCCTGAACAGCCAAGAAAGATGTCAGGAATCGACTATGTTATCGAAACTATTCTCTCCCAGAACACTAACGATATCTCCAGAGACAAAGCCTTCAAGCGGTTGAAAGACAAGTATGGAGACGACTACAAAGCCATGGAGAACGCTGAGATAGACGAAGTTATAGAACCTATACGTGTCTGTGGACTAGGACCTACGAAAGCAGAGAGGATACAGAAAACACTTGAAATAATACGTGAAGATCAAGGAGGTTACTCTATAGAGTTTCTGAAAGATATGAGTGTTGAAGATGCTAAAGACTGGCTTACTGAAATCCCGGGTATAGGGCCTAAAACCGCTTCAGTAATCCTAGGATTCCATTTTAAGATGCCTACTTTCCCGGTTGATACACATGTACATCGGCTTGCAACAACGTGTATGAACTTAGTTCCTGAAGATGCTTCCCGGACCAAGACACATAATATCTTGGAGGAGAAGGTTCCTGACGATATCAAGTACCAGTTCCATATACTTTTGATTACTCATGGTAGAGAGGAATGTACTGCTAGAAATCCGGGCTGTGAGTTCTGTAGTTCAGATAAGTAAGAAGTATTTTTTTAGAATATGAAAAGGAGGAATAAAATTTATTCCTCGTTGTCTTCTAGTTCGTCTTGAAGTTCGTCTTGGACGTCGCCCATTGCAGCTTCTTGCTGTTCTTGCATCTCTTCAACAATCTCTTGTGCTTTCTCGTTGATTGTATCTTGGTCAACGATTCCTTCTTCCTGTAGTACGGATAGAAGTGCGTGAGTTGTTAGTTCTAGGTTTCCTAGTTTCTGCTGCATCATTTGCATCATTTGCTGTGCGTCCATCTGTGGTTGTTCTGTCATTAGTTATTTCACCTGAAAAGAAGATAACAGGATATCAACCTGTCACCCCTACACCTAATACATCCGATAACCCTCAACTTTTATAAATAAGGGCAGTTTTATAGCGGTGTTCGAGCACCACACGCCTGGCATTTCATGATCTCGACACCTTTCTCTTTAGTCAGTTTAGTATCAGGTCTTGAACATTCGCCGCAGAAAACGTAGTCGTCAGCATAACTCTCAACTTTTCTCTGAACGTTTCCACGTCTAAACTCTCCGTTTAGAACAAGCTCTTTGCCTTCAACGTGTCCGGCGGTACCTAGATCATTCTGGATATACTTAGAGAAATGTTTCTCATCTCTTCCAAACTTAGAAGCGATATCTGAAAAGTTTACAATTATCGTTTTTGAACCATCCTTACGTGTATCAACTTCAGGCATCTGGAAACGGTCTCCGCTACCAAGGTCTTCTGCCTGCTCAATACCTTTATCTAAAAGTTCTTCGTAATCAGTCATAACTCAAGATTAAAGGTGAAGATTCTTAACTTGGTGTGATTACTTCCAGTCTTTTCCTTCAAGAAGCTCACTGAAATGTTCGAAATGATCTATATCCATCTTTCCAGATAGACTTACTGTGGGTAGAGGACCTACTTGTCCTCTCAGTCTAACCTTGGCTTCTTCGCCGTAGCTTACTGCTAAATTTATATGGGTGAAAGGCTCGTAATCGAAGAACTCTCTGAGCTCGCTTTCATCAAATGTTTCTAAGCTTCTAGGATGTAGAAGGCCGGCCGTAGACCCTGTTACTTTGTAGTTATAGGTTTCAGGTATCTTCTCAAGCTCTTCTTCAAGCTCGTTGATACTGTAAACCTTTTTTCTTGCAGTGTAAGTCATTATTTACAGCTTCTTAATTTTTCCTGGCTGTGGTTCGTAGAAGGTTCCTTCGCTTAGCAGTGAGTTGATTGTTTCTTCCATCTCTTCTTCGCTTCCTTCGATTTCTTCTGCGATGTCGCTGTAGTCTGCTCCGTCTCCTTCATCTAGTTTTTCTACTGCGTCGATGATCTCGATTTCTAGATTGCTGTTTGCTTCAGGGTTTCCGGTATCGAACTGTTCTCCGAAAGACTGTAGTAGTGAGTCGACTTCATCTTCGTCAAGTTTTCCAGCCATCTCTTTCTCGATTTCTTCTTGGTCTTTACCGCTTTCTTTTAGCTGTTTTACTGTGTCTCGGACCTGTGTCCATTCTTCCAGTGTTTTTACGTGTTTTAGTTCGTGCAGTAGCTCCTTTTTGATATTCCGTTTTTCAAGGATTTCTGCGTTCATGTAGATCTGTCCTTGGTACTCCCGGACTTTTCCAATCGCTTCAACTATATCGCCTACTTCGAACTCTTTGAGCATATCCATCTCGTTGAAGAACTTGAGCTGTGTGGTATCGGTTCCGTCGTCGACGGTTATGGATCCGTAGGTTTCGTCTTCGTTCATGAAGGTGTCGACTACTGTCCCTACGATTCTTGCTCTTGAGAATCTTCTTCCTTCCGGTGTCAGAAGGTAGTTGGGTGTGAATCCTTCTTTTTGGAAGTATTTTCCTGAGTTGAGTTCTTTTGCGTTAGCTAGTTTAGCGGTTTGTCTTTTCTGTTGTGCCATAGTATTTTGTCTCGTGGTTTATTCTTTTGAATATTTTTTAGATTCTTTGTATATGTCCTTGTTCAGGTTCGAATAGCTCTCCATCCCTTTTCAGTCGACTTATGACTTCTTCTGCCTGGTCTTCTGGTATCCCTTGTTCTTCAGCTATCTCAAGTACTTTCTCAATCTCTACTGATCCGTCTCCAGCCTCTGACTCAATTATCTGCTTGACAGACTGTAACCGGTTTCTTTGGCTGCTGGATACTCCGGACTCGACCATGTCGATATCGAACTCTCCTGTTTCCGGGTCAACTCCTACCTGTTCCAGACAGTATGTTAGGATGTCGATTGCTCTTTCTGCGTCTTTTACTCTTACTTTGTCCTGTAGTTCTGCTCTTGCTGAGGCTTCTGCTACACGTACAAGTGCTTCAAGCTGTCTTGCTGTTATCGGTACACTTTCTCCTGCTTCATCACTTCCTCTTGTACGCATACTTACGTAGAATTCCTGTATTTTATCTGCTGCTTCTTGCGTTAAGTCCGGTCGGAAGTTTTTGGAGTAAGCAACATACTTTCTTAGTTTTTCTTGAGGTATCTCTGCATCAGTCTCCTCAGGGTTAATATGGTTCTTCAGGACCTGTGAAGATAGTTCTGTATCTTTGTCTTTGTCCGGTTCGTCTTTTACAGGGAATATGAAGTCGAAACGTGACAGTAATGTATCTCCAATACTTATCTGTTGTGGTATTGGTTCGTAGGGATCGAAACGTCCGTATTTAGGGTTTCCTGCTGCTAGTATAGATGTTTGAGCATTCAGTGTTGCCTGGATATTTGCTTTGGATACAGAGATCTGTTGCTGTTCCATTGCTTCGTGGAGGCTGGAACGGTCTTCTTCTCCCATCTTATCGATTTCGTCGATTACAGCCATACCTTTGTGTGCAAGTACTACTGCTCCTGCCTCTAGTTCGAACTCTCCGGTTGACTCGTTTCTTATAACGGATGCTGTAAGTCCTGCACCCGTACTGCTTTTTCCTACTACGTAACGTCCTTTTGGTGCTAGCTCTCCTGTAAACTTGAGCATCTGAGATTTACCGGTTCCTGGCTCTCCGATTAAAAGCATGTGTATGTCTCCACGGCTTTTCACCCCGTCTTCACGTGTCTTTTTTACTCCTCCGAAGATCTGGAGCGCTATCGCTTCTTTGATCTTTCTGTGGCCGAAGATACTTGGTGCTATAGAATCTGTTATCCTTTCAAATATATCGTCGTCTTCCGCCATTTGTTCTATCTCTTCTTTCTCTTCATCAGTTAGTACCAGTTCTTCGAACTCCATCTGAGTTGGTTCGAGATAGTTGGCTTCCATATAGATATCGTACTTTTTAGAGTTCTTCTTTAATGGTCTCTCTTTTAGAACACCGGTTATTTCTGCTACGTTTCCGGGGATAACCTTTTTCTGGAACTCTGGGTCGACTAGATCGCCTTCAAGTCTTACTTGGAGCGATGAAGGCTGTTCGGATCCGTCACGTGACTCCGGGTTTTCTTCTACAGTGATTAGCTGTGTGTCAGTCATCTTCTTTTCAATTACTTCGAACTTTCTGGAGCCGCAGTCACATTTGTAAGGACTTTTTAGCTGTGAGGAGTCCTGTTCTTTTTCGTACCTGTCTCCGCACTGTGAACATTCGAATATTGCGGAAACTACTTCTGGTTTAACCTGTGATGCTCGTTTAATCATTCCTTCTATAGGTGTAAACTGGTTGAGATGTTCTGAACGCAGGTTTTTCAAGAGGACAAAGTCTTCTTCGGGCATATGGGTGAAACGGATCTTAAACTCTTCGTCCGGAACGATATCTACGCCTAGTACTCCTTCTTCTGCGGCATCTAAAGCGGATTCCGGATTGTCTTTCAGGTATTCTGCGAGTTCGACGTTGAACAAGTCTAGCTCTTGGAAGTCTACTACTATTGATTTCTCTCCTTTCTGTACTGCGTCAGCTACTTGTTCGTAACATTTCTCAGAGAAAAACTCTTCGAACTCATTTACTGCTCCCCCATACTCCATAGTCTATACTTGATTGGTAAAGCTGAAAAAGTTATTATATTTTCATACAATAAAAATCAGGATTCAGTACTTATCTCAAGTAACTTTGTGAAACTGATATAATATCTAAAAACCTTCTTGAGTAAAACAGTTGGTATGTCTGAAGAACTATTATCTGATGAAAAGGTTAGAGAAAAACTGGAAAATCTTACAATATGGGGTTTCGAGAACGATAAACTTGTTACAAGAGTAGAGTTTGAAAACTATAAGGAGTCTGTTTTCTTTGCAAACACTGTTTTTGCCGTTGCTGAAGCAGAGTTCCACCATCCTAAAGTAGTTGTGGAGTACGGTGCTGTAGAAGTTGATTTATGGAGCCATGATGTTGGAGGCGTGACTGAAAGAGATATCAAACTGGCTCAAAGAATCGAGGAGAAACTTTCGGAGATAAAATGGAGCTGATAACGTATCAGAGTTCCTGAAGACGCCGACAGAGACTTCACAGCCGGAGCATTTATTGTTAAAGATGAGAAAGTGCTGTTGTTGAAGCATAGAAAGCTTGGTTTCTGGGTTCAGCCAGGAGGACATGTAGAAGGTAGAGAAACTCCTGATGAGGCTGCTGTAAGAGAGGCTAGAGAAGAAACAGGTTTAGAAGTCGAGATAGTGCAAAGTTACTTACCCAAAACTGATTTTGAAAGAGCAGAGGATCTGCCGCAACCCTTTAATGTAAATCTTCACCCTATAACTGAGGATCACTATCACTGTGACTTCCAGTATCTATGCCGAGTAACAGAAAAGACGGAGGAAGATCCTGAGTATGAGAGCGAGGATGTAGACTGGTTCTCTGCAGAAGAACTAGACGGTGTTGAAATGCCTGAAAATGCTAGGATAACTGCTTTGAGAGCTTTGGAAGCTGCGGATTAACGAGTGTCAATTAAGCGGTCTTCGGAAATTGTTTTCTTATCTTCAGCGTCTTTCAGCATCTTGTGTCTATTCTTTTTTCTCAAATCGAGTTTTTTAGCAGCATCTATTTTGTAGAATTTTGTGTCTATAATTTCGTTTTCGGTGTCAGGATTACTTTCTCCTTCACCTACTATCTCTGAAAGGTATGTGAATACTATTACGTCTTCTCCTGTTCTTGCGCTTTCCTCGAAGTATATGGCTTTGAGTTCTTTGGGCTCTATTATGTGGCCTGTTTCTTCTAGAACTTCTCTCTTAACTCCTTCTTTAGGTTTTTCGCCTTCTTCTAGTTTGCCTCCAGGAAAGTCCCATAATCCTTTAACGTGTTCTTTGCCTTCCTGTACTAGAAGTATTTCCTCTTCTTGGTTTCTTACTATTGCGGCGGCTGCTAGAATTGTCATTTTTAAAATAAAAATAGGAGAAATGGATATGTTTTTCTAGAGAGCTCCGATTTCTCGGAGGTTCTCTTTTAGTGCTTCGATTCCGTTTCTAACGTCGTCGTAGGTTCTTCCTCCTGTACAGACAATTCTGCCTGATGAGAACAGTAGGAATACTACTTTCGGTTCGTCGATACGGTATACTAGTCCTGGGAACTGTTCTGGTTCATACTCTGTTCCAACTAGTTCGAATGCTATCCTGTTTAGGTTGAGTGTGTGTTCTAGCTCTGAGGATGCAACCATGTTCTGTACTGTGATTTCTGGCTTGTTTGGGATATCGATTTCTGCTTCTCTTAGTTCATCGATAATCTTGTGTACTGCTTCCTTTGCCATGTCTGGGCTCTGGGTTCCTGTACATACTACTTTTCCTGATCCGAAGAGTAGTGCTGCAGCCTTCGGTTCTTCTAGTCTGTATACTAGTCCTGGGAACTGTTCTGGTTCATACTCTGTGTTCTCTAAATAGATTGCTATCCTGTCTAGAGGCATTCTTCTGTCTAGGGTTGTTGATGCTACTACGTTCTCAATTTTTATACCGTCATCGTCGTCGAAACCTTCTTCGCTCATTTTTAATACCACCTTAGTGTGAGGCTGACTCTGAAAAGAGAGTCCTTTTAAATAGCCTATATAGGTCCATTTAAAAATGAACTCTTTTAAAAGGTGTGATTACAGCAGCTCAAGGATTAACCTACATAGCTTTCAATAATTGTATAAAAACAGGACGTCTGTATTTTTCTTAAGAAGATGGACAAGACTACTAGACAGACAGTTCTTTTCATATCATTCATGTCTATGCTGGTAGCGACCTTCTTGTTCCTGTTTGTCTACTCTCCAGAACCTCTAGATATCTACAGACCTAGTGCGGAAGACATTATAGAAGGCTCACTGAACTTCTTGGAATGGGTAGGAGACACAATAATAGCTATCTTCAGAAGTATATTCTAAAAATTTAAGAGAAAAAATATGTTGAAACGGTTTTTACTTACCGCGGTTGTCGTTAGCTCTTTGAGAAGGTCTTACCTTTTCAGCTCCCTTACCTTTGTTTCTAAGTCCTCGGGACTCTTTAGCTGAAGGTGTCAAACCTCTTTCAACTCTGTCACGTTTCTCTGTTATCCAGTTGAGATCATCATCGTTCTGGATTTCAGATGCTTCAGGGTCAACCATGATTACTTCGAACCATTTGTAGTTACCGTCTTCGATAACCCAGTAAGAGTCTAGTACTTCTAGGTTCTTGTACTTCTTAGAAGCTCTCTCTTCTGCAATAACTTGCTTAGACTTTTTGGAAGAGTAACGGTTCTGTCCTGCAGTTCTTGGTCTTCTTCCGCCGGAAGGTCTTTCTCTTTTGCTTCCCCCTTTCTTTACACGAGATCTTATTACTTTAATACCGTTTTTAGCTTTGTATCCTTTACTTCTGGCTTTTGGTATCCGTGTCGGGTTTTCTGATTCAACTAAAGATTCTTCTTGTCTCCATTCGACAAGTCTCTGCTGCCATATCTCGTCGAGATTCTCTTTCGGTTGTTCGTACTGTTCCCGAGCATATTTGTAGTAACTCATTTTTTGTAGCCTCTTACAACCTAAAAATGACAGGAAAATATTATAAACTCTATTCAGGTTTACCGTGACTTTTTTGCTGTTACGACTCCGAAACACATAAAACATAGATGTGTTATTATTCCGATGTGATACTATGCATCCAGCTATAAAAATTGCTTTTGGAGCCTTGATGGTAATCATCGGCGTATTCAGTTCAGTAACCTTCTGGGAAGAGCTACTAACATTAGTCCAGGCAAGTATCGGGCCACTACTGGTGCTTGTAGGTGCCTTTATAGTCTGGCTTGAAAGCGACGAACTCAAGATGAGAAGAGAACAGAAAAAACAACAGAGAAAAGGTTTTGAGAAGTTCGCAAATGAGTCAGATCAAAAGAAGGAAAAGAAAGAGAAGAAGGAGAAGAAGGCTGCTGAAGAACCTGAAGAGCAAGAAGGACATACCTGTTCTGACTGTGGAAAAACTTTCGACACTCAGAGAGGTCTAAGCATCCATCGGGCACAGAAACACAAATAACGCAGCATAAAAGCTGCAAAGATTTATTTCTTTATTTTCTTATTGGCTATCGTATAGACTCCTTACTTTCTCGACATTATCAGCCTCGTTCTTATCTTCTCGAAACTGTTTAAGTCTAGGGAAACGTAGAGCATATCCTGAAGAGTAGTTTGGAGATTTCTGTATCTCTTCGTACTCTGCTTCCACAATAACGTCAGGCCTGATTTTTATTTCCCGGCCTTCTTCTCTAACTATTAAGGGTTCTAAACGTTCGGTGAGCTCTTCTAGCTGCTCGTCTGTCAGCCCGGTAGCCATCTTACCGACTTCTAGGTACTCGTCTTTCTCAGGACTGTAACAGCCAAGCCTTAGACTTCCTATCCAGCCTTTTCTTCGGCCTTCTCCCCATTCTCCGCCTATGATCGCGAGATCAAGAGTCTCCATAACAGGTTTCAGTTTAACCATGTAGCCTACTCGTGACCCGGGCTTGTACTTTGCGTCCTGTTTCTTCATCATTATTCCTTCGTGTCCTTCACTCAGGGCTTTTTGCTGCATAGATGTAACTTTCTCTTCTTTGTCGGTCACTGTCCTGTCCACTAGTCTCAGCTCTCCTTCGACTTCTTCCACTATTTCTTCTAGCTTTGACCATCTCTCAGTATACTTTTTGTCAAGAAGAGACTCTTCGGAGTAGATGATATCAAAAGGTCTGAGTTCTACAGGTATCTGTTTTTCCAGTTTCTGGATATCATACTTTCTCTTTATCCTCTTCGATAGTTTCTGGAACGGAATACTTGAACCGTCTTCAGGATCGTAAGCAACTACTTCGGTATCGATAATACAGTTGCAGGCTTCCAGATTGTTTTTAGCAGCTCTAACTATATCCGGGAACTGTTTGGTAACATCTTCCAATCTGCGGGTGAAAACCTTTACCTCCCCATCTTTTACGTGTATTTGAGCTCTCATTCCATCATACTTGTAATCGATAACAGCAGGTTTTCCAACGGTTTCAAAGCCTTCATCTATAGTATCTACTTTTTTTGCTAGCATAGATTTTATTGGACGGAAAACCTGTATTTCTATTCTTCTGACCTCTTCAATACCTTCGGTACAGGCCTTTGCCACCTTTGAGAAATCGGTAGAAAGATCGTAGGCTCTTTGAATATCATCTGCATATTCTCCGTCAAAGAATGCTTCAGAAAGTGCGTCTCGTACTATGCCTTCTCCTACGCCCAGTCTCAGATTCTGTAGGACTGTTCTTGTTATATAACGTGCTTCTTCAGGACTTGCTGAAGATATCAAGTCGGCAACATGCTTCTTTTTTGTATCCATGTCGACGGAGTCAAGACTTTTTTCGCTCATTTTCGCTACTTTTTCAAGTCTTTGAAGCACTTTCTCTACGGTAAGGTCTTGGGACATTAGTCTTTGCTGGGTCTTGGTTTCGACCATTTCCTCTGCTACTATTCCAAGATCTCCTTTGTCTCTCCAAGCATCTTCTACGTCTCCTTTGCTTTTACCGGTTGCCTGGCTTATGATCTCTACCATTGTCTTACTGGAGATACCGAGATCAAGATCCTTCCATTCTGGGAACGGACGTCCCATTGCAAGCAGAACTATGTCTTCAATATTTTTTTCTGAGTCTTCGAAAAGTTCGGCTAGTATACTTGTTTTTTCGAGAGTAGACTGGGTTTCTCCGAGTCTGCTGTAGGTTTCAACCAGTTTTGAGTACTCCATGTTGAATAGTTTCTGAACTGAAATGTTTAAACAGTAGGCTCTACAATAAATACTTAGTTAGATGAGCACTTTCGAATCCGTGATGGAGTTATCTTCATTTGAGACTTGTAGGAAAGAAGTTATATCTAGAAAAACTATAGGAAGAATTCTGGAGGCAGGTAGACAGGCTCCTTCTCCAGGAAATGTTCAGTCTTTAGAGTTTATAGTAGTTGAAGATGAGGATAGAAGAGAGATGCTTTCAGAGTCTGTAAATGATGAGAGAGTTGCCGAAGCACCTACATCAGTTATATTGGTGGAGGATGTTGATAGGATGACGAGGCATGTAGGCCATGATTTGAGTCAAGAGTTCTGTAATGCTGAAGTCGCGTGTTCTGTTCAGAACATGCGTTTAACAGCTGCAGATGAAGGTATATCATCTTGTTGGATAAGCGGTTTTGACGAGATGGTTGTTGCTGACCAGTTCAGTGTGCCTGACGGTAAAACGCCTTTGGCTGTTGTATCTTTCTGTTATACGGATGATCCTGTGAAGAGACCTCAGAAGTTTGGTTTAAACAGTGTTTGTTTCTATGATGAGTATGGTAACCAGGTAGGAAGCGTTTTTGATGACTTTGAGTTTCCGGGAATAAAGGAGTCGAGTGAAGTCTATGGTAAGAAGGCGAAAGGATTAACCGATAAGTTGAGGAGAAAAGTAAGGGAGTTTTTATAAATATTAAGAATAAAGTATTGTTTACCGGGTAATAGTAAACCAAGTTCTGAAAAGTTACAGAACCGCATAAGGTTTATAACTACCCGTAGAAAACGATTTGTTAAAGAACGGTGTAAAAAACAATGGTTGCGAGCCAAGAGACGCTAGACAAGCTTGAAGATATCGGATTGAATATGTACGAAAGGAAAATTTATTCAGCTCTATTAGGAAGAGGTGTATCAACAGCTGGTGAACTGTCAGAGATGACAAACGTACCTCGATCAAGAGCGTATGACGTACTTGAGTCTCTTGCAGAGAAAGGCTTCTCTGTAATCAAATCTTCGCAGCCAATGGAGTATGTAGCAATCCCTCCACAACAAGCAATCGAAAACATAAAGAAACAGCACCAGAAAGAACTAGAAGAAAAACTAAACAGACTAGACAACTTCAAAGGCTCAGAAGCCGTAGATGAACTAGAAAACTTATACGACCAAGGATTAGAACTTGTTGAACCTGAAGAAATGTCCGGATCACTGAAAGGAAGACATCAGATCCAACAACATATGGGAACAATGTTCCAAGAAGCTGATGAAAGTATCAAAATGGTTACTTCTGAGAAAGGACTCAAAGACCTACATGACAATCATGCAGACTTCCTTGCAGAAGCTAAAGATAAAGGAGTAAACGTGAGAATTCTAGCTCCAGTATCAGATAATAACAAAGCAGAGTTTGAAGAACTAAGCCAAGTAGCTGAAGTAAGACACATGGAGCATAAAGAAGAGTTCAATGTTCCAGAAGGAAGCTTCGCAGTAATCGACAACGACGCACTAACAATGTCAATGACTCATGAAGACGTCCACCAGACACAGGACACAGCATTCTGGACAAAAAGCGGTCACATGGCCGACAACATGATGGAGCCAGTATTTGACATGCTCTGGCACCACTCCCAAGATCCTAAGTAAGTCCTAATACTTTTTTCCACATATCCTTTTCTATTTAATTTAGCTTTCTAAGAACCCTACTATACTTTGATAGAAGAAATAAAATAAGAAAAGTAATTCTCGGGTTTATTTACCCAAGTCTTGAGCTTAGATGGTATTCTTGGAACAGGTTAAGACCTGAATCAACAAACAGAAGATCTAAGAAGTTAAACGGTTGCTCAGTTTCAACTTTGAAAGTACTAAGCTCTTTCTCTGTCATGTTCTCTGCTTCTGCAACAGCTTCGTTCTGCCGTCCAAGAGTATCAACCATGTTGAGCTCTTCTGCTTCAGATCCTAGGATAACTCGGCCTGTTTCAATCTCTTCAAGATCTTCTTCAGTTATGTTACGTTCCTGTTCTACAGTTAGTAGAAACTCTTCATGTACTTGGTCTATCAGGTTTTCAAGTACTTCTAATTCTTCATCAGTAGCGTTTTGGAACGGAGATCCGACCTCTTTGTACTCTCCTCCTGTCACATTCACATAGTTTATACCGTAGTTGTCAAGCAGTTCTGAGAACTCTAAGTAAGATCCTGTTACGCCTATGCTTCCTGTTAAACTTGCGGAGTCTGAAACTATTTTGTCACATCCTAGGGATGCTAGATAGGCTCCTGATGCCGAAACGTCTCTGAAACGGCATACTGTAGGTACTTCTACAGAGTCTATTGAGTCCATAACTTCTTTGGAGGCTACAACTGCTCCTCCTCCGGAGTTCCACTCGTATATTATCGCGTCCGCACCTTGTTCTACTGCTTGGTCGTTCAGTTCATCTACTCTTTCAGGAGTAATAGCTTCTGATCCGAAGCCTCCGCTTGAAGGCATTATCTGGCCGTCCATTGAGATTACTCCGGCCTGTCCTTGGGCAGCGTCCCAGTTGTCCCAGCTGCTCCAGTCCCAGTTTAGAAATGCGGTACTTAATCCTGTTAACATCAGTAAAATCAGTATTATAGCGTACTTTCTCATACAAAATGTTTAGTGGTTGTGTCTCTTTTTAACTCTTGATGCATATCTCAACCATATGACTAGTTTAAAACAGATCTCCAGGAAGATAATTGAAGATATAGAAAGCTCAGATATAGAGTCCAAAGACGATATTGAACAGAAAAAGAAGCAGTTGTGTCGGGAAACCTCTTTTGACGGTATGCCTAAGAACAGTGATATACTCAGGTTTGTTGAAGATGATGAGAAAAAAGCTAAGCATCTCTTGAAGACAAAGCCTATGCGTACAATATCTGGTATCGCAAACATCGCAATAATGGCACGTCCCGCTCCCTGTGGCGGAGGATGTATCTACTGTCCTAAAGGAAAGGATGCTCCTCAAAGCTATACTGGTAAGGAGCCAGCGACAAGAAGAGCTATCAGAAACAACTACGATCCTTTCAACCAGGTACATGATAGACTGAACCAGTACGAAAAAAACGGTCACTCGATCGACAAGTCCAAGCTTATCGTTATGGGAGGAACCTTCCCGTTCCAAGATCCGGACTACCAGAAAGAGTTTTTGAAGAGAGCTTTTGACGGCTTCAACACTTATAGAGAGGGTGAAGAGTCTGAAACACTTGAAGAAGCACAGAAACAGAACGAAACCGCAGAGATAAGGAACGTTGGAGTAACCTTCGAAACAAGACCAGACATCTGTGAGACAGAACATATAGACAGGATACTTGAGATGGGGGGAACCCGTGTAGAGATGGGTGTACAGACCATCTTCGATGAGACACACGAGCTTACAAACAGAGGTCACGGAATGGACAAAGTGGTTGAGGCTACTAGAAAACTGAAGAACGCAGGCTTCAAAGTATGTTACCACTTAATGCTGGGTCTTCCTGGAGAAGATTATGAAGACGATATCAGGAAGTTTGAAGAAGTATTCTCTGATGAAAGGTATCAGCCTGATGAGATCAAGATATATCCTTGTGAGGTAATCCAGGGTACAGAGCTTTACAGACGTTATGAGGAAGGAGATTTCGATCCTATAAATGATGAAGAAGCTAAAGAACGACTGAAAGAGGTTCAGAAAAATATTTTACCGCCTCATGTACGCGTAAAACGAGTTATGCGTGACATACCTTCAACAGAGGTTGATGCAGGACCACAGCTAACGAATATGCGGCAAATGGCGCTACAAGAGCTTCATAAAGAAGGAGAAAGATGTAGGTGTATCCGCTGTAGAGAAGTAGGCCACGTAAAAAGAACACATGATCTTGAACCAGAGAACGCTGAGCTTGTGGAAAGAGTCTATGATGCTTCAGGTGGAAAAGAGTTCTTCTTAAGCTATGAAGATACTGAAAAAGATATAATCATAGGATTCCTGCGTTTAAGAGCTCCTGAACAGAGTTTCCGTCCGGAAATAGATGAGAACTCGCTTATAGTAAGACAGCTGAAAGTTATGGGGAGCTCAACAGCAATAGGTAAAGAAGGAGAAGTACAGCACCAAGGATACGGAACCAAACTGATGAAACACGCTGAAGAAAAAGCCAGAGAGCTAGGAAAGGACAAGGTTGTTGTAATCTCTGCTGTAGGTACCCGTGAGTACTACAGAAAGTTTGGATATGAGAAAGAAGGACCTTACATGGTTAAAGATATAGAGTAGTTAGAAATAGTTCGCCTATAGTTTCTCAGATTGATGGTCTTGATAGGGCATAAAGTCTGTATATTTGACTAGGTTAAGGTAGAGTGTTAGAAAAAGAAAAAGTGTTGGTCTCCCCTCCCGTTGAGGAGACTAACCGATGAAGTTCTAGTTGGAATGGTTTGTCTTCAAGCTCTGCCACTTTTCTGAAAACTCGTCTTTCATGTGTTGGAGTACTACTTTTTCCTCGTCGCTGAGTTCATTTGATTCAACTATATTTCTGTAAATCTTGTATGGATGGGTTGGCACATCTCTATTCATGTTATCCTTGAAGTCCTCTTCGAATTTGTGCCTATGCTGTTTTACCATCTCTTGAAATTCGCCATTGTCTTTCCATTCATCGGCGAGCTTCTCCTCAGTACTTTTACCGATGTCCCACAGGCTCGCCATATACTAGAGTGATGTAAAGTAACTCTTTTTAACATTTTGATTATAGAAAGTTTAAAGACGCGAATAAACAACTCTATGTTGTTTTTAACACGTAATAACAGTATAAGGGTTGTAAAAATTATTTTATATTCATAGCAGTACTTTAAGGAAATTAATGTCCGGACTCTATAAGATCTTGAGAGACAGCTTAACTCTTCTAAAAGAGAAGCCGGTAATCTTTCTACCGAAGCTTTTCTCTGCTCTCGTAGGTTCTCTATGGTTTATAGGACTGGTGAGCGGCAGGATAAGCTTGCTTAATCTTCTACTCTTGTTCGGCCCTATTTCTATTATCGGTGTTCTAGCTTCTCTAATGGTTGCTTCAATGGTTAAACAAGGAGATATAAGTCTGAAAACATCTTTCTATATAGCTTTATCCAAATGGAGGCAGTCGTTACTCCTTATTATAGCTTTCTCTATGATGGGTTTCCTGATTTCATTACCTCTTTCTATAGGGATTTACTGGTATCTAATCACAGGCAGTAGTATAATTCTTACTTCCGCAGCTATCATAACTATCTCGCTTATGTTTGCATTTGTTTTTGCATCCTACTTTATACCTATAACAATTTTAGAAGAAAAAAACTTTAGATCAAGTATTAAAGAATCTTTGAAGGTGTCTAAGTCCAGACCTAAAGAAGTAACTCTTCTAACACTGTTTTCATTTCTTCTTTTAGGATTAACAACGGCTTCAAACGAGTACTTAGAAGCTTTAGGTTATATAGGATTTTTGCTAGGAAGATTAACTTCTTCTATAGCTACAACCTATATCTTTGTTGTCTCACCTAAATACTATCTCGAAGTTTAGCTTCTAAGTGTTTCTACAAGCTTTTCAGCAGCTCTTTCCGCTCTACCATCACTGTTCTTTATTATCTGTAGGTAGGCTCCGGTCAGTACTGATCCTGCTGCAGCCATTTCCCGGGCTACTTTCCGGTACTCATCTATCTCTTCTACAGAGTCATGTTCTCTGCTCCGGCCTTCATCGCTTGTACTTCGGGAGTAGATCTCTTCTGCTGAAGCATCTAGAATTATTATTTTTGAAGGCTTCAGGTTCGCGACTGTCCATTTGGGAAGTCCTGGGATATATCCGAAAGGCGATTTTATCGCTGCGTGAGTATCGACTAAGACGTCTTGGTCTTCAGAGTCTTCAACTATTGATTCTGCGGCAGTCCGTTGTATTCTCTTGTAAGTATCGGTATCCAGTTTTTTCATGTCGTCTCTGTGTTCAACTAGGCCTTCTTCTTTCGCTACTTCGATCATTCTATCTCCATAGTTGATCACTTCATAGTCTTCGTCAGAAAGAAGCATTGCTTCTTCTATAACTGTTGATTTTCCTACTCCTGATAACCCTACCACAATATTTACTTCGCTCAAAGTTTGTTCACCTTTCCTTCTGTATGTTAAGTTTGTCTCCTAAGTAATTTAACCATTTTTCATCTCTCACAACTGTTTCTGAGAAACTGTAGTCCTCAATCTTCTCCGCCACGTAATGAGGTATACCTTTCTCTTCAAGATCTTCCGAGAGATAATGTTTCAGAAACTTTTTCGCATCCGTAAACTCTCTATCTGTCTTGGCGTAAAGCCGGGTATCTTTGATATACGTATTGCTGTACTTTGAAGTAAACTGGCTTATATGGTTCTCTCCATGGAAAACACTAGGTCCTTTGACCTCTTCAGTCTTAGGAAGCTCTCTATCTATCTCAAAAAATATACGGGTCTTGTCTCCTACATGAAAACCGGATTCGAATACTCTAAACTGTTTCTTTTTCAGCTCTGACTCCAGTCTTCCAAGGGTTTTACGCATCTGAGGATATACAACATCTTCAACTGCTTCAGGATTCTCAAACTCTATCAAAATAAAATCTTTTCTTTTGTCTACTTCTTGTTGGACCTCGAACTCTGTATAACTGATTTCTACCTTTTCAAAGAACCTTATGCCCGGATTGTTTCTGAACTTCCAGCATAAGTATATGAAACGAGCGTAGTTTTCCTCTGTTAATACCGAAGCCACGTTTCTTTCTTCATCAACAGGATCAAGCACGACAAAAGGCTCGTCACTAAACTTTTTTTCGAGTTCTTCAGGAAGCTCTTCGTAATGTTCTTCGGTATCTATAACCTTCTTCTCCTCCCATTGTACAGCAGATTCTACAAGCTCTTTTAGACTTCCGTACTCTCCTATAAGGACTTCACAGAGATAACCTGAGAAGCCTTGAACTTTTAGTGATGAGCCGTAGACTCCTTCTGTATCCAGTAGTTTTTTGAGAAGTACGACGTCCTCTCTCTGTTCTTTATCAAGGTTTTCTTCAACCCATTTGGAATGATGAGGTGTTCTATCGACACTGCTTTTTATGTTGTCAGGAGAGGTCTTGTAACAGGGAACAATCTCGACTTCGAAATCGTTTATGGTTCCTTTTGTGTAAGGATGTTCGGCGTAGTCTACTTCGTACTCTCCATCAAAGAACTGGAAAACCTGTTTACCAACTTTTAGTCCTTTGTTTTCTAGCTCCTTCTTCTTCAGAGACTCCGGGAATAAAACAAATATGTCTAAGTCATTATCTCCTTTCATACCGGTTCCACGGGATGCAGAACCTGCAAAATGTGTTTCTAAATCAAACTCTTTCTCTATATGCTCTGAAATTCTTTTATACTGTTTTTGAGTCGCTTCCATCTCTTTCTCTGAAGGATATACTTTCCCCAGAACTTTTTCTCGGAGTCGTTCCCAGTTCATATATTTCACGATACGGTTCCAGAACTATTAATGCTTCGACAGATAAGTTCTTAGAGAAGGTTTTTATGTAAGCTAAATATATTTTGTTAGTATGAAACGTAAAGGTCTATCCCCGCTTATTGCCGCAGTACTTCTTATCGCCTTTGTAATGGCCATAGGCGCAATGTTTAGTGAATGGTCTCAAGAACTTGTACAGGACCGTACAGAAGCTACTGGTGAACACCAGGGAGAGCTTCTTGACTGCAGCGGCAATACAATAGAGTTTGTGGAGGTAGAGGAAAATCTTGAGGATGAGGAAGTTGAGGTAATACTTCAGGCTAGAGGAGGGCAGCTAGGAGAAATTATACTAACAGCACGTCCTTCAAACCAGCAAGGTGAAACAGTTTTAGAAGGTGACAATGATCTTGCAACAGCAGTTATTGAAGATATAACTGAAGAACAGGATCAGATTGAGGCTTCATCAGTTCCTTGTGATGTAAGAAGCACATATGACCTGAATTAGATAGAACTGTATAAAATAAGAAATAAGGTATAAGGAGTTTATTTCACTCCTTTCACAAGCTTTCTGTCATCAATTTCCCAGAACTTTATCTCTTCTCCTTCAGAAACATCTAAGTCTTCAGGAAGCTGCATTTCTTCTGTCTCGTAAGTATCCATATCCATTACTTGTGCTATATCTCCTTCTTTGGAAACGATTTGTCCTACTTTCTTACTGATGTCGGGACTCATCATCATAGCGTCTCCTGGCTTTGTTATATGTCTATCTTTTTCGTCAAAGATTCCGCGCGCCTTTATCTTAGCTTTTGCGGATCCGTGTTTTCCTGGACTGGACTTAGATACTCCTCTGACTTCACAGGGTTCGTCATCGATTATTATGTAGCTTCCTTTTCTGACGCTGGAAGCTTCTACTTGTTTAGGCATTAATAGATCACTGTGTTGCCATTTCGATGTCAGATCGCTTAACAGTTTTTCTTTCTGCGTGGTCAGCGACTCTTACTGCGTCTCGAGCAATATCTTCGCCTGCTTCTTCTACAGCAGCTTTAAGTTCTTCTACTGCGTCTTTTGAAACTCTTTCTGCTCCTGCTTTCCTTATAATTCTTTCAATTGGTGCGTTAGGTAGACTCATTGTTAATCACGTTCAACAATACTCGAGACAGTTTTTAATATGAATTGGTTCTACACAGGGTTTCTTAGGTTGACAGCGGAAGAGTTATCAGGGTTGCCACCTATTCTAGGACATGGAGAAAGTTGTGGACGCAAACGTGTTCATACACGGAAAAGGAAGCTATCCTTTCACTAAAGCATTAGTTATTCCTGAGGTTTTAGAAGAGATTCAGAGCCAGAACGCAAGAAATCTTCTGATTAATACAGATTACCAGGTCAAAACTCCGTCAGAGAAGAATGTCGACAAAGTCAAGGAGAAGGCTAGCGAGATCAACTCTCCAACATCTGAGGCGGACGAAAAGCTTTTGGCCTTGGCTTTAGAGACGGATAAAAATATTTTAACAGATGATAAAGCTCTTCAGAATCTTGCCTTACATCTAGAGACAGGTTTTGAAGGCTTTTTAGACAAGGCTACAGACCAGAAGTTTGTCTGGGAGAAGTACTGTGGAAACTGTGGTAGAAAGGTGTCAGGTTCTAAATGTGGTTCATGCGGATCTACTCATCTTTCGAAGAAACAAGTTCGCTGTAGTTCAGAATAAACTCTTTACTTAGTATGAGCATGATAGGTCCAAGAATTATGCCTTTAAGTCCTAATGTTAAGGGTCCTGCCAAGAAACCTACAAATATGAGTAGAGGATGTTCGTCTAGCTGTTTGGCGCCGATGTAAGGTCTTAAGAATACTTCTGGAAGAATGTTAACTACTAGTGTTCCGAACATTAGTATTAGTGTTCCTTTGATTGGCTCTCCGAAAGCTAGATAGTATAATCCCATTGGTGCGTAGACCATGAATCCTGCGACTACAGGTAGTAGTGCTGCTACAGCTATTATCAGCGACCAGAATAATGTGAACTGTATTGGAGTGGTAAGCCAGCCTATTGTGTAGAATCCTATAGAGGTCATAATTCCGATTATCATAGCTACCATGAACTGTGTTAGGAAGACTCCTCTGAAGATTGAGTCGATAGAGTTTACAAGTGTTTTAGAGATTTTCTGTTCTTCTTCTGGTAGACTCTGGATTACGGAGAAAAGTTTTCTTTTGATTCTGCCGCCGTCTTTGTATAGGTAGATGGTTGTGAATAGGTAGATACCGATATCTATCATGACTCGGGGTATGGATGCTAGTGTACCTCTCAGATAGTTTTCAAGACTGACGGAGAGGGTGCTGATAAATCCTACTACTTGTGCTCTAAAGTTTTCTGGTAGGTAGAGTGCTTCTATTATGTTGTTGACGTTTTGTTGTAGATCTTGTGCGAAAAGATTCAGTGAGTAGATTATGTCGTAGAAGTTGTTTATGAAGAGGAATACTGCTAGACTGATTGTTCCTACTACTGAAGTTATGATTATCAGTGAGGATATTAAGTCGTTTCTTATTCTTCTGTTTAGTTTTTGGTGTGCGAACCTTAGGAGGTATGCGGAGGCAGCACCTAGTATCAAGGCGTCAAGGAAGGGGTATACGATTAGTAGGCTTCCTAGCATTAGTAGTAGAGCTACACCGAGTATCTCTCTTTTGAAACGGAGTTCTTGCTCTACCATATACTATTGTGGTTAGGTGTATCCATAAATTAACTTCGATTAATCCTGTTGTTACTTTTCTGTGAAAAAACCAGGAAAAGATATATAAAAGTTGTGGGTTCTTACTTTATATTACGACGTTTGAAGAAACCGAACAAACTTACTATAAATTACAATTCATTAGAGGAGGTATAAAAATACTATGACTGACCAAGCGCATAACATCCCACGCAGAGAATTTGACGACTACCAGATTCCAGAGGAATGGAAAAAGGAAGAAGAGGAAGAAGAACAAAAAACAGAAAAAGAAGAGGAACAAGCAGAACAAGAAGCTGAAACCGGATCCGAAAAAGTATCAGCAGAATCAGGCTACGAAGTAAGAAGAGAAGAAGCCAAAGAAGGAGACACAGTCCTAACATGTCCAGAATGTGGGGCACAAAGATTCGAACAGAACTCCGCACAAGGAGAACTAGTATGTGTAGACTGTGGACTTGTAATCGACGAAAACCGTATCGACGAATCCGCAGAATGGAGAGCATTCAACGAAGAAGAAAGAGAGAAAAAAGCAAGAGCAGGACAACCACTAACATACACAAAACACGACATGGGAGTCTCAACAGAGATAGGAAAAGGCTCAGGAGAACTATACAAAGTCTCAGGAAACAAAAGAGCCCAGTACTACAGACTAAGAAAATGGCATAAAAGACTAACAAAGTCCAAAGACAGAAACCTAGGATTCGCACTAAGCGAACTAAACTCGATGGTTTCAAACCTAAACCTGCCGGAAAGCGTACACGAAGAAGTCGCAAGACTATACGAGAAAGCAGTTGACCAAGGACTAGTTAGAGGACGATCCATGGAGTCAATCATCTCAGCACTACTCTACATTGTAGCAAGAAAACAAGGAACACCAAGAACGCTTGACGAAATCAGTGAAGCATCAGGAATCGAAAAAAGAGAGATCGGAAGAGCCTACAGATACGTAGCAAGAGAACTAGGACTAAGAATCCTGCCGGCAAAACCGCAGGACTACGTACCAAGATTTGCAGGAAAGCTACAGCTATCAGGAGAAGTCCAAGCTAGAGCTAGACAAATCCTCAAAGAAGCAAGAGAGAAAGATCTTCTTTCAGGAAAGGGACCAACAGGTCTAGCAGCTGCGGCACTGTATATTGCAGCAGTACTTGAAGGAGAGAAAAGAACACAGAGAGAAGTAGCAGATGTAGTAGGAGTAACAGAAGTAACAATCAGGAACCGTTACAAAGAACTAGCTGAGAAACTAGAGCTTGAAGAGGAACTTGAAGAAAAGAGCAATTAAACGCTCTTATCTTTTCCTCTTATTTATCTTCTAAAGTGTCTATAATATTTTTCCAAGAACTCCAACTCTGACTTTCTACAGTCTCACACTGTCGTTCATTGGTGGAAAGTAAGTTGTCTAAGCCGCTATAAGACTCTGAGATATGTCTATAAAGCTTTGATAAACGTGAGTCGTTGGGTAGGTAAGTTCTCTCTACTTCTACTGTTATAAAGCCGTTTGTGTCTTCGTGAGAAGGATGATCTGTCCAGGTAACAGTTAATTCTGGTTCTTTAACGTCGTATCCTTTCATGGAAATTTCAAGAGGTCCTCCAAGATATTTTTCTATATTCTCAAAATCTTTTTCTGGCCTTAGAGTATATTCTCTGCTTATCGTGTTGTTCGTTGCTCCAGAAGTGATATAGGGATTGTCTCTATCTTCTTTCGTGTTAGGAATGGTTTCAGATGTTTTAGAGCGTGCTTCAGAGGTTTCGGAGCCGGATGTTCTACCTATGGAGGACATTAGATGCGACCTATAATATGTAATTGGTATTCTGGCTTATATAGGATTTATTACTTTATTGTAAATGTTATTTTAGCGCTTTAATAATCTAAATATGAAAATCCGACGGTATTTTAAATTAAAACATGGTTAATAAGCACCGGTTAATAATAAAATTTCTAACAAACTCTAAAAACTGGTTAAACAGGTATATTCTTTATTATATCTTTGATATCTTCTATAGGTGCATCAGTTCTAAAGCCGGTTGGTGATAGATGCGTACGGGATACAGGATAGCCTTTCTTCTCAAGAGCTTCCAAGACTTTTTCTCTTTTCGGTACAGAGATCTTCATATTAGAAGCAAGCTCATGTATATCGTAGAACGGTGTTAACAGTTCTCCTTCGCTGTGAAGCATATCTAGCAGATCCGAGCTCTCTTCCCAGTCTTCAGGGATTTTTTCCTTCATCTTCTCAGTAAAACGGATATCAACGATTTTACCTGTCCATAAAGGACCGGCAATCTTTGTAGACGATCCGCAGTTCTCACATTTCTCTAGTCTTTCAAGCTTCCTCCATCTACACTGAGGACAGTAAGAGAGGAATCCGATATTGTCAAGATTCTGGTTGGCCCTCTTCTTTGACTCGGTTACACGCCCCATTATCCTGCTATAATGTTTCTCATGGAAACATAGGCGAGGTTCGAACGCTTTATCGAAACGAGCAAAGTTTTCGAACACCTCCTTAATATATATTCTGAGAGCGGTTTCGTGCATAAAACTGTTTTTCACAGGTTCTGAACTGTAACGTCTCCGACATGTTTTAGGGTAGCTGCCTGTAGGTGCGGCGTTATCTGTCGCGGTAAGACCTATGAAACTTTGATGGTTTGCTGCTCTACATGTAGAGTCAAGATAAGTAGTGAAAGGTCCGAAAGGATCCACGTCTATTAAGTGGAAGAAGTTCCTGTGCTGGCTTAAAAGTACGTTAGCATCTTTATTAGATACTTCTGCCTCGATATCGTTGGCTTCTTTGGCTTTTTCAATACTTTTTACGGCTTCAGGGTTGGCATCGTTCAAGAAAATTTCTGTTGCGACGTTAGAGTATCTCAAACCTCTTATCCCTGAACCTGAGAGAGGATCACATACTCGAAACTCTTCGTTTTTTATCTGTTCTTTGAATACTTCTCCGGCTACTTCTGAAAGATCCCGGTTAACCAGCATTTCTTTGTTGTAGAATACTTCGGAGTCTTTACCGGGCTCCTCTTCTTCAGGTACGAAAAGTTTGTAGCCTCTCTCTTCCATAGATTAAAACCGTTAACCAAACTTTTTTAAGCCGGTAGACAGCTGGTTTCAGAAAACATTTATTTATTTTATGCTCAAACTCGCTGCGGACAGGGTTTATAAGTTTCCCCGTTTTAGAGCTTAATGCGGTGTATTAAAAAGTGGTTAACGTAGTTAAGGAAGTCAAGAAAGCCGAAGAACAAGCAGACTCAATGCTGGAAAAGGCTAGAACTGAAAAGGAAGAAATTATACAGAATGCTGAGACTAAAGCTGAAGAAATAGTTGAAGAGGCAGAGAATAAAGCTGAAAAGGAAAGCTTAAAGGAAATGGACAACTTCAAAGACGAAGTAAACGAAGAGAAAGAGGATATAATTGAAGAAGGACGTAAAGAAGCAAATAAAATAAGAGAAACAGCTTCCGATAATCTTGAAGAAGTAGAGAACTTTCTTTGGGAAAAATTCAGTTCAGACTTCTTATAGAGGTGGACAGAAATCAAACCAGCACAAATGAACAAAATATCAGTTACAGGATCAAGTAAAGACTTAGAAACAGTAATAGACAAGCTACACGAACTTGAGGTACTGGATATAGAGTACTATGAAGGAGAGCTAGAAACAGGATCTCCGCTAGAAAATTCTGAAGACTTATCCGAACTGCTGGTTGATATAAGGTCCCTACAGTCAAAACTGCCAGAAGCTGAAGACTCTGAGGACCGAAATTTTTCTATAGACAATTTAAAAGAAAAAATACCTGAAATAAATGCTAAAATAGAGGAAATAGAGAAAGAAAAAGGAGAAATACAAAGAAATATCTCCTCAATAAGTGAAGAAGCCAAATATTTCAGAAAACTAAAAGGAGTAGAAGTAAACTACAGCGACCTTGAAGAGACAGAAAACCTAGACATATTCATAGGAAAACTAGACCTAGAAAAGTTCGAGAAAAACGCGCCTGAAGGAAGATATCATATCTACCAAGGTAAAAACGCGCATATACTAGTATACGAAAAAAACGTCGACAAAATAAACAACGCGTTAAAACGGACAATAGAAGAGACTTACGGCAAAATAGATACTGAGCTTAAAGGAACGCCAGAACAGATTCTAAAGAAATTAGAGGACAGAAAACACAAGCTGAAAGAAGAGAGAAAACAGAAAAAAAGAGAACTAAAAGAGCTCTCAAAAAAATGGTCAGGAACACTTCAAAGTAAAGAAGAGTTTTTAACTGAAAAAGTTGAGAAAGCAGAGGCACCAATAAACTTTGCAACAACAAAAAACGCGTTCATAGCTCAAGGATGGGTTCCTACAGAAAGATATAGAGAAATAAAAGAAGAACTAGCAGAGGTAACCCAAGGCAAAGTATACGTACAAAAAGAGGAGACTGATGAAGAACCTCCTGTAAAACACCAGAACAATAAGCTGGTAAAGCCGTTTGAAGGTATGACAGACCTTATCGCGGTACCAAGATATAATGAAATCGATCCTTCATTCATGCTTTTACTTACATTCCCATTATTCTTTGGACTGATGATCGGAGATATGGGATACGGTCTCTCAAGCGCGTTAGTATTTATAGCAGGAGCGAGACTTGTACCAGAAGCTGCAGACATGTTCAAAGCACTTCTCTGGACGTCCGCAGCAACAATACTTTTCGGAGCAATCTACGGAGAAATGTTCGGATTCCAGATATACGAGTCACCTTTCTACAGGGCAGACTACTGGACAGAGATATTTTACTTAGCACTAGGTATAGGTGTCGCACATATTAATCTAGGACTGCTCTTCGGAGCATACAACGAATATGTCAACCACGGCCTACTTGAAGCAGTATACGCTAAGCTATCCTGGATATTATTACAGGTTGCCGCAGTAGGAGGATACCTAGCATTCGGAGCATTTGGAGACACAGCAGGAACAGCAATCGCAATGGGGCTAGGAATCCCTGCAATCGCAATGATCTACAAAGGAGAAGGAGTAGAAGGCGTAGTAGAGATACCAAGTCTAGTCTCAAACATAATATCGTACCTAAGAATATTCGGTGTATGTATGGCAGCTTACACCTTAGCAGGTACGGCAAACGCCATTGCAGCACCAGGACTAACATCGGGAACTATTGTTGGTGTAGTATCAGGAATATTTATCCTAGTAGCAGCACACACAATGCTTACATTCATTAAAATCTTAGAAGGCGCCATTCAAGGCATCCGACTTCACTACGTGGAGATGTTCGGATGGTTCTATGAAGGCGGCGGTAAAAAATACGCTCCATTCGGAGCAAAATCTAGTTAAAAACAATATTTCGAGGTGAAAACCTAACAAAATGGCAGTAGACGGACTAGTAGCAATCGGTGCAGCGCTTGCAATCAGCGTTACAGCACTTGCAACAGCATGGGCACAAGCGAAGATTGGAAGCGCAGGAATCGGAGCACTAGCAGAAGATGACAGCTTATTCGGAAACGTATTCCTATTAGCTGTAATACCTGAAACTATGGTTATCTTCGGGCTAGTTGTTGCACTGGTTGTAACAGGATTCATTTAAAAAATTCAAAGGAGGGGCCTCAAGGCCCTTCAAACTATTATTTATTAACAAAAAAAAGACGAGACCAAAAGAGGACGTGAAAAATACTATGGGACTTGAAGAAGTTAAATCAGATATATTGGATGAAGCTGAGGCAAAAGCAGATCAGATAATCCAAGAAGCAGAAAAAGAAAAACAAAAGATTATAACAGAAGCAAAAGAAAAAGCTGAAAAGATAAAACAAGAGCACCAAGAAAAGTTGGACGAAGAAAAAGAAGTCTATAGACGTAAAGCCATCTCAAGTGCACGGATGAAGGCAAAGGAAGAGAAGCTGCACGCAAGAGAGGAAAGCTTATCTAAAGTGTTTAAAGGATTTAGAGAAAGTCTAGGAGAGATGAGCGAGGAAGAAAAAGAAAGTTATGTTGAAGAATGCCTGCAGAAGCCTGAGTTTGATATTGGGAAAGTAGTTGGTTCGGAAGAGTTTGAACAGTTTGTGGATGAAGATTTTGAAGTAGATAACAGTGTGAACGGCGTTATAGTAATTTCTGAAGATGAAGCAAGAAGACAGAACTTCAGCTTCGATAAAATCGTTGAGCAGTACAAAAGCAGTTATAGAAAACAGGTAGCTGAGAAGCTTTTTGAGTGATAAAAGATGTTTAGCCGAGACTATCCTTACATGTATGCACGTGTAAGTGCTAAGAAAGCCAAGCTCTTAGATGAGAGAGATTATGACAATCTTTGGAAAATGCAGCCTAACGGTATAGCAAGAAATCTGGGAGAAAGAGATTACAAGAAGGATATAGATAGTCTTGGCTCAGCATATGAAGGAGTGACCTTAGTCGAGCTTGCTTTAATGAGAAATATCTCACGGACTATGAGCCACCTAGTTGAAATATCTCCAGACAGATTAAAACCGGTTATAAGCGGATATCTAAGACGTTATGATATTCTAAGTATTAAGAGGCTTCTAAGATGGAAACAAGGGGGAGAACAAGGAGACATAAGTAGTTTCTTGATTCCTGTAGGGAGCTATACTTTAGAAGAACTTGAAGAACTCTCCGAAAAATCATTTGAAGAGATAGTAGATTCTATAGAGTTCTCCGAGTCAGACATCAACTACAAAGAAGAGTTAACAGATCAAACAGATATAAGAAAAATTGAAAGAGACCTAGATCGTGCTTATTACAAAGATTTGCAAAGTATTAAAGGAAAAGTAAGTAGCATCTGGTTCGATAAATTTATAGACCGGGAGATAGAGTATGAAAATCTAAAAATTGCTTTGAGACTCAAAAAGCATGGTTTAGGTGAAGAAGAGATTAATGAATGGCTGGTTAGTGAAGAGAAATCTTCTCTAGTTAACGATGTTATAGGTTCAGACAGCTTCAATGAGGCTTTAGAAGTAGTTAAAACTTCTATTGGACGCGAAAAGTTTGATAACGGAAGCTCTCTAGAAGAAGTAGAAAAAGCTATTGAGACTGAAAGACTTGAAAGAGCTATGAGAACAGTACACGTTGAACCATTAAGCGCAACATCGATTCTAGGATATATTGTTGCAAAAGTTACAGAGGTAAATAACCTTAGAATGCTTATAAGAGCTAAAGAAACCGATATCAAGAATGAAGAAACAATCAAAAAGAACTTGGTGGTAGCATGAAACAAGAAAAAAAGAGTATTGCAGTAATAGGTAGAGAAGACTTTACTCTAGGCTTCAAACTAGCTGGGATACAGAAAATATTCGATACAGAAAATTACGAGAAGAAAATTCAAGACCTAGTCAAGAGAGATGATATAGGTATAGTTGTCGCAGAACAGAGAGATTTAGACCAGCTACCATCACATGTAGAACAAAGAGTAACAGGATCAGTTGATCCAGTAGTTGTACCATTATCCGAAGAAGCAGAAGCAATGGGGCTACAAGACAAAATCCAGAAAGTAATTGGAATCGACTTATCTTAAAAACAAATACTATAAGGTGAATTAATCAAAAATGACAGAAGGCGAAATCTACAAAGTTGCAGGACCTGTAGTCATCGCAACAGGAATGGAACCACAGATGTACGACGTGGTTCATGTTGGTGACGAAGGACTGATGGGAGAAGTTATCCAAATCGAAGACGAAAAAGCATACATCCAAGTATACGAAGATACAACAGGTGTAAAACCAGGAGAACCAGTCGAAAACACTGGACAACCACTATCCGTACAGCTTGGACCAGGACTACTAACATCAATCTACGACGGTCTACAAAGACCTCTAGTAACATTACAAGAAAAGACAGGAGACTTCATTGAAAGAGGAGAAGCAGCAGATGGAATCGACCACGATGAAGAGTACGACTTCCAGCCTGAAGTAGAAGAAGGCGATGAAGTAGCACAAGGAGATGTTATAGGAACTGTAGAAGTTGCATACGGAGAACACAAAGTACTACTACCTCCAAACACAGAAGGAGAAGTAGAAGAGATCAAAGAAGGCAGCCATACAGTAGACGAAACAGTCGCTGTAGTAGATGGTGAAGAAGTCTCAATGAAACAGGAATGGCCGATCAGAGATGCCAGACCTGTAGAAGAAAATCTAAAACCTGAAATACCGCTTATAACAGGACAAAGAGTACTAGATGGACTGTTCCCGCTAGCGAAAGGAGGGACAGCCGCAATTCCGGGACCATTCGGATCTGGAAAAACAGTTACGCAACAGTCTCTAGCAAAATACTCTGACGCAGACATCATTGTCTACATCGGATGTGGAGAAAGAGGAAACGAGATGACAGAAGTACTGGAAGAATTCCCAGAGCTGGAGGACCCTCAGACAGGAGACAAGATCATAAACCGTACCGTACTTATTGCAAACACATCGAACATGCCTGTAGCAGCAAGAGAAGCATCAATCTACACCGGAGTAACCATCGCGGAGTACTTTAGAGACCAAGGATTAGACGTCGCACTGATGGCAGACTCAACTTCCCGATGGGCAGAAGCAATGCGTGAAGTATCCGCAAGACTAGAAGAGATGCCTGGAGAAAGAGGATACCCGGCATACCTAGCTTCAAGACTGGCAGAGTTCTACGAAAGAGCAGGAAGAGTAACACCTCTAGGAGTAGACGAATCAGGATCAGTCTCAATAATCGGAGCAGTAAGCCCTCCAGGAGGAGACTTCTCCGAACCAGTTACACAGAACACATTAAGAGTTGTCAAAAACTTCTGGGCACTAGACGCAGATCTAGCAGAAAGAAGACACTTCCCAGCAATTAACTGGGACGACTCATACTCCGGATACAACAAGACACTTTCAAACTACTTTGAATCAAACGTAGATCTTGACTGGAGTGAAAACATTCAAAGAATGAGAGACATATTACAGAAAGACTCCGAACTACAGGAAACAGTACAACTAGTAGGTAAGGACGCACTACCAGACAGAGAAAGACTCACACTGGAGATTGCAGACATGATTAAGAAGTTCTACCTACAACAGAACGCATTCCATCCTGTAGACGAGTACTCAGACCCAGAAAAAACCTTCGATATCCTAGAGCTAGTACTGGAATGGG
Source organism: Nanohaloarchaea archaeon B1-Br10_U2g19 (assembly GCA_001563905.1). Taxonomy (GTDB): domain Archaea; phylum Nanohalarchaeota; class Nanosalinia; order Nanosalinales; family Nanosalinaceae; genus B1-Br10-U2g19. The sequence goes on from LKMO01000001.1 coordinate 41,672, forward strand.
GCGACCAAGCCTACGAAGCACTTGAAGAAGGTGCATTAGTAGAGAACATAGTTACCCTAGACTCCAAGAACAGGGTATCAGAACTCAAATTCAATGAAAACTACAAAGAAATCAGAGACGAACTCCAAGAACAGATGGAAGAAGAGTTCGAACAGGTTGTAGAGGAATAAAAACGAGGTAGAAGAAAAATGCAACAAGAATACAAGACAATCAGTCAAGTAAAAGGACCACTCGTATTTGTGGAAAAAACCGATGACATCGCCTACGGAGACATCGTAGAAGTAGAGACGCCGAACGGCGAAGTCAAAAAAGGAGAAGTACTCGAAACCAGCAAAGACGTAGTAATCGTACAGGTATACGAAGAAACACAAGGAATAGGACAAGACGCAAGAGTAAGATTCCTAGACCAGAACGTAAAGATGCCTGTAACAGAAGACCTACTAGGAAGAGTACTAGATGGTACAGGAAACCCTATCGACGGAGGACCAGAAGTAGTACCGGAAAGCGAAGAAGATATTGTAGGACAAGCAATCAACCCTTCCTCAAGAGAGCTACCTGAAGACTTCATTCAGACAGGAGTCTCGACAATCGACGTCATGAACACACTGGTTCGTGGACAGAAACTACCAATCTTCTCAGGATCAGGTCTTCCACACAACGAACTAGCTATGCAGATCGCAAGACAGGCAGACGTACAAGGAGAAGACGAAGAGTTCGCAGTAGTATTCGCAGGAATGGGTATCACAGAAGAAGAATCCCAAGACTTTATCGAAGAGTTCAGAGAGACAGGAGCACTAGAACGTTCCGTAGTATTCCTGAACAAAGCTTCAGACCCTGCACCGGAAAGAATCATCACGCCAAGAATGGCACTAACAACAGCAGAGTACCTAGCATACGAAAAAGGAATGGAGGTACTCGTGATTCTAACCGACATGACAAACTACTGTAACGCACTAAGAGAAGTATCAGCAGCAAGAGAAGAAGTCCCAGGAAGAAGAGGATACCCGGGATACATGTATACCGATCTTGCAAACATCTATGAAAGAGCAGGAATTATCGATGGAAGAGAAGGAAGCGTTACACAGATCCCGATCTTAACCATGGTTGGAGACGACATCACACACCCAATCCCTGACCTAACAGGATACATTACAGAAGGACAGATCGTAGTCGGCAGAGACCTAGACAACCAAGGTTATGAACCGCCGATAGATGTACTTCCAAGCCTATCCCGACTGATGGACAACGGAATAGGAGAAGGATATACAAGAGAAGATCACGGAGATGTAAAAGACCAGCTCTACGCAATGTACGCAGAAGGACAGAGCCTAAGAGATCTCGTGGCAATTGTCGGAGAAGATGCATTAAGCGAGAAAGACGAGAAAATCCTTGACTTCACAAAGAAATACGAAAAATACTTTGTAAGCCAAGGAACCCGTGAAAACAGAGATATAGAAGAATCACTAGAACTAGCATGGGATTTACTCTCCGTAATACCTTCATCAGAACTCACAAGAATCGACGCAGAAACCAGGGAAGAATACCTAGAAAACCGTGAACCAAACTTCGAGGAAGAGTAAAATCTTCCTCAGGTGAATTTCAATGTCACTAGACGTAAAACCAACCCGAAGCGAAGAACTAAGGCTTAAAGACCGTATAGAACTAGCAGAAAACGGCCACAGCATCTTAGAAAAAAAACGTGACGGACTAATCCACGAGTTCATGGAGATAGCAGGAGACGCAAAAGAAGTAAACCAAGAACTAGCAGACACTTACTCCCAAGCTAAGCTCAAACTGCTTCTCGCAAAAGTATACGACGGAGAAGACACAATAAGAGCTAACGCATTCCCGATCACTAAAGAGCCAAAAGTCTACTCAGAAACCAGTAACATTATGGGGGTTGTAGTGCCAGAAATCGAGTCCGAAGATATAAGGAAGGGAATACTCGACAAAGAGTACGGCCTAACCTCGGCAACTTCTCGTATAGACTCTACAGCCGACAAGTACGAAGAACTGCTTGAAAATATTGTAGAGGCTGCAGAGACACAGACCAAGATACTCAAGCTCTTGGAAGAGATAGAGAAGACTAAGAGACGAGTGAACGCATTAGAACATAAAGTGATTCCTGAACAGAAAGCAGCTCTTTCCAAAGTATCTCAGATGTTAGAAGAGACAGAAAGGGAAGAGACATTCCGTATGAAGAAGATTAAGGAAATGCAAGAAGAGGAAGCTTAAAACATATACTCTTACTTCTTATTTTTAATAAAAAAAATAGAGTTAGAAGATAGAGTGATTTACTTCTCTTCTTCCTCTTCTACTTCTTTCTCAGCTTTCTCTTCGAGATTAGGTACTATCTCTTCTGTATCTGCTGCTTTAGCGATTGAGGAAGTGTCCATGTTTGGCGCCATTTCTTCTGTCTTCTCTTCTCTCATCTTTTTGAGATCTCTGCCTACTTCAGATACAAACTCTTTTGTCTCTGTTTTAAGTTCGTAGATCTCTTTCTCGTTGACGTCTTCCATGTCTTTGTTCTTTATTTTCTCTATAACGTCTTCCCATCTGTCAAACATTTCTACGTGTGCTTCGCCTTTGTCGAGCTCTTCTGCAACTACTTCTGGTAGTTCGTCTCTTTCTTCAGGTGGTTCTATATCCCTTGCTTTGAGTGCGGCAACGTTTGCCTTCAGGAACTGTTTGTAATCTTCTACAATGTTTCTTACTTTTTTCTGTGCTCCTAACTGGCTTACTAGCTGATGCATTCTTCTTACGAAGTCGTCTGCTTTCTCTAAATGTTCTTCTACTGCTTCTCCTGTAACTTTTTCTGGTTCTTTTTCTCCTAGGTCTCCGAAGTCGTATAGTTCTCGAGCTACTTCGATATATTCTTCTTCTAAGAGTTCGTGTTCAACGAACATTTCTTCTAGTACGTCTGGTACTTTTTCTTTTGGTGGTGGTGTCTTTCCTTCAAGCATTATTGGTGCTTGTCCTGCGTTTGCCATTACTTGTTCGAGTTTGTGCGGGATCGAGGATTTGAAGTTTTTCTCTGCTTTTTTGTAGCCTGCTGCGGCTAGTTTTAACCGTTTTTTCACGGATTCTCTTGTTGCCTCGATTTTTCCTCTTTGTAATAGTCTTTTTGCAGGCATGAAGATCCCTGTGTCGTATACTGCGTGTCCGTTTCTTACTGCTTCGATTGCTAGTGGTTCTCCTTTTCTTAGGCTGTCCCAGAACTCTGTTAGGAACGGGAAGTACTGTATTGTTATTCTGTCATCGGTTTCTTTGGCTGCTTCGGTTACTTTCTGTTGTATCTTTTTTCTTGCGTCGTCAGGTACATCGTCTCTTAGTTTGGTGTCGTCTAGTATTACAAGTGTGTCGATGTCGCTGTCGTAGCCGTGTTCTCCTTTCGGTACGCTTCCCCAGACGGCTACTACCATTAGTTTGTCTCCTAGTTTTTCTTGAAGTTTCTCTGAGAATTCTTCTGCGGCTTTTATCCTACGTTCTTGGGATTTCTTTCGCATCTCTTTCATCTTGTCTTTTGAACTCATAGAACCACGTTTAATCCTCGTCTCACAAGCTTAAAAGCTTTGTTAATCATTGTTACTACATGGTAGATAAAAAACATATAGTGGAGTACCTTACTTTTGCAGATGTCCACGAAACTCTCAACGATGAAGACTCAGAAGAGTTTTACGATACGTTCTTCAACACTAAAGAAGACGGTACAGACTTCAGCCAGCCAGACTACATACTACTACACGGAGGACCCGACACAAAAGAAGAATACCAACGTTTCTCGGCATTCGAAGACTTAATGCAGGTTACTGAGAACGACAAACTACCGTACCTAATTACAACACCTTCATACAAAAATAAGATAGATAACTCCTCTAAAGTAACAGAAAACGACTTCATATACGTCAAAATGGAGCCTGAAAGCACACATGAAGAACTTGAAAAGCTCTCAGAAAGAATAAAACCCGGGGAAACAGCTATATCAATAACCAACGACTACCACGTACCCCGAACAGAGTCATTGATGAACAGTATGATAGAAGAAGATAACGAATACTTAGTAATAGGCGCGGAATACGATTTCAGAGAGACAGAATACGGAGACAAATGGAGATCAGAACTTGTAAGAACAGTAATACCTCAAAATATTAAAGATCTAGGTAAAAAACTGCTTTAAACTTTATTTGTACTCTTCTCCCATCCAGTCACGAGGCTGATTACCTTCCTCAATTGCAGCACTACTTGTATGGGTATGACCGAACTCTTCAGCGGAAAGAAGACCCTGAAGAGGATCAAAAGCATGTTCCTCAATCTTAGCCCACTCACGATCATAAGTAGGACGATCCATACCAAAGAAGCGCGCCATCAACGCCTCTTTCTCATCTCTATACTCTTTGCCAGGATCAACCTTAGAAGGATCTAGCTCATCAGGTGTAACACCTAACTCTATAAGGTTCATAGCTACTCTAGCAATATACACCGTTCCTCTGTCGTCTCCGCCAACCTCGTACATGATATATGCTTTCTCGTCTTCGTTTCTTGCAAAACCCGCGTAAATCATCTTGTAAAGCTGTTCATAAAGCTGTGTGTCTCCAGGATCCCAAGGACCGTGAAGTGTCTCAGACTGAGAGGTCTCTAAACCGGCTCTCATCAGGTGCCACATACGTAGAATCTTGGCCAGAGGCTTGCTCTTATCGATTTTAATATCGTATTTCTCTGCTAAACTGCTTTCAGCAAGACTGGCTTCTTGTTCAATAAGCTCCTCCATAGTGTCCCAAGGATCATCTCCAAAGGTAGCGGTGTGTTCCAAGTCAATCGTAAATTTAGCAGGCATCTCATCAAGTTCGGGATGCATACTGTCTAATTCTTTTCTAGCAGTAATATTTATCGCTCTAGCTGCTGCAGCAATATCCTTTGGCCTCCAGATCTTATACATCTGCTGAGGACTACCGGGCATAGCTTCCAAGTTGACGCCTATACCGAACTTGTTCATCCATTCAATCCAAGTCATCTCAACTTCATTATGTTCTACTTCTTCACCACTGAAAGCAGTCTTTAGAATACGGTCGTTTAGCTTAAACCGTGCTTTGTTCTGCGTGAAATGGCTCCATACATATGCACCTGCTGAAGCCGCAGCAACATCTCTTTGAAACTCTTCATTCTCTTCTAACAAGTCAAGAAAACCTTTTTCATCTTCTTTTCCTCTAGGATGGAGGAGATCTATAGTCTCTCCTCTTTCTTCCTCCCATTTTTGTTTTACCAGCAGCTCCCAGAGGAATTTAGGTGCTTCCCAGCCTGTATGTCCTTTTTCGTTTTCCTCCTTTTCTGAGTCATAATCTGCTACATCCAGCCATGCAGGGATAATCTGGTATAAACTGTTAGACTCCATCCACATTTGTCGTTCAAAATTACGTATAAAGACTCTTAGGAAACGTTCGTATTGTTTTTCAGGATTTATTTCTTCATTTTTATCGTGTTTGAATGATTCTGGATCTCCTGCAAACATATTCGCTACTTCCTGTCTTAGATCGGATTTATTGTCTCGGAATGCTTCTTCAGCTACTTTACCTTGAGGGATTTCCAGCTGTTGGGTTAAACCACTAACTTTCGCTTGAACAGGGATCAAAGAAACTTTTCTTTCATCTTCGGTGTCTTCTTCTCGCCAAAGTTTATCTAAAGCTTTTTCTATAGATTTTTTGGCTTGTTCCCACAATTTTTCTTGGAAGCCGTCCTCAGGTATCTTGAGATCAACTTCACCTCCATATCTTCTAGATCTGACCCGATCAAGCTCTTGAGACTCCATGAAATACAGCAGATTGGAAAGAGTTCTTAATTCTGAGAGCCTATATCTTTGGCTCAATGCGGCTCTAATAAAGTCGTCAAGATCTTTCAAATTACTTATAGATGTTAACTCGGCCTCACTCTCTACAAGGCCAGCCAAAGCTGTGTTAGGAGGTATGGTTACAGGATTTTGAAACTCAAACTCTTCTTTAGGTAGCAAGGTCAGCCATTCTTTCTGTATTGCAGGATCTGCAGCTGATACTGCAGAAATCACATCTGCTTTATCTTCTAAAGGATCTTTTCCATTTCCTCCCGTCATAGTGTTATAATATCTCTCAGCTACATCGTTCTGAGCTTTCCGCCATTCCTTGTCAAATTTAGGTGAGAAAGAAGAAAGGTTTTGGTAGTACTGATATTCGTTGTCTCCAAACTCTTCGGCTATAAACACTCTGTAAAGTCGTCTAAGAAACTTAGGATTTTTGTAGATGTTTTTACCTTGTTCGGTTTTTTCTTCCATCACGTCTTCTTTCAGATCGGTCAAACTGTATCCGAACGGGTCTAGTCCTGTTCCCCCAGCTCTCTCCTCTTCTAATGCAGGTAAAGGATCTGTGGAGATGTGAGGGTTTATACGGGTAATATTGAATCCTTCGAAGTTGTTGTCGTCTTTTTCTGATCTTTTTTCTACATCTCTTTTGAATGATGCGAACTGTTCTAAGTACTTAGTAAAGTAGTTGTGCGTAGGATCATAACTCGCTCTGTATGTTGAAGTGTAGCCGACGCTTGGATCGCTGTGGATAGATATATCGATTTCAAGTCCGTTGATAACATTCAGCATTTTTTCTCGATCGATTTGGAAGGTGGAAGGATTGTTGATTATTACTTCCATTACGCTTCCTCCTCGCTGTGCTAGGCTTCCTATACGCTCATCCATTGCTGAAGGCACGCCAGGCGCAATATCTAGTCCTGAGGTGTTACCTACTTCATAATTCAGGTCGGGAAAGCCTTGGTTCTCATACTTGTCTTCGGCTTCGAACTTCTCTTTCACCGCGTCTAGAATAAATTTGAAGCTCATTATTTCATCGTATGGAGACCCATTCCAAGTTTCAGGTCGTAGTAGTAGCTGAATTTTAACTCGGTTTTCAGATCGCTTAAAGGACTTAGATCTCCTAAGTAGTATTCGTCGTAGTTACCCGTGAACTTTCTTACAGCCTTTTTGAAATCTTCCTCTTTGGACCCGCCCCCGTTTTCACTGTCTCCATCTCCTTTTGAGTAAGAGGTATCAAGTATATTATCTAAAGCCTCTAGATATCCGTCGCCGTATTTTTCAGCTATAAGTTTTGGAGAGTCAAAACCGTCTTCAACTCTTCTAATTGTTGAAGAAAGTTCTAAAGGCGGTTTTTCTTCTACTTCTTCACCTATTTTTTCCCGGAGCGCTCTTACACTGATTTCTTTCTTGTTGCGAGCGTCTTTAAGATCTTTACCTTCTCCTTTATCGAAATCTCCGGTGTAATCATCCATTAACTGTTCGAAAAGCTCTTTACTCCGGTTTATCTTTTTTTCAATAATATTCTCGAAAACGTGTTTACAGACGATCGCAGGTCTCCAGAAGACTACTGCAACAGTAGGACCTTCTACAGGACTGTTAGGGTTTTCTCCGCCCGAAATATTTACATGGACGGCGTGTATATGCACAACTTTGTAATGAGTGATTTCTTTTTCGTTATCTGATTCTACTAATGCACCTTCCTCTTTTACTAAGCCTTGGTGAGCTATAAACTCGAGCTCTTTGTACATGGTTGCGTAGCCAACGAAGCTTCCGTACTCGTTTATATCGTTGCCTATCTCGTCTCGCGTCTTCTGGTTTATCATAACCATGTCTCGGGCGTAAGGTTCAAGCCATTCTTTGGTTTCTTCTATCGCTCTTTCGATACGTCTAAGCTCTTTTTTCAGGTCGTTAAGCTTTCTCTGTATTTCGCTGCCGTACATGTCCTTCCATTTTTCGAACATGGTGTACTTCTTTTTCAGTATTGCTTTTTCGTTTGCAGGCAGGTTTGATAGTTTTCCGCCTTCCTCAAGATCTTCTAGAGACTCCATCTCATTGAAATCGGATACGATTGTAGGGTAGATATTGTTGTCTCTGAGGAATCTCAGGGCCTGTTCGTCAGCTCCTTGACCTCCGGCACCAGCACCGTCCACCAACTGTACAAAGTCTCCTTTGATTACGACATCGTCTCCTGTCTGAAGATCTTCTACACGTGAACGCAGCTTTCTAATATCGTGTTGCAGTAAGTGTTTTGATTTTCTGAGCTGTTCCAAACCTTGCATACTGGTCTTGATATTCTGTTCTGCCTGTTGTCTTCTCTGGTTCATTTCTTGGTGCATTGTGTTCTGAGGGCTGACAAAGATCTTCTCATCAGTTTTCACAATATCCCAGTCTAGATCTGTGTCAAACTTGTCTGCCGCTACCAAAATAAACGTGTAAGGCATTCCTTGGCTTCCAGAAACAACTTTAACGTTTTTATAAGGATCTCCCATAACCCCTATGAAAGAATAAGGGTCATCTGCATCTTCTTGAGCCTTACTAAGATCTTCTAAACTACTTATTTCACCGCTCTCTATATCTTCTGCAAACGGCGAGCTCCCGTTAACTTCGAAAACATGTCCAAAGTCGCATGTATCGTCTTCGTCCCCAGAGTGTCCAGAGCTCATATATTACTCTATTACTCTAGTTTTTACTTAAAGTATTCTTGGAAGAAACTATGTGAATACCTAAACCTTATCAACAACTCTCCTAAATAGTTGTGTAATGAGTGTCTTTGACGACTTAAAAGATTCTTTAAACGGATCGGACCGTTCTAACAATAGTTCCGGGAATAACTCTTTTGATTCAGACTTCAGCTCGGATCTCGACTCCGATCTAGATATGGATTCAGGACCAAGTACAGAGAGAAATAATTCTCCTCCTAGACAGGAGCCGCAGGACAGTCCAAGAAATCCTCAGTCAAGAACCTCAGAGCCTAATAACCAGATGCAAGGAGGACCCAGACAGACCCGTAATAGAGGCCAAAAACGTTCACAGAACCCGGGTCAGAACTCTCAAAGACAGAACAGTGTAGATACACCTAATGCTCAAGCAGGAAGACCTCAGAAAGGTTCTCCAAAACCTCAGTTAAGCGGTCAGACACAGAGGAAAATGGAGAACGCAGGACTGGAACAGAATACAAGATCCGGTGGTCAAGGACAGACAGAGCCCGTATCTAACCAGAGATCAGATTTTGAAGAGCTAAAGGCACAGAACGAACAGATAATTGAGTTGTTGAAAAGACTGAATCAAAGCCTTAATAATGGTAGACACCAACGTTAGATACTGTTATGGATATAGAGTCGGAGCTACCAGAAGATTTTGAAGATTTTTCTACAGATAGAAAGATTCAGGAGTTAGAGAAGCTGGATTCAAATCTTGATTCTTCAACTGATTCCGGAGCCATAAAGAAGAGAATGGTTCAGGAACTTATCAGACATTACCAAGAGTAGTTCTACATAGACATAAAGCTTGAGAAAGTCCATAAACCTTTCAAGAACAGTAGTCCTGCGATAATATTCTTGTAATCTGCCATGACGGGAGGTGTGCCTGTAAGAAGTATTGCTGCTGAAAGTATATCTGCGGCACCACCGAGTAAGTAGATAGGTAGCAGGATTGAAGGCGGATTAGCTCCAAAATCAATAAAACCGATAAATCCTTTCAAAAACAGGAATACGGAGTGAGCATGGGCTACCGGCTCAGGTATGGGAGAAACTGTGAAATAAAGCAGTATCGCTGCAGTTATATCTATCCAGCCCAGCAAATTGAAATTGAACATTGTTACAGTGTTATTCTATTTCTATAACATTGTCGGCAGCATTTTGTAATGCTGTTGAAAATCCTGGAGCCATCCCGATAACTACAGTCTCTTTACCATGTTCTTTCGCCTTTTGTATGACAGGCAGGAAGTCTGCGTCACGTGTTACAACTACTATAACATCTATTGCATCGTTATGGACTGCTTCCATTGCATTTACAGCCATATATACGTCTACATCGCTTTCTTTATCTTTTTCTCCGCCTAGTCCTAGTGAGGCTTCAAATCCTTGTGAAACGATAGCTTCAATCAGTTTTTCTGATGCGTACTGGTTTAGAAAGACTTTACCTATTTTTATGGTTCCGAACTCTTCGACTCTTTCTCTTAGTAAGTCTAAGTCAAGATCGAACTCTTTTCTTATCACGTTAGGTCCGTCAATAAAAATAGCTACTCCTGGCTCCGAACCAACTTTATCTTTGAATCTTTCAAGTACCATAAACTAAATTTTAAAGATAAAGTATATAGTAATAATCTTTCCCCTTTTTATTGACCAAATATTCTTTTAGCAGTAGACGTTGTCTTTTCAACTACTTTCTCTTTTTCAACAGATTTCAGTTTTGAAATCTTCTCCGCTGATTCCTCGACGTTCACAGGTTCGTTACGTTCTCCTCGGTAGAGGAATGGAGAATCTGTCTCTAAGACAATGTCGTTGAGACTCAGTGTTTCTACTATCTTCTGAACTCTGTTTGAGTAAAGTACTTGGGTTGTAACACCTATAGTCATTCCTTTTTGAGCAGCTTCTTCTGCAAGCGCCGGACTACCATTAAAGCAGTGTAGAAAGATTTCTGGCAAGTCATAGTTTTCTAGGATTTCCACTGCTTTGTGTTCAGCGTCTCTTGAATGGATGACAACCGGTTTCTGGAGTTCTTCTGCTAAAGATAGAAGTTCTCTGAAAACTTGTTCTTGTTTATTTCGTAAATCTTGGTCTTTGACATGGTGATGGTCTAAACCTATTTCACCTACTGCAACAGGATCTTCGGCTCTTATCTGCTGTTTTACTTCTTCTAACTCGCTGAAATTATCTGTGTAGACAGGGTGTAACCCTAGATTAGATTTTATTATATCATATTTTTCTTGGAGTTCTAAAGCAGATTTATTGTTTTCTAAAGTGCTTCCTGCACTTACAACGAACTCCAGATTCTCTCTACATCTTTCGACTACTTTAGCTCTATCTTCGTCGAACTGTTCGAAGTCTAGATGGCAGTGACAGTCTACAGGCTTCATAAGAAGTTCTACCGTTTCTCTTTTCCTAGTCTTGAACCGGTGGCGCCGGTCTGTCCCATGTATTTTGTGTCTTTTTTGCTTCCGTAAGGCTTCTCTGCTTCAGAGGTCATGGTTTCGAACACGATCTGGCAGACACGGTCTTCAGGGTAGAGTTTGACGGGTGCGTTACCAAGGTTCTGTATTTCAAGAGTTATATCTCCTGAGAAACCTGGATCGATATATCCTGCGGTTGCGTGTACTATGATTCCTAGTCGGCCGTAGCTGCTTCTTCCTTCTACACGTGCAACTAAGTCGTTTGGAACGTTGACTGTTTCAAGTGTTGATCCGAGTATGAACTCTCCTGGATGTATGACTACGCCTTCTTCTGCAGAGTGTGTCTCTTTTTTGATATAGTTGTTGTATTTCTGCATGTTTTTTGTGTCGACTATATCGACTTTACGTGTGTTTAAGACACCGAAATCATAGCCTAGCCGTAAATCAAGTGAGGAAGGCCCTAACTGTAAGTCTAGATCTAGGTCTTTTTCGCTTTCAACCGCTTTTTGTTCTTTCACTATTTTCTTGATTTCTTTATCGGAGAGTATAGCCATACAGTTACTATTTGTATGGAAAGATTCTTTTATTCATAATCCAAACTACGTGTATGAAGAAAGCCTTTGTTTTTCTAGCTGTAATACTTTTTACGGCTGTAGCTGTTGCAGAAGTCCAGTATGAGGTAGAGTTTGATGAAAAAGAGGTTTATACTAATGTTTCAATAGTCTCTGACTGTGATCAGGTCTGTCCGGGTCTTTCATGGAGGTTGATGGAGGGTTCTAAGGTTTTAGATGTTGATGATGGTTCAGGAGAGTTAGAGTATAGTCGTGAAGATGATGTTTTGAATATTGAAGGAGAACGTACCCGGGAAGAGAACCGTACGGTTAAGATACAGTCTGTAGTCAACTCTTCTGCAGAACATGTTCATGAAGGTCTTTACGAGCGACAGATCTCGCTTCCATCGTTCCAAGATAAGAAGACTACAGGAGTACTGAAAAATCCTGATATAATCTCCGGGAGAGCTGACAGAAGCTTTGAATCTTCTTTTGGAGAGGACAGGATAGAGTTCAAGGGTGAAGGACCTACCAATATAATAGTTAACTTCGGACAAGGATACAGTACAGAGTATTTCGAGTTTTTCGGAGATGTACATGAAGATCCTGATGATGCATTCCGTCTTGCTGTAGGAACGCTTGAAGTCGGTCCACAGTTCGAACGTTTTGCCGTATCTGTAATGAACGAGGAGGAGTACATGGCAGAACATGAGTCTTGGAGTGCTGGACAGTACCGTTCAGGAAGTATAAAGCTGAGAAATGATCTAGACGACAACTTTCTAAGGGTTTTAGCTCATGAAACAGCTCATGGATTAAATGATAGAAAGCTTTCATGGGATGAGACATCTTCAAGCTACTTTGATGAAGGTACCTCAGAATACGTAGAGTTTCTAATGCAGAAAAAACGTTACAGAGAGGAAAAGACAGATATAGGCCCTCAAGAACTGTTCGGTGAGGAAACACAGTACACTGATACAGATAACCCTAACCGGTACTACCAAGTTCCGCCACAAGGCGATAAAGAACAGTTATGGAACTACTACCGTCAGGAAGAAGATTTTATGAAGTACTGGTCTCCTGCTGAAAGCGCCGAGCATAGAAACTTTGGTTACGCTTACTCTCAGCTTGTTATCCGTAACTATATCAAAGAGAACGGCACGCTCAATGAAGTATATGAGGAGATGGACTCCCTAGAAACTACGGAAAGCTACGATACTAAATGGAGCTTCTTCTCAAACCATATGGATATGAAGCCATGTAACTACGAGTCTAGAGAAAGATTTGAACAGTGCTTAGACGATATAAACAGTTTTGATTACGAGATAAACATGGCGGACCACGACTATAAACAAGGAGAGCTTGAAATAGACCGTATAAACTTACCGAACAGAACAAGAGAAAGTTCTGGTGAATTGGGAGGCGAAGAAGTAGAAAGATTCTTATTCAATCTGTCGCAGCTAGTAGATCGTCTTATTCAAAGCTTTCAAGATCTAATAAATACTTTTTAAGCTTGGAGCTGTACTTGTAACCTCCTAAACCGTTAGCACTGATCACGCGGTGGCAGGGAATAATTACGGGAACAGGGTTCCTTCCACACGCCTGTCCTACAGCTATAGCCGAAGAATCAATATTGTCTGCAATCTCTCCATAAGTCTTTGTACTGCCGTAAGGTATAGCCTGAATCTCTCTTAGTACTTGGTCCGTGAAGTCTTTTGAAAGCTCTACCTCAAAGTTGAACCAGGTTCTCTCCTTATCTAAATACTGTCTTACCTGTTTCCTAATTTCCTCGGAGGACTTATCTAGAAGGCTTTCTCTGATATCTACAGCCTCTTTGTTGATCCTGATCTCCATAAGTTAAACTGGTTCAAAGACTTATCTAAAACTAATAGTTACTTTAATAGAATCGGACTGAATACGTTTTATCAATGGGTTCCAACAGTCTTAGAGAATGGATAACAGTATATCTTAAAGGCTTAGCTATGGGAGCTGCAGGAGCCGTACCAGGGGTTTCAGGAGGCACTATCGCCTTAATCACAGGTATATATCAGAGGCTTATAACCTCGTTAACCTCGGTAAACAAGAAGAATGCCTGGAAGTTTTTACAAAGTTTCCAAGTATTAGATCTGTCTTCTCTTAAAAAACAGTTTTTAGAAATGGATTTACTTTTTTTGACTGTATTAGGACTAGGCATCGTTACCGCAGTAATAACTGTATCAAACTTAGTTGCTTACCTGCTAACATACTATCCTATACCTACTTTCGGATTCTTTTTCGGACTTATACTGGTTTCCGCAGTCATACTATCTAAAAATGTTGATATATCCTCTGGAAAAACCAGGTTTGCAGCTTTATCAGGATTCTTAACTGCTTTCTTGGTCTCAGGTTATGCTACAACCGCTTTAGGTAGTAGTTTGCCAGTAGTATTTTTTGCAGGCATGTTCGCTATAAGTGCTCAAATCCTTCCCGGTATCTCAGGCTCACTGGTTCTGATGATTCTAGGACAGTACGATTACATGGCTGAAGCCTTGTCCAAATTTACAGATTCAGTTTTATCGTTCTTCATTAACGGCAGTTCAAAAGGTTTATTGGAGACAGCGCCGCCTGTTGTAACCTTTGTTTCAGGAGCAGTTATAGGATTGTTTACGGTAGCGCATGCTGTACGTTGGTCTTTAGAGAATCACAGACAGGTTACAGTAGCTTTCCTAGTCAGCCTGATCTTCGGGGCTTTAAGAGCGCCGGTTGAAGAGACACGGCAGATAGTACTTGATCAAGGTCTTACATGGTTACAGGTTTTACCGGAGTTCACTGTGTTAGCTTTAGTTGGAGGACTGTCTATTTTTGTACTCGACTACTATACAGGTATGATTGAGTACTGAAGACTTTCAGTATTTAGATTCTCTTCTCTCTGCTTGTTCTAAAGAGCTTTGTATCTGTTCGTTAGCATTTTGGCCGACCATATCTTCATGACCGGGATAAAACGTGTCGACATCTAGAGTTGTTATTTTCTTGATTGAGTTGATTAAAAGCTCTCTGTCTCCTTCTTCTAGATCTGTTCTTCCGAAACCGCCTTCAGGAAAGATTAAGTCTCCGGTAAACAATATTTTTTCTTCCTCAGAGTATAGACATACTGAGTCATCTTTATGTCCGGGTGTATGGATTATCTGAAACTCTGTATCTGAAAGTGTTAGTCTATCATTTTCGGAGATTTTAACGGCGTCTACATCTAAGTTCTCAGGTTTGTAAGCATAGATTTCTGGAGAGTACTTTTCCTTAACTTTGGTTAGATTGTCTACGTGGTCGTAATGAGAATGGGTTATAACAACTTTATCAACTTCTTCAAGCTCTCTGATACTTTTCCAGGAGTCGCCTGTACCTACATCTACAAGTATTTTTTCAGAACCGTCTATATACCAGATGTTTCCTGTAAAGTCTTCAGCTTGTTCAGCAAGATTGGATATATTCATAGGAATTAGTTTATGAACCAATGTTTAATTTATCTTATCCGGTAACGCATTATTGCTGCTATACCGCTCATGTTCATCAGTCTCTGACCTTCTTCATGGTCAGTAGATATTATTTCAATATCTGAGCTCATCTCTTCAGCTTTCTCAGCTAATACATCTACGATGTCCTGCATCTCTTCCAGATCCATGTCTTCATTACATTCGTCACATTCTACGGAGTCGCTTATATGTGGCTCTTGTTCATATACGTGTTTTTCGTGGCCGTTAGGACATTCGTAGGTTGCTTCAAACATTTCTATATCTTCTGATATAAGCACTGTTTCTACAGCACCCATTTCTAGAGCTTTCATAACCTGTTCCCGGCCGTATTCAGACTTACCGTTCTCTTGTTTAAGGTTCTGGAAAAACTCGTTAACCAGCTTCTTCTCTATGACAACTTCGGAGTCTTCTATAGAGTCTTCTGCCTTCTCTACAAGCTCTTCAAGCGCTTCCTCTCCAGAGTAGTTGAGAGATTCCTGTGCTATAACTCTTTCTTCTAGTTCGTTATGGAGATATCCATCATTCATTATCTTGTCTTTAGTGAATCCAGGACCTCCTACAATTATTCCTAACAGTTTTCCTTCGCGAGCCTTATCCATGAAAGCGTTCTTTGCCTTTTCAGCGATATCAGACATAAACGTTTCATACATGGATTTACGTAGTCGTTCGAAACGTTGTGCGGACTGTCCTCCTGCACGAGTCTTACCAGGAACGTTAGACTCCATCGAGTAAACAGTTTTAACACGTGAGCCTTGTAGGTAGCCGATTGCAGCCTCACTTTTATCTGCTACAATCAAACCGTAGACGCGGTCGTCTACAACCATGTTTTTCAAAGGATCTAAGACAAACTCTTTGTCACAACGGTAGCGCCGGGATTCTACAGGCTGTGGAGGTATTACTTGCCATAGCTGGATATCCGGTCTTCCTTCCTGTTCGGAAACATTTCCTGAGAAGAATACGACCCCGTTCTCTGGTGTTACAGGTTCTTCTTTCACTTTTCTTCCAATTTTATCGAGTGCAGCCTGAACATTTTTTCTAGTGTTCTTAGATTTAATGTTCTTAGCTTCCGAAGCCTCAGAAGTCACAAAATCAGATATTTTTGCCATATCGTAGCCAGCTGGTATGTAAAGACTGACTAACTCGGTATTTCTACCTCTAATATCTTCAAGCTTCTTTATCAACCGTTTAAGCTCGTACTTTGACATTTCTCGGTGCTTTTTATCTTGGCTCATAAACATACTTGATGTAGAAATTCTTTTATTAACCCAGAATCTATATAGAATTTCCTAGAGTATGGTGCTATACGAATCCGGAAATCAGATCCTAATATAACTTTTTACATGCTGTCTAATATTATGGCCTTAGATAGAATAACGTTTAGTAGAGGAGATTCTAAAGCAGAAAGATTCGGTTATCTAGAATATGCAGATATAACTTGTCCCTTAGGTTTTTTGATGAGGTAGATAACGGTAAGAGAATATTCCAGGGGTCAGTTCATTCTTATCTTCACGGACTTCCAAACGCATCTCAGCCTACGGCAGTTAGATGTCTTGAAATAGCTATCAAAGAAAAGTATAGAAGAGAAGAAAATGAGGAACCTTCTGATAATCTCAAAAATTTAATTGATTGGTCTGGAGATCACTTGGGAGCCTACACAGAAATACAGCAAGGTCTTAGGCTGATGAGAAATTATATACATGAAAATAAATTGGTAAAAGAGGTAGATGCGCTGGAATCTATTAGACATACTGCAGAATTTCTGAATAAACTTTTTCCTCCTCCACAAGAAGAAGTAGAGTATGAACATAACTGTCTTTATTGTGAGAGCTCTTTCATGGGGACTAGAAAACCTAAAGAACTTATCTTAGGTTATGAAATGGAGAAAAAATGTACTAACTGCAATAAGATAAACGGATATAGGTTCTTAGGAAGCAGCTGGTGAAGTTACTTCTTTATAGCTATGCCTCATTAAACCAGCCTTCCAACTTCTGTTTTGACAGTAGCTGGTAGTCGTTGTCTTCCGTAAAGATCTCCATACACCAGGTTCCTTCGAAGTCTTCTAATCTATCGATTAGAGGCTGGAACTCAATCTCTGAGCTTCCAAGCGGTAGATGCATATCTCGTCCTTCACGTGTATCGGTCAAATGAAGGTGTGAAATCAGGTGGGAGTATTCTTCAAGAAATTCTTCTGTTTCTTCCTGTCCGGCTTCTGAGAAAGCATGTCCTGTATCGAAACACATGGAAACATTTAGTTCTTCAAGTAAAGGTCCTAGCTCAAACAGTTCTAATCCTCTCCACTGTCCAAGATTTTCGAAACAGACTTCGACTCCGTGTTTCTCTCCTAGTTTATCCAGTTTTTCGATTTGTTCAGGAAGTTTTTCTATCTCATCCTCAGCATCATCATATCGCATATCGGCGTGTGCCACAACTTTTTCTGCTCCAAGCTGTTTAGCGAACTTCATCATACGTTCATGGTAGTTCAGAAGTCCTTCATTGATCTCAGGTACTGAGGTGGATAAAGGCTGTTTGAAAGGTAAGTGAACTGTTATTTCAAAATCTTTGTCTTCTAAAGCCTTTCTAACCTTTTCAGATTCTATCTCTTCTACAGGTCGTTCATGTTCTCCTATCCCGAACTCTATGAAGTCAAATTCTTCTGAAATAGAGTTTATATGTTCTATTAGATCTCCTTCTGGACCTAGACTGATTCCTATCATTTGACTACTACCGTTATGTTTTCTGTTTCAATCATTTTTCCTTCTCCTTGGAATGTTCTTTCTTCTCTAACGTTAAACATCTCTGGTTTGAGCTGTTCATCTGCTACTCTAAGTCTTCCGTCCATGAGGTTCCATTCATTGTTTTCAAGTGCTTCTTCGATTTCTGATACTTTGTCGCCGTATTTAGGACCTGCTTTCGAGTAGTCAAGCTTTATCTCCACGATTTCGTTCTCTGTTTCTGGCCGGTTTTCTTTGTCTAGTTCGAGTTTCTTTACGTGCATTACTTCTTTCACTGCTTCTTCAAAGCCTTCTATATCTCCGTAGACTGTTACTTCTTCTAGTTCTGCGGTTGGAGACATCTGGTTGTCTGACTTGTATTTTCTGAGTGCAGAGATTACTTCTATAGCTGTCTCTCCTTTCTGGAGGTCTGCTTCTAAGCCAAGTGTTTCAGGCCATTTGGAGTTGTGTATGCTTTTCTTTGAGTACATGTCGTTCCAGATTTCTTCGGTTACGTGTGATAGGAACGGTGCGAAAAGCTTTAGGAATGTTTCATGGCACCGGGAAAGCGTGTATTCTGCGGAAGGATCTCTTTCTTCGTCTAGTCTCTGTTTTGCGATTTCTAGGTAGTTGTCGCAGAAGGTGTTCCAGAAGACGTGTCTTATATGGTCTCTTGCTTTTGAGAATTCGTAGTTCTCCATTTTTTCTGTTGTAAACTCTACGAGTTGGTCGAGTTCTGCGAGCATCCAGCGGTCTAGTTCTTCTAGGTCTTCTTCATCTATCTCTCCGCTTTCTGGTACGAGCATCTCTACTAGTTTTGAAGCGTTCCAGAGTTTACGGATAACTTTCTCTCCAGAGACCAGGTCTTTTTCTTTGAATGCTAGGTCGTCTCCTACCTGTGTTCCTGCACTCCAGTAACGTGCTGCATCAACAGGATACTCTTCAATAACGTTCTGTGGTAGCACTACGTTTCCACGGCTTTTACTCATTTTCTCCCGGTTTTCGTCTAGTACGTGGCCATGGTTCATTACCTGTTTGAAAGGTACTTCGCCGGTATGTTCAATACATTTTACAACTGTGTGGAAAAGCCAGAAGCTGATGATGTCGTGGCCCTGGTAACGTAGATCGAACTGGTAGAGCTCCGGCCTCTGAAGTTCTTCTCCGTCCCACTTGGCGTTGATTAGAGGGGTTAAACTTGATGTCGCCCATGTGTCTAGTACGTCGGTCTCCGGCTTATACTCTTCCGGGTTGTCGACAGGCGGTTCATCCTGTAAAGGGTCTACCGGTAGCTGCTCTTTCTCAGCTACAACAGGTTCTCCGGTTTCTTTATGGTACCATACAGGGATCGGTATTCCGCTGTCTCTCTGACGGCTGATACACCAGTCCCACTGTAGTCCTTCAATCCAGTTTTTGTAACGTGTAAACATTTTCTCTGGATACCATTCCATCTGTTCTCCGGCTTCTAAGTATTTTTCTTTATTTTCTAAAACCTTGATGTACCACTGAGGTTTTACAAGGAACTCAATAGGTGTATCACATCTTTCATGTGCTTGAACGGTGTGAGTTATCTTTCTTTTGTCGAGCAAGAACTTTTCTTCGTCTAGGTCTTTCACTATTTCCTTCCTAGCTTCTTCGGTAGTTAATCCTTCATACTCGTTAGCTTCCTCTGTCATTACTCCGGATTCATCTATTGCGACTCTTAGGTCGAGTCCATGCGCCTGGTACCATTCAATATCGTTCTGATCTCCGAAGGTACAGCACATAACGATTCCTGAACCTGTCTCCATATCGACTCTTTCATCTTCAATAATCGGTACTTTCTGGTAGAATAAAGGTACTTTCGCCTCTTCACCGACTAGATGCTGGTTTTCCTCGTCGTCAGGATGTACAAATACTGCTACGCAAGCCGGTAAAAGTTCTGGTCTGGTTGTTGAGATAGTGAAGGAGTCGCCATCAACAACATCGAACTCTATATCATGGAAATGAGCTTTCTTCTCTAAGTCTTCTGTTTCAACCTGGCTTATAGCGGTCTCACACTCTGGACACCAGATTGCCGGAGCTTTTTCACGGTACTGAAGATTTTTTTCATGTAAATCAAGGAAAGATAGCTGACTGATTTTCTGTACACGTGGCTCTATAGTCTTGTAGGTATTGTTCCAGTCCATTGAGAATCCGAAGTCTCTCATAAGATCTTCGAACTCTTCTTCATAGTCTTCACAGACTTTACGTACTTTTTTCTGGAACTCTCTACGTGTAAAGTCTTGATGCCTTATATCTAGTTCTCTTTCAGTAAGTCTTTCAGAAGCGATACCGTTGTTGTCATAGCCGAAAGGATAGTAAACGCTTTTACCCTGCATTCGTTCAAAACGTGCTTTGAAATCAGCTAAAGTATTTCCGTACGTATGCCCGAAGTGTAGATTGCCTGATACTGTTGGGGGAGGTGTGTCTATAGAGAACACTTCTTCACTGTCGCCAGGTTTTTCATACTTGTAGGTTTCTTCTTCAATCCATTTTTTACGCCACTTCGGCTCGATAACATCTGGTTTATATTCTCCTTCAGGCATTTTGGTATCAGCTCTTGAAAAAACACTGTTTAGAGAATCTTAAAAGGTTTTTACTTAGGGAATCAGAGCTGCCAGTTTAGAGGAAAAACATGAGATGGTTTATATTGTTTCAGCAGTATAGTAAAGGTAGATGAGTCAGGAAGCTGAAGACCCTGAAGAGAAATCAGAGGATTACTCTCTGGAAGAGTTCGATAGTACTTTACAGCTTGGAGATACAGAGCTGAACGGCGTCCCTTATGATGAGATAATCGATAATTATGGTTCAGATGATGTTGATCAGATTGTATTCCACGGTGACGCTTCCAAAAAAGAGGGTAAAGACGTTGGCACGGTTTCTCCCGATGTATATTTTAATCAGTTGAAAGAGACGTACCAAGATTTGGATAAACTAGGCGAGGAGCTGGATGCAGATGTTCTGGTTCTTCCAGGAAACCATTCTCCAATAGAAGGTTCGCATGGTTATGAAGAAGGTAAGGATAAACAACATGTTGAGTATGTTGAGAAAATGCTCGAAGAGGAATATGAAGAGTTCTCAGAGTATGAAGGGAACGCATATGAATTCTTTATAGATTTACATGAAAATCTTACAGATTTAACAGAAACTGAGTATGAGACAGAAGAAGGTAACACGATAATAGGTATGTCGGACCATTTCAGTCCTGAGATAGATACTCAGAATTATGAACTTCTCAAAGTAGGTGAGGATATAGAGAAGCTGGGTTATGATAGAGAAGAGGTCGCTGATAAATTATATGAGTTACAAGATAAAGATGGAGCGGATAACTCTAAAAGAAAGATCAAAAGTTTTTTCGATAAACCGAAAGTAAAGTGGTGGATTCAACCAGTTGGTTCTGGCCCGGTAGACGCGGCGAAAGAAGAGAATAAGGAGGTAGGGGACATCGATCCTGAAAATATAACTAGAGAGACTATAGAAAATCTGCCTGAAGATGTTAAAGAAGAAATTATGACTTCAGAGCACCAGCAGTATCTACAGATGGTTGATGAACATATGGAGTTAAGTGATGAAGAACAGAAAGCGTTTAGGGAAGAAGTTGCTCGTCTGGGAGGCAGAATAGAAAATGCGGACGGGAAGGTGCATGTAGTCCACCATTCAACACCATACCATAGTGACCGAAATCAGTATGGTTCCGTAGTGCTCGCAGATGCTATAGAGAAACACGGAGATAAAATTGAGGTTGTCAGCGGAGGACATACTCATGGAGGTAAAGGCGAGTATAAATTAGGAGGTGTACATGTCCTAAACGCCGCTGAAACATACTCCGAAATTGGCTTAGGAGAAAAGTTACATACGGAGATAAATAAGATGGATGTTGAAGAGCCTGCGAGAAAACACCACGAACCTACTCCTGAAGAGGAGGAATCTCAATACCGAAAAGTGTTCGAAGAAATAGAGAGTTTGGGAAGTCTTGAAGAATTCTTTTCTAGACAGGAAGATAGACATCGACAGATGCTTGATAGTGCGGCAGAAAGAGGTCTAGTGCCTGAAGAGGAAAAGGATCAGGAGTGGGAGAAGATGAAAAAGGCTCTCGAACCGCAAAGAGAAGAAATTAGGGAAATGTGGGAATCTGGCGAGTATGAACAGTATTTAGAAGAAGATGAAGAAAGCGAAGAGTAATGTTTCAGAAGCTATCTAGACTCATATTACCAGGATAGGTCATATTGTCTTCTGCAAAAACTACTTTACAGTCAACTTCTTTTTTCAGCCAGTTTTCTTGTTTTTCCAGGTCTGATTCTAGAAACTTGTAGCCGAAATGTGTTAGGATAATAGTTTGAGGATCCGTCTTCTCTACTATCTTAGGTATGTCGTTTAGGTGAGTGTGTGACGGGATTTTACTATCTTTTGGTCTTGCACAGTAAACTACTAGTGTGTCGCAGTCTTCATAGAACTTGGTTAGTTCTTCTGAGTATTCTGTGTCTGTCCAGAACCCTATTGTTTTGTTTTTGTTTGATATTTTAAGGCCTTGAGTCTTTGGGTCTGAGTGGAACATTATTTGGCTTTCAATTTTTATGTCTTTGAACTGGTGTTCGGAGTTTTCTTCTAGTTTTTCGACTCTACTGCAAAGGTTTTGGTGATAGTTGGATACTGCTTTCTCTATATCTGAGAAGCCTTTCAATACAGTTTCGTTAGCGAACAGTGCTCCGGGATTTTCGTAACACTCCGTAATCATCTCTATTACTGGTTCTGCGTCGTTACAGTGGTCTGGATGGCCATGAGATGTTATTACTGCTTCTGTTTCTTCAGGGTTATCTAATTCTTTATTGGCGTAGATTAGGGCTCCGGGTCCTGGATCGATATGTAGCTGTGTTTCTTCTGTTTTGAGTATTATTCCGGCGGTTCTGCGTTTCTGTCTACCTGTTACGTATCTTCCGCCTCCGGTTCCTAGAAAGGTTAGCTTCATTGTTTAGGACTGCGAGAGTGAAGTTTTTTAACCGATTCTTCTTTAGATTTAAACAGTTATAGGTATAACATATTTTATCATGGGTTTACCAGAGATTAAGGATATCTTGGAAGGAGAAGTAATGACATATTATGAGATAGATCTTCCCAGCTGCTCACAAGAATATAACCTCAAAAGACTAGATTTTAGAGAAGATAATACTCAGTACACTCTTTATAGTATACTGGAGGGAGAGGATGCTAGAGGAGGTTTACTGATGAACGAAGATGGTGAAGTAGAGCGTGTCGAAGGTTATACTGGTTTTGATGACTTTAAACAGGACTGGGATGTTGTAAGAGGTTCGGGACAGGATATTCCTTTGTTTACTGAGGACTTTCTTTCAGGAACTTATCCTGATACTGCGGAAACCTACCGCTAAGTTTGTAGCTTCTTTTTATTGGTCTGGCTTATATTCTGTTTTTTGCTGTATTCTACCACAACATTTATATGTTGTTACTACTAAATAATAACATATGAGAGTGGTTCAAAAAATGTACGAAGATGTTGCAAACAAAGACCTAGAAGATCTTAAGAACCAAGTTGGAAGCGGAAAAACCGAGTTAAAGAAGATGAAGATATACACGGTGTAAAAATGACAAACTGGATTATAGACGAAGACTTTGGCTATGAGGAGTCAGAGCTGAGAAGAACACTAGAGACTGAAGACTACCTATTTGAAGAAGAAAAAATAGGAGACAGTAAAGAACCAGACTACACAGTAATGAGAGCATTCGATCAAGAACAAAATCTCTTATCTGCAACAACATACAGGGCGGATGGAGACAACCTAGAAAACGCTTCAGAAGAGCTTGAACTAGGAGAATTCGAATATGAAGAGCCAGTAAGACTTCTAAATAGAATCAATAGAGATAACTATGGTCAGGATTCAGAAAATAAAACAGTTGCGGATGGAGGAGTAGACCCGCTCTTCTAAAAAATCTTATATCTCTCTTTATTTATGAACAGAAAACACGATCTACCTTGGAAACTAGAAGATCTCAACGGAGCTAATCTGTCCGACAACAGAACTTATGTCGAGAGAGAAGAACTTAACAATTTAGCGGAGCCTTACGACCATCACTGCCAAGAAAACAAGATAATCTTAGGTGATGGGAAAAATATCTACGAATTAAAAATAAATGCGGAATTACCTGGCTCAGAAGACCTTTTCGACGTTACAGGTTCATGCTTAGGCGTATGCAACCCTGAAAAATATCAAGGCTTAATGAAAGAAGAAGAAGGCTTCGAGGCAGTCATAGAATATGTTACAGCTCCAGAATACAAGCCAAGATACGACGGGGAAATGGTTATCAGTAACCTGGAAGAGGTGCCGAGATACGTTCCGGAGAAAGGACTGGTCTACCCAGAAGTAGAGACTGATAGCTACGGCGATGTCAATAATACCGATTTTGCCAAAGGAAAAATTCTGGAAGATTAAACGGCTTTTTGAAAAAATCCATTAAAACCGGCTTTGTTCGAAAAGTAGTTTCTGTTCGAAAACCTTATTCTGTGTTCAAAAAATCCGTGTTCAAAAAGGGTTCTTGGACGAAGCCCGACTTAACCACAACATTTATAACTTGTTGTGACTAACTAGTAACTATAAGGTGGACAAAAATGCTAAACACATCAGTCGATAAAATAGGTCAAGACCTGCAAGAACCTACCGTAACAGAACAAGATATAAACGAATACCAAGGAGAAAGTGACTTCAACCTGACAGACTACAGAGAAGTCGCAGTAACAGAACAAGAGGGTGTTTACGGATCCAACTGTACTCTCAACGGAGAGGTAGTAGAAACATTAACAGGTGAGGACATAAAAGGAATTCTCTCTGTAAGTGAAGAAGGAAACGGCAAAGGCCAATTAAGTACTGATACAGTTGATGAAAAATTTGCTGCATGGGATATGCCTTATGCTGTAACAGCAGAAGGATACCTGCAGCCAAGAGAAGGGCAGTCAACAGATACAGTCTACCAGTCTCCTTTCGCAAACGATCCAATCGACAGAATCGATTAAAAAACTTCAACCCTACCTTTATTTTTCATTTATTATGAAAGAAGCATTACTCCTCATACATCCTCATTACGGGTATGACCAAGGAATAACGGAAGAAACTGTTTTAGAAGTCTTAGAAAGCTTTGAGGGTGATAAATACTGTGTATATTCAGAGAGTAACTCGAGATGTGACAGGCCTTACGGTGATTCTGTAGCGTATACAGATATATTTCCGGAGGATAAGTCCCGAAGCGTTAAGAAGGGGAAAGGATTTCCGGATCAAGAAGAGATAGAAAAACTGCTTCAAGATTACGACCACATCCGTTTTGGAGGAGGATACCTCAACCAGTGCTTGAAAGCCTCTTATCTCCGGTTTGAAGAGTCAAGAAACGAGATTGGACAAGACACAGATTTTAGTATTGCTCCAGAAATAACTTACTACCAGACAGGTATGGGAAAAATGTATACTGGAGAGCATTTAATGGACGTGACGGGCGAAGAATACGTTTTAGACTGTTTGGAACCTCTCAAACCTTCTTTTAAGAACATAGAAAGATAGAGAAAAGGTAAGTAAAAACTCTTTCTACTTGACTTTGCTCCCTGTCTTCATATCTTTCTCAGGTTGCAGAAGCGCAACGTTGTCTTCCTCATCTTCTGCAGCAAGCATCATACACTCGCTTTTCTCTCCTCTAAGCTCCGCAGGCTCAAGATTAGCTAGTACAACAACTTTTTTGCCTTCAAGCTCTTCCGGTTCATAATGGTTCTTTAAACCGGCACAGGTCTGTAGCTCTGTTTCCCCAACATCAATCTTTACTTTGTAAAGCCTGTCCGCATTAGGATGATCTTCAACAGTTAAGACTTCTCCGACTCTGATTTTCATGTCCTGGAAATCTTCGAAACTTACCGTATCTGTGTTGTAAACATTTTCCATATTATCTTCTTCCTCTTCTTGTTTGTCTTCAACATCTATCTTTTCAAACAGTATCTCCCGTTCTCCAAGCTCATGTCCTGACTCAATACCGCCGAGTAAAGGATCTAATAGCTCGTTGAATCCTTCTTCGGTATGTATCTCTGTATTAAGCATTTCTCCGATTTTTTCGCTGGTTTCTGGTGTAAACGGATAAAGTGTTACGCCTAGAGCTCGGATAAGTCTTACTGCGACATGGATGGTTTCATTTCTTCTATCTTCGTTGTTCCATGGCTCTTCTTCTGAAAGATACCGGTCTCCAAGTCTTGCAAGCTCTATAGACTTGTCCAAAGCCTCTTTCAAGTTATGGTCGTCGAACTGTTTTTGGTACTCTTTAACTATTTCCTCGGCTTCGCTGATTACTTCTTCATCTCTGGTTTCGAGATCTGCTACAGGAACCTTGTTGTCAAACCACTGCTCTGTCAAACTTAGAGTACGGTTCACGAAGTTTCCTACTGTATCGTTGAGAGTATTGTTGATTTCTTTCTCTAAGTCGTTCCATGAAAACTTGGTGTCATGGTTTCTAGGGATGTTCCGGGCTAGATAAAATCTCCAATAGTCTGTAGGATACATTTCTAAAGCATCTTCAGTACTTAGACCGGTACCTTTAGATTTGGAGAACTGTGCGTCTTCCGCCATCAAGTACTGCTGTATAAACTCGTAATGAGGCAGACTATACTGCTCCTCTTCAGTTGAGGCGCCCATCAACATACTTGGCCAGATAACTGTGTGGAAAATAGTGTTGTCTTTACCTATAGAGTAGTAGACATCACTTCTATCGTTAATCCAGTAGTCTTTCCATTCTTCGTTGTCTTGGAAAAGCTCTCTCGTAAAACCTATATAGCCTATAGGTGCGTCAAACCAGACGTAGAGTACTTTCTCTCCGTAAACTGAGGAGTCTAGTTTCGGTACATCTAAATCTTCATTTTCTATACGGTTGTTAACCCTCTCCACAGGTATACTGAATCCCCAGTCGATATCTCGGGTTATAGCTCTTTGTTCGGTCTCTTCTATAGCGTTCTGTACTTCTTTGTAGGATGAGTCTGGAACCGGTTTTGTCTCCGCGTTCTCCAGCCATTCCTCTAGATTTTCTTTGAACTGAGGAAGATCTAAGAAAAGATGAGTTGTCTCTTTAAACTCGATATCTGTAGCTCCGGAGATAGTTGAGTAAGGATTTACTAGTTCTTGAGGCTCTAAAAGTGTTCCACATTCGTCACACTGGTCTCCTCTAGCGGTTTCACCACATTCATGACAGTCTCCTTCCACATATCTGTCCGGAAGAAATCTTCCGTCTGTCTCAGAGTAAGCCATTTCTTGAGTATTCTCTTTTATGAATCCGTTACAGTAAAGCTCTACAAACATATCGTGTGTCTGTTTACGGTTATAATCTGAGTGAGTGTCTGAGTAAATAGAGAAATCTAGGTTAAATCTTTCTAATACGTCTTTAACTTTCTCATGGTTCTCCTCTTTCAGTTTTTCCACAGGCATATCTCTTTCCAGCGCTTCCAAAGCAAGAGGGGTGCCGTGGACATCACTTCCACAGATAAATACGTTGTCAACTCCTCTAATATCTAGATATCTGTGGAATATATCTGCAGGAAGCATGCTTCCTACAATATTTCCTAGATGTGGTACGCCGTGGATATATGGTAATGCTGATGTTACTGTTACTTTTCTGTTTCCGGAGATAGTGGTTTCACCTAAAGAAGTTTTTACCGTATAAATTCTTTAAACTACTTGACTTTTTTCAACCTGTTTGGCTGTAAAAACTATCTGTTGAGCGAAAACCAGGTAGAACAGGTTTTTAGGATTCAGAAAATTTTATGCCGACTGAAGCCGATAAATGTTGTTGAAAACAAGTTATTTAGGTTATAACGTGTTATGAAGCTATATTCTAACGTTTGGAGCACCAGGGTTAGGTTTTTCAATTCTGTTGGATAGAGAGCATTATGGAGCAGAAAAAGACTAAAATAGTTGCTACTATAGGACCAGCATCGGACTCTAAGAGAGCAATAACCGAATTACTAGAAGAAGGAGTAGACGTTTTCAGATTCAATCTTTCTCACGTAGACCATGAAACCCACGGGAAAATATTTGATAGAGTTAGAGAAATATCGAAAGATACTGCTTTGATGTTAGATACTAAAGGAACTGAAATAAGACTAAGAGATGTTGAAGAAAATACAACTATTTCAGGAGGAGATAGTATAGAGATAACTTCGGAAGAAGTAAAAGGTAACAGCAGTCGACTAGCCGTAAATCAGGAAGGTTTAGAAGAAAGGTTAGAGGAAGCCGACAGAATTATTCTAGGAGATGGAAAAATTGTTCTAAGAGTTCAAGAAGTTGAAGAAAAAGTAAGCTGTGTTGTAGAAAACGGCGGAAAACTAAGCTCTCAACAGTCGGTTAATATACCGGGTAAAGATGTCGGTCTATCAGCTCCTACCCCGAAAGATATAGAAGATTTAGAGTTTGGGGCTGAGAAAGGTTTCGACTTTGTAGCGCTGTCTTTTGTGAAAGAGGCTAAAGACGTAGAAGAAGTTAGAGAGTTTCTGGAACAGAAAGGATCTAACGCAGATATAATATCCAAAATAGAGCATTTAAAAGCAGTAGAAAACTTTGAAGAAATACTAGAAGCTTCTGACGGAGTCATGATTGCTAGAGGAGATCTAGGTGTTGAAGCAGATCCTGCAAGAGTGCCTATAATACAGAAAGAGTATATTAGAAAAGCTAACGAAGCCTCCAAACCGGTTATAACTGCGACACAGATGCTAGAGTCGATGGTAGAGAACCCTATGGCGACTCGAGCAGAAGCAGCCGACGTTGCAAATGCTGTAATGGATGGTACCGATGCAGTAATGCTTTCAGGAGAAACAGCAATAGGAGACTATCCGGTTGAAGCAGTCAAATTTATGAAAGAGATTGTTGAAGAGGTTGAATCATCTAAAAAGGATAGCATCCACCACACTGTAAAACAGAAGTCTGAAACAGTTTCAGAGACAATTTCAAAAAACGTATGGCAGTCAACAAAAGATCTAGACGCGAAGTTCATAGTAGCTCACACGTCTTCAGGCTCTACAGCCAGAAATATTGCTAAATACCGTCCTGATAAACCTATAATGGCGTTTACAAATAAGGAAGAGGTTAAGAGAAAGCTGAACTTGGTTTGGGGTGTAAAACCGTTTTACTCGGAACTCTCTGACTCTGTAGACCGAATAGTCTATAACTCGGCGGAAACGTTATACGATAAAGGCTTTGTGGACGAGGAGGACTTAATAGTTTTAACGGCAGGAGTACCTACCGGAGTATCAGGAACCACAAATATGATGGAGATAAGAAAAATTGGAGACTTACTAGAGGAAGTTTAGATATGCCTCTTCAGTCTTGTTAAGCTTGAGAGACCATAATCAGGTTCTCTAAAGTCTTCAGCTTCTTTAAGGTCGTCTCTGTCTACATCACCAGACATTACTGCTGCAGTAGCCATGCCAAGACGGTTACCGGTTTCAATATCCGCGAATCGGTCGCCTATGAACACAGATTTCTCCGGGAAGTAGCTGAAATACTTTTTGAACTCTTTTCTGAATACTGAGCTCGGTTTACCGGTTAAAGTGGGCTGGGTGATAAAGTCTAAAGCTCTGTTGTAGGTTCCTTGATGTGGTTTAACCTGTTTCGTGGTTCTGAATGATGACTCTGTACTACATATTATTAGTTCGCCACCTTCATTCAGGATTTTGAACGCTCTAGAAAGTTTTTCATAGTTAAACTGTCTATCAAAACCTACGAGAACGGTTTCACAGTCTTGGGATACATCAATATCTTTCTCGTTTAATTCATCAATCAGTCCTTGTTCGCCGATAACATATGTTTTGCTTATGTTCCTTCTAGCGAGATAGTTTGCGGCTACGTATCCGGAGGTAAGTATATCTTCTTTCTCTGCGGGTATACCAAAATCTGTAAGTTTCTTAGCATACTCTCTTCTAGATAGCCGGGTGTTGTCTGTATGGAAGTAAACTTCTTTACCTGCTTCTCTAAGGCTGTCAATAGTGTCTTCTGCTCCTATAACTGTTTTATCCCAGTTCCAGATAGTCTTGTCAAGATCAAAGAAGAAGTAGTTGAGTTCGTCAAAATCCATACAAAGGTATTTTATCTTCAAAATTCTTATACGTGTTTAATATTCGGTACAGGTTTATACACCAAATTATTTTGACAATATAAGTTTTACAGCAGGATACCTTTTTGTTTAAAAGGTTTTAATACGTTTTTAGGTCGGGAAATATATCTTCAGAAAATACATTGTCTGGTTTGAAAAAGAACTTTGCAGAGAAAGGATCAAGGTTCGACAGTTTAGGAGAGGTACTTTTACTTGTATATCTTGCAGTTTTCCTGATCTATACCGTACACGGATCTTATATCATTGAACAAGGCAGTGATGAATGGTCGGTCTCAGGATATACAACCTCGGAGCCTGTTGAAGAATGGTACGGTAGCGAGCCTTTCCCGGAAGAAGACGAATTTGTTCTTTCTATGCACCAGTATGAAGGTGAAGGAGAGCAGAGCCTAGTCTTTTTCTCAGGCGCCGATGACTCCGCGGCAACAATAGCGCTTGACGATATTCCGGACGAATCTGGTGTAAGAGTATCGGAAGAGTCAGGAGACTTCTCACTCGCCCAGAGCCCTGAAGGAGACTGGAACTGGGGTTCAGGAAGCGTAGGAGGAGCTCTAGAGCTTCTAGGAGTATGGGAGACTTTGGAGATCGAACCTGATACAGAGCCAAGCCTTATATATTCAGGAGAAGATGGTGTAACAGATTTAGAGAGCGATGAGACTATAACAGTCACTTGGGAAGGGGTTCATCCTCCATATGATCCTGATGCTGAAGATGAAGAGGTTGTACAGTCTGAAGAAACCGAGATATCTGCTGTCTATGACCACGCAGAAGGAGATACAGGGTCAATGACGCTCTACAACGAATCAGATGACAGTGTTATAGAAGAATGTCTGGACTTAAGTCCTGGCGACAGATGTTCAACAGAATGGGAGCTAGACATAGATGAGAACGACTGGTACGGGATAGCTAGTGATGGTGAAGACAGTAGAAGAAGTCCTGTATGGCAAGTAGTTTACAACAACGAGCCAGAGATTGACGGACCTCAAAACCCTGAGGAAGGTGAAAGAATATACGATGACTCCGTAGTTCTTGAAGTTGATGTTGAGGATGAAGACGGAGACGACCTAGAGATAGAGTTCTACAAAAATGGTAGCCAAGCAGAAAACGTACAGTTCGTTGAGGATGGTCAAGGCACAGCCAGTATTGAGACTGATGTGGATAGAGGAGAGTACTATGAATGGTATGTAAACGTCTCCAACGACTATTCAACGATACAGAGTGATACTTGGAGCTTTGATGTAAACCCTCTTCCAACGATTACAAGTCCTGAGCCTTCGGATGGAGGTCTAGTAACTGAAGACGAAGTTGATATATCAGTTGTTGCAGACAGTGATGAGTATGATGAGCTTGATGTCTATTTCGAGAACCAGACAGGAGTAATAGGTAGAGAAACTATTGAAGCCGGGGAAAGAGCAGAACAGGAATGGAGAGGTCTTGATGTAGGAGAAACCTACGAATGGCAAGTAAACGTAAGTGACGGTTTTGAAAACCAGACTAGTGACGTATTCGAGTTCACAAGACTTACCTCGGAAAGCTACCGTGTTGACAAAGACCTGGAGTATGAGTATACGACACTGATTGTTACTGAGGGGGAAAGAGTAGATTTCTTGTTCACTGTTGAGAACAGAATTGATTCGAGTCAGACGCTTGAAACATTTTTAGAAGGTCCTAACCCTGAGTTTATCGATTCGGGAGAGTCGTCGGCAGAGTACTCTTTAGATCCTTATGAGAGTAGAGAGTTTCATATAGAGTTAGAAGCTGATGAACCTGGAAGTAAAGAACTAAGAATGATTACTCAAGACCAGAGAACCGGTATAAATACAACAGAAACTGTTCCTGTACATGTTAGGGAACATCCTCCGGTACATCAGGTAAGAGAGGTTCCTGGTATAGGAACCATTCAGATATTGCTGGTAGCTTTATTAGCTACTTGTCTTTATTTTGTACGACTCTAACTATGTAGCCTGCGACTCGGTTTCTTAACGTCTTTGAGTTGAACTCTTCAAACTCTTTGAGCTCTTCTTTGTTTTCATCGAAGTCTTCACTGAATCTTTCAGAGTCAGCGTCTACAAGATCTTTAGCTAGTCGTTTAATGTATGTAGGTCTTACGCGTCCCATCAACCACTAAGTCGAAGCCAACATTCTTAAACCACAGGGTCGCTCAATTTTTATAGATGAGAAAAATCCGTGAAACCTTGTACTCGGTTATACCTGAACAGGTATCAGCTAAGCTTGTAGCGGTTTATAGACTGTTTAAGATCTTCACTTTCTTCTACATCGTCTTAGTCGGTATGTGGATAATGATCACTAGAAGTATAATTATAGGAGTAATGTTCATGTTCTTCAAGTTCGGAACATTTTGGCTGACCGCGATATTCGCGTCTTCAACAGTTGCTAGCAGTATAGAGTAAGGAAATAGAAACCATGTTAAAAACTGGGCTACCAACTTAGAGTATATGGAAAGCCTTCTCTACCTCCCGGATAATGAGTACCAGAAAAGCTTTGAATCAGAAGTAACCAAAACTAAAGAAGACGACAAATACATAGTTTTAGAGAAGACACTTTTGTACAAAGAAGGTGGAGGACAGCCTTCAGACAGAGGAAAAATTAGCTGGAAAGACGGAGAGGCAGAAGTAGTTGACGTACAGAAAAGACAGGGAGAAGTAAGACACTACCTTGAAGGAGATATACCTGAGCCAGGAACCAAAGTTAACGGTGAGATTAACTGGGAAAGACGTTACAAACATATGCGGATGCATACAGCCCAACACATACTTTCTTGGGTGGTGCTGAACATGTTTGATGCTTCTACGGCCGGCAATCAAATCCATGAGGACTACTCTCGTATAGATTTCAAGCCTGTAGAGTTTTCAGAAAGAGATGTAGAGAAAATTGAGAAAGCAGCCAACTCACTTATACAGAAAGAGTTAGAGGTTGAAAAAAAGATGATGGACCGTGAACTACTTGAGGATAGAGTCCAAGAAGGCCGAACTAATATTGATATAATTCCTTCAGGAATCGATCCGTTGAGAATAGTGGTTATAGGAGGAGAAGATATCTGTCCTTGTGGCGGAACACATGTCGATAATCTGAAAGAGATCGGGAAGATAAGGATAACAAACCGGAAAAGTAAAGGAGCAAACGCTGAACGAATAGAGTTCGAACTAGAAGAGTAGCCTAGCTTATCTTAAGGGCAAATTTCTTTTCCATCTAATTTTATCTTGGCATCTTCTTCCAGGATTATAGGGACTTCATGTTTGAAGATTCCTATGACTCGAGTGTTTTCAAGTTCTAAGCCTTTTTCGCTAAGTTTCTTGAGAAGTAGTTCTCTTGGATTCTCTTTGTCAGCTACTTCATCGGTTAGCTCTGTCTTTATGAAGGCTATATCTTCGTCGCCGCGTGAAAAATCTATATCTGAACGTTCCATTATTTTTCGTAGTACTCGTTTGCTTTACGTTGTTTTTTGTCTTTCTGGCTTTCTGGTTTGTTGGCTCTTGGTCTCCCGGTTTCAGGATCTTTCCTGAATGTTATTCCTACTTCTTTTAGGAAGGTGTCCATGGCGTCTCCTATCTTCATTGGTTCTGTGGAGTATCCTTCTTTCCCGGGTTCTCCTTTGAATACTATTCCTCTGTCGGCCATGTAGTCAAGCATCAGTAGGTCGTGGTCGATAACCATTAACGGTTTCTCTGTTTTTCTTGCAAACTTTTTCAGCATCTTTCCCAGTCTTACACGTGATTCAACATCTAAGTATGCGGATGGCTCGTCTAGAAGATATAGATCTGCTTTTTTAGCTAGACAGATTGCTATACCTACTTTCTGTAACTCTCCTCCGGAAAGATCTTTCAGGTTGTTTTCATACAGTTTTTCAAGATCTAAAGGATTGGAGATCCTGTTTTCGAACCTCTTGCTGTCTATATTGGCGTGTTTTCTTAGTACTGTTTCTACTGTTGCGTCGCTGGCTTCAAGATACTGAGGCTTGTAAGATATTGAGATGTCTGGTGTTTCTCCTTCATCCGGTTTTACTGCGTCTGCCAGCATCTTGGCGAACACTGTTTTTCCTAAACCGTTTTCTCCGAAGATTGCGAGTACTTCTTCTTTGTGGATTGCACCTTCACAGGTCTCAAGTTTGAACTCTCCTTCTCCAAAGTCCTTCACCATTTCTGGGAACTCTACTACTGTATTGTTTCTTTCAACTTGGGAGCGTTTTGTACGGTTGAACTTTATCTCGTCGCCTCTGAAACGTACGTTGTGGGTTGGAAGGTAGCCTTCTAAGTAACGGTTTACTCCTTCCTTGCTTGATAGAGAGTCGGATACCATACCGTAGCTGGCTGGTTCCCCGAAAAAGATGTGTATATTGTCTGAGACTAGGTCTAGTGTAGCCAAGTCGTGTTCAACCACCATCACTGATTTTTCTTCTCCAAGTTTTCGGATCTCTCTACCGGTTTTTAATCTTTGTTTGACGTCTAGGAAAGATGAGGATTCGTCGAACATGTACAGGTCGACATCTTTCAGTATTGTTGAGGCGACAGCAACCCTCTGTAGCTCTCCGCCTGAAAGCTGTTCAAGCTCTCTATCAAGTAGATGATCTATATCCAATTTCTCAGCCACTTCTTCAACCCGGGTCTCATCAATTTTAGCTAGTAGCTCTCTTACCTTTCCATCGTAGACTTCTGGTAGTCTTTCAACCTGTTGAGGTTTGTAAGCTGACTCTATATTATTTTCAGTTAGTTTCTCGAAATGTGTCTGTAAACCGGTTCCTCTAAACTCTTTGGTTACTTCTTCTAGGTTTGGAGGGTTTTCATAGTCTCCAAGATTAGGCTCTATATCACCACTCAGTATTTTCAGGGAGACAGATTTTCCTATACCGTTTTCTCCTATTAAGCCTACTACGCGTCCTTTATCAGGTTCTGGAAGTCCGTAAAGTCTGAAACTGTTTTCTCCAAACTGGTGTATTTTTTCTCCTTCTTCATGAGGGAGCTGTATCATCTTGATAGCTCCATCGTAAGGATACTTGTTTATAGCCATTTTATGGGCTTCCATGACGTCTTCGTCGTCAATATGCAGTGTTCCTTCCTCTGTGAGGTAGAAGCCTCCTTCTTTACCTGCACGGTTTAAAGGATCGAAGTTGATTACTGTTTCACGAGCTATATCAGGCTCTATTTTCTCCTGGTCTATCACTACGATAAACTTTTTCGAGTTTTTCTCTGTTGCCATACTGGAAAAAACGTATAGAAGATTTAATTAAATAAGGTGGATATAGAAGTTAGAAAAAGATAAGTGAAGAGAATTATTTTTTATTCGAAGGAAAGCTGGTAGCTTTCTCCGGTTATCTCTCTAATAATCTCTTCGAACTCTTCGACTGAGAGATTGATTTTTCCGTCGTACTCTTCGTTGACTACGATCTTCTTACTCTGTCCTTCAGGAGAGAAGACTGTGTTTACTGACTCTACTTCTGCAGGGCTTAGTAGTCCTTTGATTGTTTCTAAGTGTTCTGGTGATTTTTCGACTACTCTTATTGATTTGTCGATCCTTTCCGCTATCTTTTTTACTATCTCTCCGCTTCTTCCAACGACTTTTGCACCGTCACCTTCAGCGGTTATAAGTACGATTACGTTCTCCATATCGAAGATTTTAAGGATTTCTGAGTCTCTAAGTGATGCGTGTTCGCTGCTTAGGTCTTGAAGTATACGAGATACTTCTACATCTGTTTCTGTTATTTCTCCGTTTTCCAGTTTTTCTTCGCACCCGCTGCAGAGCACATCACTCTTTAGACATACATTACATATTGGAGTCTTCATACAAAGAATTGGAACTATCAAGAATTAAATAGTTGAGGCGGACGACCTGTTTTTAGATAGCTGGAGGTTGCCGGTGTGAACTATCTCAAATTTTTTTGTCGTAAATCATTCTGATAGAGTCGTAAAGAGCTATTAGTGTTATAAGAAGTACAGAGTAGAAGATATAGTATATATTAACTTCAGAGAGTATGAGGCCGGCTGAAAGAGCTAAAATTCGGATATCCTGACCTATGAAAGGTGTTGTTAGCTCTCTAAGCTCTCTTGAGAATCCGTGTTCAATAATTTTAGTTAGTAAAACTGAGATTAGGGAAATTCCGATAAGATAACCAGGTATAATATCTGAGAAAACTACGCCTAGAAGTATAACTGCTTCGTATAGGGGAGAAATGAGGACAAGAGTCATTTTCATGTTCTGTGTCTTACTTCTTTTACTGGCTTCAGCAAGAGCTAGTCTCATAGTGAAAAATCCGGATAAGACCATGAAACCAGCTAAGAAGCCAGAATAACTTTCCAATATGTTGAAAGTTACTGCTGCAGCAAAAGCGAATAGGAATACAAGTGCAGAGTAGGTATAGAACTTTTGATCCTTCACATATCCGATATTTTGTAAAAACTGTTTTACGGTTTTCGATAGTTCTGAGAAATAAAAGGAAAAATTAGACCTCCGTATAGGGGGGGAGGGGAGTGTTCGTTGGAGACCGACGGGGTTTAAGTTTTCCATCGGCCTCCTTGAAGGGGACGGAGGTCTAAGGGGTATTAAAGGGGGAAATATTAGTTGTGAATATTATTTCATGACTTCAAGTCCTAAGTCGTTTACGTCGCTTACCTCGGTTTCTTGTTCTTCTTCTACTTCGCCAAGGACGTAAGGTGATTTTACTCCGGTTATAATTGATATCACTTGAAGCTTGCCTTCCAGTTCTTCTCTGACTCTTGCTCCCCAGATTACTTGTGCTTGAGGATCAAGATTGTTTTTGACTGACTGGCCTACGGCGTTGATTTCGTTGAGTGTTAGGTCTTGTCCGCCTGCTACGTGTAGAAGTGCTCCGTTTGCACCGTCGAACTCTACATCTAGTAGAGGGTTGGATAGTGCTTCATGGATTGCTTCTTCTCCTTTGTTGTTTGTGTCGCTTTCTCCGTATCCTACTACTGCGACGCCTCCTTCGTTCATGATTGCTTTGACGTCTGCGTAGTCTAGGTTGACAAGGCTTGGTTTGGAGATTGTTTCTGTTACGCCTTTGATCATGGTTGTGATTAGTTCGTCTGCCACTCCGAATGCTTGGTCTAGTGGCATGTCTCCGGCGATATCTAGTAGTTTGTCGTTTTCGATCACGATTGCGGTGTCTACGTGTTGTCTTAGTTTGTAGAGTCCTTCTTCTGCTTTACTCATTCTTGCGCCTTCGATTTCGAAAGGCATTGTGACTGTTCCGATTACGATACAGTCTTCTTTTTTAGCTATTTCTGCTAGAACCGGTGTTACTCCTGTTCCTGTTCCTCCTCCTAGTCCGCATGTTAGGAATACCATGTCTGCGTCTTTGAAGAGGTTGCGGAGTTCTGCACGGTTTTCTTCTGCTGCTCGTGCTCCTTTTTCTGGATGTCCTCCTGCTCCGAGTCCTTTTGTAAGGTCTCGTCCTACTAGGATTTTTCTATCTGCTGAGGACATTTCTAGGTGCTGTTTATCTGTGTTGATTACAACTGTTTCTGCGCCTTCTACATCTTTCTTTTGTATACGGGTGACCTGGTTGTTGCCTGCGCCTCCTGCACCGACTACCAGGATTTTAGCATCCTTTA
The DNA here is from genome assembly GCA_001563905.1 of Nanohaloarchaea archaeon B1-Br10_U2g19. Lineage (GTDB taxonomy): Archaea > Nanohalarchaeota > Nanosalinia > Nanosalinales > Nanosalinaceae > B1-Br10-U2g19. The sequence goes on from LKMO01000001.1 coordinate 79,110, forward strand.
CGTCGTCCAGATTTTGAACGTCTTTTTTCGATTCTGTATTATTGATTATTGATTCCATTTGAACATCACGGTATCGTTATGCCTAACTTTTTTAAAGCAGCATATCTAATTCTACCTTAGAATAAACGTAATTTCAAGTCCCAACTTGAATGCCCAAATGTGATTTCGGATTCAATGCCCAACATCGAATCCAGTCCGATCGTACTCGCGCCCAAACGAGTGCTGATCAGTAGTCTCGAGTTCATGGCCCAACATGAACACAAGATTTATGTTATATTCTAACCTTTATTTGCCTAGTTTATAAAAGTTTGGCTATTTACCCACAATTTACGCTGTTCACTGAAGACGAACATGTACTGTTCATAACCGTTCACGAAGACCATTTAATCAGGATATAGCGTTATTTCATATGGTTACAAAAAGCTTCGCTCCAACTTTCAACATAACGATGGTAGGAAAAGACGAAGTCAAAAAAGTGGCTGAGAACGCAAGAATCAACCTTACCGAAGAAGAAACAGAAAAGTTCTCAAAAGAGTTTGAAACCATCCTAGAGGTCTTCAACAAGCTTGAAGAAGTAGATACAGAAAACGTAGAACCTGCCTTCCATCCGATCGATACAGACTCCGAAACACGTCAAGACAAAGAGGAAGAAACCTTATCAAAAGAAAAAGTCTTCCAGAATACAGACAACGAAGAAGAAGGATGGTTCAAAGGACCATCAGCATAAACTAGTTTAAACGTTTCTTATACCTTTCAAACTCCTCTCTACTTATATAACCTGCTTCAAAGCCGTTAGCTTTCGCTGCCAGCTCTGAATCCTTTAACTCTTCTGGACTCAGCTCTTCAAACTCCTCCATCAAATCCGAACTACGTAGATAATACTTTTGATGATAGTCTTCCGCATCAGTAAACGTTTCAAGCCTCTCAATACCGGTCACAGAGTTAGCTTTCTTAGACTCCATAGCCTTCTTTTCCTGATCTTCGGAGATGTAAAAGATCTTGGAAGCATACTGGCTTTTCCGTTTCTTACCATGATCATGACTGCTCCAGAAAACCTCTAGAAGCCTATCATAACTAATCTTTGAGGGATCGTACTCAACCATTACAACTTCTGTATGGTCGCCAAGACTATGGTAAGTAGGATTATCTTTCGATCCTCCAGCATAACCTACACGGGTTCTCACAACACCTTTCAACGAACCAAACAAGGCTTCCGGCTTCCAAAAACATCTCATTCCAAACACGGCTTTTCTCAAACTCATGTTAAACCAGTCTAGTATTCAAGATTTAAACAGTGGTAGGAAAAGTCAGTCCGAAACAGCGTATTTACTGGTAAAATCCTGTAAAGTAACAGCCTTCTCAATATTTTCCAAACCGTACTCTTCCAGATACTGCTCAATATCTGCCTGGTGTGCGGCACCAGCAACAAGCCATATTTCGCCTTCACGTTCCTCATAACCTCTTCTGACAGCCTCATGAAGCATGTATTTTGAACGTTCTAAACCGATTACTTCATGAGCTCCTTGATACTTCTTCTCCCCTCTAACCTTCTTCAAACCGGCTTTAAGGATACCTAGCTCGTAACTATTCCTCAAACTATCTTTAACGCCTTCAGGTTCGTAATCTTCCCGTCTTTCAATCTGGTTTTCTAGAAACTCTTCTCTCTCCATCAAACTATCCCTCCGTTTCTCAAAAAGATCTTTTCTGAAACGATAGGGCAGAGTATGAGCTTTGACATACTGTTGTAGCTGAGGAATGTTTTCCGGCTTATCAAGAGCATCCATAGAAGCAGACATAACCTGGTTTCTACCTCCTTCTTCGCTTGCACTCCTCCGTTTCAAGTTGTAAACGGTATCAATTATAGGTCCTGCAAAATACTTCTGTAAGTATTTACCGACCAAACCGGGTTCTCTGTCCTCTGTTATCCCTAGAAGTTTACGGTCATCCAACTCTTCCACATTATAACTGTCTTCGAAATAGGTGTCAAAAACTGTAGAGTCGAAACCGTCCTCCATGTACACTTTAGAGTCTTCAGAAATGTCTTCAATTTCGTCTCTAAGATAATCTCTAACATCATCACTCATCTTAGCAAAATACTCTTGACCATGTGCTATACCCGCCACATTTAGATCCATACGGAAATAGCCATTAGGCCCAAGCTCCAGTTTATAACTGT
>LKMO01000013.1 GCA_001563905.1 Nanohaloarchaea archaeon B1-Br10_U2g19
ATGATATTTCTACGTTAGAGTCTAAAGCTCTTGAGATTCAGTCTAATCTAAATGATGAGATAGGTGTCAGCGGAAGAGAGGTGCCGCTTCATGCTAGTTCTCCATATCAAGTTGAGAATGTTCCTCTGGACAAGTCATACAGCTTCCCGGATGATGTCTTCCCTGGTACCGCTACAATGAATACTTTTTCAGAGGTAGATGAGTCTGAAAACCGCGTTATCTCTGTAGTAGATTTAGATAATACCAGTTATAGACTGAACTATTTCTCTGGGGAGATGGAGAATCAGAGTTATTCCGGAGATCTGGAGATAGGAAACGATATTTCAAACTCTCTAATCTCTATAACTCCTGAAAACCCGGGTTTGACTTCTATACAGTTTGAAGATGACGAATTTTTGAACAGTGAAGCCGACTTCAACTCTGAAGACGCTTCTATTCAGGAAAACAGTGTTTATGCAGATATAGCTATGAGCAACGCCGATATAAACTTTTATGACCAGACCCCTGAGTTTATAGTCCGATCCGGGGAGGAGATGACTTTCAACCTTGTCGATTTCTCAGAGATGTACTGGTACGAAGGAGAAACCTATAACCTAGAAGAAAACCCTGAAGGAAATGAAGGTGAAACCCAAGGATTCACACTGACCTCGGATACTAAAGGAATAACCTTTATCGGAGACATGTCTGCCTCAGTTAGCCGGCCAGATGACTCAACAACCGAAGCAGAAATCAGTACCGAAGAACTACGCGTAAGACTACATAACACCGAACAAGAAGGAATAGAAAGAATACACTCTCACGTAGACGGAGAAACCTCTTTTGGCGTCGGGAAAGAAGTTCAAGGCTTCTCAAAAACCCGTGCACACCAGATAAACAATCTAACAGACCCTGAACTAGAAGAAGTACTTAATACAGGAACCTACGGCTACGAAATAATATTTGGACCATGGCTCCAACAAAGATTCGAAAAACAGGAAGACTGGAACAAAGGAAGCTTCACAGGAACAACAGCCGACCGTAACGCCAACTCCGGAAACCTCGGACTCGGATACCGAAACGGCACAGAAGAAGACTCACTGATAGGATACTGGCGGCTTGACGAAGAGGTGGATGGAGACGGAGGAACCGTAACAGACTACTCCGGAAACAATAACGATGGAGAAACTATTAATGGCGTGCAAACCGGCGTAAACGGTATCTTAGGAGCTTCTGCCTATAAGTTTGGAGGAGAGGATGCTTATATCTCTGCAGATAACCCTGAAACCATAGATCATCACGGAGAACTCTCTGGCTCCTTTTGGTTCAAAGCTGAAGAGAAAACCAACAGCGAACCAGACATCATCGGAGGTCCGAGAAGGAACACAGATAATGGGTGGGGAATATACAATGATATTGACAACAATGGTCAAATCAGATTTGAGGTCAACGGAGATAACAACTTAAGAGATGACGTTAGAGTTGAGGGTCTATCATTAGAAGAATGGTACTTTACTTACTTTGAATTTGATAGCGGAGATATGAGGCTGAAAGTTGTAGACTCTGAAGGCGATATTGTCGACTCCTCCGACGGTGCCTTTACGGATGAAGGGAATATCTTCGAAAGCGAAGTTAATATAGGAAGACGGGGAGGAGACAGTAGCAGGCTCTTTCGAGGAAAGATAGACGAGTTTCAACTGTTCAATAGCGCTCTTCCTCAGACAGATATAGAGAATCTTTATTTTCAAAGTAGTGAAAATAACTTTGAAGGAGAATACCGTACAGGCGAGATTTTCGAATCTTCTCAAGAATGGAGAGAGTTAAGTATTGAAACAGATGTTCCTCCGGAAACTAGTTTGGAGTTAGAGTTTGAGGCTGTTAACACGAACAACAATCTAGTAGATAGTGAAGTTATAGAGGTTGAGGACGGAAAACACAATTACTCTCTTTCTGTTGAAGACTCTGAAGGTTACCGAGCGACTTTCCGAGGAGAGTCAACAAACCCTGAAGAGTCTTGGGAAGTAAGAGATTTCGAAGTAGAGTACGGTCCTTTAATTAATAGAGGTTCAACGCCTCCTATTCAGGATGTTGCGGTTTCAGATATTGCTTCTGTTTTCGCAGACCATACCGGAAACCATACGGAGATAGAGAGTACGGTGAGAGTATGGTGAGAAAAGGTTTTATCAATACTTTAGAATCTGTGATAGCTTCTTCCCTTATTTTAGGGATAGTGCTTGCTTTGATAGGTACGCCTGCAGTTTCAGAATCAGGTTTGGATCCTACAGACAGCATCCATAACGGTCTTGAAAGCTTGGATAACCAAGGCGAACTAGAAAGTAGTCCTGAAGACTTAGAACTGCTTTTAGAGAGTCATGTGCCTAGTGGCTTCGACTTTATAGTAGAGATAACGGAGATAGAGAGAGTTTATGAAGAAGATCTGGATATTGATGAAGAAAACCCGTATACAACCACTATAGATGATGGTGAAGAGTATTCGGAGCTTAAACTCTGGATCGACTCAAACAACGGATTAGACGTAAGCATAGACGACATGTTCATTGAGACTGTAGAAGATACTAATTATACCGAGATACCTCTTGACTCTGCTGAGGGAGAGCTAGAGATAGAAGGAGAAGCGGAACTAGATCTAACAGTTGAAAACCATGTAACTGATTCTAGCGGTGAGGTCGGAGAATCTTCTCAAACCAATACCGTTACGTATACAACGCCTTACCAGGAGACTTTAGCTAACATAAGGGTGGTTGCATGGAGGTAAAAGGCCAAGCGTTTATTATGATGTCTTTGATTTTTGCAAGCCTCTTAGTACTTCTGACAATAGCTTTAGCAGTTCAGAACCCTCAGCTTGAAAGCGCTGGTATCGAAGACTTCCACGGCAACTCGCTGGAAAAAACTTCCGGAGTTGTAAACAACGGTTTAGAGAAAGGCTCGATAAAAGATGTTAGAAAAGAGCTTTACAGCTTCAACAGCTTGATTAAGAGAGAGTCACAGCTTAGAGATGTAGATTATCGTTCCGTGAACGCTGTTGTGATTCCTGAAAGAGGCGAACTACTCGTGATCAATTATCAACAGCAGTCAGAAGATATATCTGTCGACGTGAATAACGGAGAATGGGAGATTGAAGAGGAAACTCTTGGTGCCGAAGAGTATCTTATCCGTAGAGATCTGCCTCAAGACGAGCTTGAAGTCGAGATCCTTCTAGAAGACACAAGTATTTTAGAGTCTTTTGAGGCCTCATCACCTCGTTTGTTTACACATATGCGTATGGAGTTCGGAGATGAGATCTGGATAGACAGTATTTCCCGTTGATCGCATAACAATTTAATAGAGGAGAAAGAATTAGTTTACAGATGTCTAAAGGAGCTTCCGAAATAACAACTGCCGCGCTTTACGTAGGTATAACAATTACAGCTATCTCCACAGCATTGACTGTAGGAGTTCCTACACTTGAAAATATGCAGGATGCGGCAGCAATATCGAACGCAGAAAGCGTTATGGAGGCAGTAGATTCTAATGTTCAAGAAGTTATATCTGAGGGAGAAGGATCAACCAGAACAGTTGACATCGATATAGATAGAGGTGAACTGTTCTTTGATGAACGCCGTAATTCTCTTGTATATGAACTTGAAACCGGTGCAGAAGTTATCTCTCCTCAAACTTCAACTAGAGACGGAGATATTGTCTTGAGCTCAAACGCTCAAGTAAAAGTTAATGAGACAGAGAAAGAGATAGATGGCGAAACTGTAGAATGTTACTTGATGGAGAATAGACGGGTAAGCGTATGTATAGAGAAAGTAGATGAACCTACCTTTATGGACAACTCCGACCTCTTACTATCTTACAAGTTTATCGACGACGGCGAAGAACAAGAGTTAGAAGGAGAGCTTGCTATAGAAGTCAATGAAAACGAAGATACTCGTGAAGGCGATATAACAACCGAAGTAGAAGAGACAGGCGAGTTTATAGGTACAGGAGAAGTTGTTGCAACAGTCGGTGCTACAGATGAAGGTTCAGACTTTAGTTATGATATAGTCTACAGACTTCCTACCGGAGCCGACTTTTTGCAGGTAGATGTTCAGCAGTAAAAAGTTTGATCTCAGCGGACTTCACTTTCTTAAGCTTTAAAATTAGAGCTGTTTTGTATGTATTCCGATAAAATTCAGGATCTTCTAGAAGAGAATAATATAGAGGTTGGAGACCGTATAAAGGTAGGTAGTAGAGAAGGCGTACTAATGCCTAAACCTAGTACAAGCTCTACAGATACCTTAATAATTAAACTTGATAGCGGCTACAATATAGGTCTGGAGCCTAAAGATCTGGAGCTAGTAAGTAAAAAACAGGAAGAATCTATAGAAAAGACTGAAGTACCTTACTCTGACGACAAACCGGACATCCTTGTTTTACATACCGGCGGAACAATCGCTTCCCGGGTTAGTTATGAGAAAGGAGGTGTCAAACCAGCTTTCGATCCTGAAGACCTAGTCGAGATGTATCCGGAGCTAACAGATATCTGTAACATCCATTCCGAAGTTATTGCGCAGATGCTCTCGGAAGATATGGAGCCTGAGCACTGGCAGCAGATTGCAGAAAAGATAGACGAAGTAAAAGATGATTACGACGGCATAATTGTAGGTCATGGTACCGATACACTCGGATATACAGGTGCAGCTCTAACATTGATGCTTCAAAATATAGATACAGGCGTAATATTAGTCGGATCTCAGAGATCTTCGGACCGGCCTAGCAGCGATGCCGCCACAAATCTCCACTCTGCCGTAAAGTTCTTGAACGAAACAGATTTCAACGGAATAGGTGTATGTATGCATTCAAGCTCTAGCGACAACGAATGCATTATTTTACCGGCTTCAAAAGCCCGAAAGATGCATACCTCAAGAAGAGATGCGTTTAAAGCTATTAACAAAGAACCTGTAGGCTTGGTGAACACTGAAACCGGAGAAATAAAAGAAGAATTCGATAAAAACAATAGAAAATACAAACCAAGCTTTGAATTAGATTCTAACGTAGGTTATCTTAAAGTTAGACCTGGTATGGATGTAGAAGAACTAAAGTTTCTAATAGATCAGAGCTACAACGGATTAATTATTGAAGGTACAGGACTTGGACATATGCCTGTCAACAGTTTCGATGAGAACACTGAACACCATCAAGAAATACTTAGTAAGGTTTCAGAGATTTCTGAGAACTGTTTAGTGGTTATGACTTCACAATGTATAAGTGGACGTATTGATATGGATGTTTACGATGCTGGTTTAAAGATTAAAGATGCTGGAGTAATTGAGGCAAAGGATATGCATCCTGAGCTTGTTTACGTTAAACTGATGTGGAGTCTGGGGAACTCTGAAAGTTTGGAGGAGGCTGAAGAGCTTTTCGGCCAGAATATAGGGGGCGAAGTAACGGAAAGGTCCTTGTATCATGAGTAAACAGAAGTTAGACGAATTTGACAAAAAAGCGAAACAGTTCCTGAAAACAGGGAACAAACAGAGACTTAAAGACATTTTGAAGGAGTATGCGCTCTGTGAAGCCTACGATGAAGGGATAGAACTAGATAATCCGATGAGAACTTTACGTATGGCTGGTATAGATGTTGAGAACATCAATGATTTTACAGAGTACAGGGTTGCTAAAACACTTATTACTGAAGAAGTTAAACAGAAACAGAAGGGGATCAAGAAATTTCTAAAATATATGGAATAACCGGAATGCCGTTAAGCGGTAAAACCACTTTAGCCGAACTTATGGAAAACAAAGGATATACTGTCCTAGATATGGGAGACGTTGTACGTATAGAGATGGAGAAACGCGGAATCGCAGCTAAAAACACCGGAGAGTTCGTCAACTCAATGAGAGATGAACACGGCATGGACGCAATAGCACAGCTCTCACTACCTTACCTCAATGAAATTCTAGGAGAGAAAGAGAAAGTGGTTATAACCGGTATGAGAGGATGGAGCGAGAAAGAAAGATTTGAGTCCGAGACCGGTAAACAGATACAGGTTATAGGTATCTGGGCTTCACCAGAAACCCGTAGAAACAGACGTGAAGAGCGTCAACGAGACGAAGATATTGAAGGAGACAGCTTCAAAAAAAGAGATCTCAGAGAGATAGATAACGGTGTAGGAAAACTTTTTGCACTATCAGACCATCTAATACAGAATGAGAATAAAAACTTAGAAGAGCTTGAAAAAAGTCTCGAAAAACTGATTTAGACAACGAAATAATACAGTCTTTTATTGTTTAACAATCCACTTTTCTTATGTGAAGATGTCAGAAAACTATGAAGAACTAGGTTTCAAGTGTGGTATAGAGATACATCAGCAGTTAGCAACAGAGACTAAGCTTTTCTGTAACTGCCCTATCGATCTTGAAGACGAGGCTGCCGACTCACAAGTACAGAGATATTTGAGAGCAGTAAAAGGAGAGGGCGGAGAAAGAGATCTAGCTGCCAAAAAAGAGACACAGAAAGCCCGTAAATTTGTTTACAACTACTATAAGAGAAATAACTGTCTAGTCGAGCTTGATGAAGAACCACCTCATTCTATGGACGAAGAAGCTCTTGAAACAGGCTTAACTTTCGCCAGAATGGTCGAAGCTAACATCCCGCGAGAGATACAGGTAATGCGTAAACTTGTTGTAGACGGATCCAACACCTCAGGATTTCAGAGAACATCTATGATCGGTCTAGACGGCGAACTAGAGACAGAAGAAGGTAAAGTTGGAATTGAAGATATTGAGCTAGAAGAAGAGTCTGCCGGCATACATTCAAGAGGTTCTGAGAAAGCAGTGTATGATTTGAACCGTCTAGGCATCCCTTTAATCGAGGTTGGTACCGATGCATCGATAAAGAATCCTAACCATGCCAGAGAAGTTGCAGAAAAGATAGGTATGCTTCTAAGAAGTACAGGAAAAGCTCGTAGAGGTCTAGGTACGATAAGACAAGATGTAAACGTTTCAATAAGCGACGGCTCTAGAGTTGAGATCAAAGGATTCCAGGACGTAAAGAATATTGATAAACTGATCAAGTTAGAGGTTGAAAGACAGAAAAACCTTGTAGAGCTTGGAGAACAGCTTGAAGAAGCCGAAGTTACAGGGGACAACGTAACACATATTTTTGAAGATACAGACAACCAGATTGTTTCAACAGTTCTAGAAAACAACGGGGCAGTTTACGCAATTAAAATACCAGGTATGACCGGTAAAATGAAGCAACAGATTTCCGGAGAACGTTATGTAGCTAAAGAGCTTGTTGATTACGCTAGAAGTCAAGGCCCTAAAGGAATTATCCATACAGATGAAGATATTGAAGGTTATGGACTTGAAAAAGAGTTTAGCGAATTAGAAGAGATATTCAATAAGACTAAGGAGGATGTACTTGCTATAATTGCGGCAGAAAAAAATAAAGCGAAGAATGCTGCTCAAGAAGTTAAAAAACGCGCAGAACTGCTTTTGAAAGGTGAAATACCTGAAGAAACACGTAATGCAGAACAGGACTTTACAACAAGCTACTCCCGTCCTTTACCTGGAGCCGCAAGAATGTATCCTGAAACAGATATCCCTCCCGTAGAAGTATCAGAAGAACGTATTGAAGAGATAGACAGTAGTTTACCTGAAACCTTGGAAGAAAGGGAAGAAAAGTATTCTAAAGAGATCGGAGAACAGTTATCATCCCAGATCGTTTACTCGGATAAACTCAGTCTCTTCGAAGAGTTCAAGGACAAAACCGATTCGAAAGTTGTTGCCAACCTGTTTACCAACACCTTGGCCAGACTAGACTCTGAAGGGTTTGAAACAGACAGGTTAGAGGAAAAGCATTACAGAGCCGTATTCAGTTATCTGGAAGAAGGTAAGCTTGCAAAAGGAGATATTGAAAATGTTCTAAAGGCTTTAACAGAATCACCTCAAAGTAGTCCAGAGAAGGTTATTAAGGAAGCTGTAGACGATAAAGATTCTGAAGAAGATATACGTGAAGAAGTTAAACAGGTTTTAGAAGAGAAATCCGAAATGGTTGAATCTCAAGGCATGCATGCTCAAGGAGCTTTAATGGGATTAGTAATGCAGAGAGTTGAAGCTGATGGAGGAACAGTCTCTCAGATTTTAACCGAGGAGCTTGAGAAAGCCGTAGAGTAACTGTTTTTCTCCAATTTTTCACTGTCTTCCAAACACCTTTTAATATTTTTACATACATCATTAAAACTGATTACTAGGTGAAAACAATATGGTAGGACTTGGAGGACAGCCTGTCTTCATAATGAGTGAAGACGCTGAACGCACAACAGGAAAAGACGCTCAAGAAAACAATATAGCGGCATGTAAAACCGTGGCAAAAGCAGTAAGAACAACATTAGGACCGAAAGGAATGGATAAAATGATGGTCGACTCCGTAGGAGACTTAGTCGTAACAAACGACGGAGTAACAATTCTAGAAGAAATGGATTTAGACCATCCTGCAGCCAAGATGATGGTGGAGGTAGCACAGACACAGGAAGAAGAAGTAGGCGACGGAACAACAACCGCAGTAGTACTAGCCGGAGAACTGCTCAAACAAAGTGAAGACCTACTAGACCAAGAAATCCATCCAACCGTAATAACAAAAGGATACAGACTAGCCAGAGAAAAATCTGTGGAAGTACTAGACGATATCGCTGAAGAAGTCGATCTAAAAGATACAGATACACTTCAAAAAGTAGCGATGACCGCGATGACCGGAAAATCTGCAGAAACCTCTAGAGAATACCTCGCAAAAATAGCTGTCAACGCAATCGAAGGCGTAGCAGAAGAAACAAGCGAAGGCTTCCAAGTAGACAGAGATATGATCAAACTAGAGAAAAACCAAGGCGGAACCGTCGAAGACACAGAACTAGTAAAAGGTGTAATCCTAAACAAAGAGAAAGTCCACGGAGGAATGCCCGAACTAGTTGAAGACGCAAAGATTGCGTTAATCGACTCTCCAATCGAAGTAAAAGAGACAGAGACAGACGCAGAAATCAATATCTCAGACCCTGCACAGATGAAAAGCTTCGTAGAACAGGAAGAAAAACAGCTAAAAGAAATGGTTAACTCCATCGAAGCATCCGGAGCAAACGTAGTACTATGTCAGAAAGGTATCGATGACATAGCACAACACTACCTTGCTAAAAAGGGAATCTTCGCAGTAAGAAGAGTTTCCTCAGGAGACATGGACAAACTAGCTAAAGCAACAAACGCAAACATCGTTACCAACGTAAACGAAATAGAAGCAGACGACCTAGGAACTTCAGGAAGCGTAAAACAGAAAAACGTAGGAGGCGACGCAATGACCTTCGTACAAGACTGTCCTGAAGCCAAAAGTGTTTCAATCCTAATCAGAGGAGGAACAGAACACGTAGTCGACGAAATTGAAAGAGCAATGGAAGACGCACTTGGCGGAGTATCCGCAGCACTCCGAAACGGACGCGTAGTAGGCGGAGGCGGAGCAACAGAAGTAGAGCTCGCACAACAACTCCGAGACTACGCAGACTCAGTAGGTGGAAGAGAACAGCTAGCAATCAATGCATTCGCTGACGCACTAGAAGTTCTGCCAAGAACGCTCTCCGAAAACGCAGGATTCGACCCTATCGACACACTCGTTGAACTAAGAAACAAACACGACGAAGGAGACGTATGGGCAGGAATCGACGTCACAACAGGTAAATCCAAACAACTATTCCAGGAAGGAGTAGTTGAACCTAAACAGACAAAGACACAAGCAGTAACCTCAGCAAGCGAAGCAGCAGAGATGATTCTCAGGATCGACGACGTCATCAGTGCCTCAGGATTCTCAGGAGGCGACGAAGGCGGACCAGCCGGAGGACCTCCAGCAGGTGGAGGAGGAATGCCTCCCGGAGGCATGGGCGGAATGGGCGGCATGATGTAAAGCCGTACCGCTTCCCCGGAAAACCTTTCTTTCACAACAACCTTCTTTTTTTCTAATTATCTATTCAAAGACTTCAGAACAAGAAATAACCTATGGAACATCCAAACCTCAAAGAGAAAATAAGCAAAACATTTTTCGAAGATAAAGCTGTAAACGTTGCAGAGAACCTTTTAGGAACACTTTTAGTTAACAAAGAACATGGTTTATCCGGTTTGATTGTTGAGACCGAGGCATATCTGGGTGAGAAAGATCCTTCCTGCCATTTGGCTAGAAACAGAGAAGACCGTAACAAAATCTTCTACAAGGGTGCAGGAACCGTCTATGTTTTCAAGATATACTACCACCATAACCTCAACTTCATCACTGAACATAACGGATATCCTGAAGGCGTACTTGTCAGAGCTATTGAACCTGTAAAAGGTTTAGAAGAAATGAAGCATGTCCGAGAGACCGGCGAGGGAACTGAGATCGGTTCAGGACCAGGAAAACTGACAGAAGCATTAAAGATAAACAAGGAACATCACAACGGCTTGGCTTTATCTGAGAGCTCTATCTCAGTCTACAAAACCAGTTTATCGGATTTCAAAGTATGTTGTACTCGTAGAATAGGTATATCTAAAGCTGAGAGCTGGCCTTTACGTTTCCATATTGGAGAGAATCCTCACGTTTCTAAAAACTTGGAGAGTTCTAGAAACAGTTTTGACCATGAAAAGTTTTACAGGGATCTTTAGAGGAAGTTATTTTGCCGAGGTTATAAATACGAGCAAAAGGAACTCTGTTGTGTATAAAGGAGGCTCTCTTCAAAAATGACTAAAGACGAGGTAAATCTTGGTAACTCCGATGAGGATTACGAAGTAGTTCCAGTAGGACCAATTAGAAAGCTTGAAAGAAGATTAGACGGCATAGAACAGAAAGCCCAACAGAGCGGAGGAATGGGCGGTGCCGACGACGAACTGGTTAGAGACGTTCTAGACATTATGAAGTCAAACCAGAAAATTGTTAACGACATGACCCAGTCTACACACGAACTGAAAAACTCTGTCGAAGATCTTACACATAAGATGGATGACGTTGTCGACAATATGAACTCCTTTATGGATCTTCTTAGTGAGGCCTCTGAAGCAGATCTAGAGGGAGAAGTAATAAATGACGTCCACGGAAGAATTGCCGATGCCATAGGAGACAGAATGGAAGACGTAGCTAGAGACATGAAAGAGTCGAACGAGGAAGTAGTTGAAAACCTTCAGCAACTAAATAAAAGTGTTAAAAGATCTTATACTTCTGAAAACAAAGATCAGATTCTATCAGGAAACAATAACAGATCAGGAAGAAACTCACAAAGACGTCAACAAAGCCAAAGACAGAACAATAACCAGAACAGAGGTCAAAGCCAACAATCTAGTGGCGGAAGACGTCAAACCGGAGGATCGCAGAACCAGAGCAGAGATCTAGGCAGATCTAACGAAAATTCCGGAAACGATTTCGAAAACTCTGAAAGAATGAGAAAGTTACGTAAAAAGTTTGAAAAAACATCAAATGACCAGTAAAGGAATAACACCTGTAATAGCAACAGTAATGCTTTTGACTATAAGCATTGCTACAACTGCGTCAGCTTATACTTTTATCAACACTCTTCAAGAAGACGCGCAAGAAAGTTTCGAGGAAGACTTACGCCAAGAACAGTTAGAAACACAGTCCAATATGAATATAGAATACGTTTACAACGGAACTGATGGTTATATGCTTACAACAGTTAGAAACACTGGCTCCATCCCTTTAAATTTCAAACAAAGCGGTGAAAAAAGCGTTCTAATGTATATAGACTTCAGCGCTGTAGGTGATGGTACCGGTTGGAGGTTTGAGGACGAAGATCTTGAAGATGAAGAAACCGTAAGACTATCTTCTCAAGGAACAGTAACACTAAACAGCACTGAGAAGTATCCTTCAGAAGACGATGATGACGTATGGATAGAGCTCAACGGACCATACAGCACATCTTCAACCCATGTATGTTCTAATACAGGACGTCCTTCCTGCTAAAAACTCTAAACTATAAAAAAGAACTAATACAACACCTATACAAGGTCACAATTCATGATGAGAAAAGGTATAACCCCAATTATCGCAGTCGTTCTAATGATACTAATAACCGTAGCAATGATCGGAGTACTCTACACACAAGTAGAGGAGCTTATGGAAATAGGTGACGACCAGTTAGACTTTATGGAAGACGTCGACGCCAATATTAACAGTGTAATACGAGAAGAGCATGAAGACTATTCCGACACAATGAAAGTACGTATAGAGAGCAATGAAGAAGCACCTCTATACCTAGTTGAAGACAGTAGCGAAGCTGTCCTAAGACTTGAATACAGTAGAGGCGGAGCCTCAAGCTTAGAAGGCGATACATTCACAGAGTCATACTTAGATGAAGACTTTGTTGGAGCCGAAGAAGGATGGGCTCATGACTGGTCTGGCTGCGATATAGAAGAGTTTGACGAACAAGTGACATTAGAGAACGAAGGAGAAGAAGATGAAGAAATTACAGAACTTTATCTGACTGAGAATGACCGAGTAACCTGTGATACAGGTGTTGCAATGCCTAACGCAGGAGAAAGTACAACAGTTCACCTTGTTGAACAAGGCTCAGGAGATGACGCAGACGACTACACCTGCTCGATCTCAACAGGAGACGAACCAGCCTGTTAAAACAGGAGAGTAAACGTTTCCTCCCTTTATTTTATATTCTAACTTTTTCCTTATTCTAGTTGTGAAAGGCCAAACACAAGCTATTACAGCCACTCTAATAACTACCGTTATTGTTGCCGCTATAGCCACTGCTTATGTTTGGGGAGGTCCTCTGCTTCAGAAAGGTCAGGCCGAAGCTGATCTAGAACAGGTAGAATCAGAAGTTATGGAGCTCCACGATAAAATACTAGAGGTCAGCAACAGCGGCTCAGGTGCAGCAGAAACAGTGAGCTTAGAGCTTGATACAAGCTCCGGGAACACCGATATACAGATTAACGAAGAGAAAAACTTTATCGACATAAGAACAAACGCAGACAATATTCCTTACCCCGGAGATACATGGACACTGATAAGAGGTCAAAGCTTACAGAACCTAAGTATAATTAATGAAACCGACGCAGGAGACTACGGTATCGGAGGCGAAGATTCTTCGGGCATTGTAGCCGTAGAACCTGTGAGCGGAGCAGGCGAAAGACTGATAACTTACAGGATAGAGTTCCGGAATCTTCTGACTCAGACCCCTGAAGGAACCCAGTTAAGAAAAGTTGACTTACAGGCTCCTGAAGGTTCAACAGCTTCAGGAGATGTTCAGATAACACTTTCAAATAGAGGTACAGAGTTTGATTCTGGAGAAGATAGTGTAACACTTTCCACAGGAGAATCTATAGAACGTCAAAGAACAGTAGTTGACGTGACATTGCGGTGAAACTATGAAAGGACAATATCTAGCTATAGAAGCAGTTTTAACATTTGGAATGGGGCTAATAATAGCTCTAGGTACAATAACAGTATTTAACAATTATCAGCAGGATATAATGAGTTCTACGCAAGATAAACAAGAGACTGTTATAGTTACTGAGCTCACAGACACTCTTCTACATTTAAGAGGTGCTGATAGAGCAGAAAAGTCTTTAGAACTCCCTGAAGACCTTGGAGGTAGCGATTATACCGTCACCTTCGACGAAGGAGTAAACATCTTAATGGAGGGTCAAAGACGAGAGTATAGGCTCAACAGTCTCGAAAACTTCGATTTCGAAGGCTCCGTCCAAGGCGGAGAGGTTAAAGTTTACAAAAGAGATAACCAATTTATAATAGGTGCCGAGTAATGTCATTCAAATTCTTACAGCTAACAGAGAAACTAAGAAGAGTAAAACACCCTGAGCTATACGAAGATAATGAAGAGGAAGAAGAAGTTGTAAGAGATAACGGCGGTATAGAAGTACCTACACCAGGAAAGTTTGAGCCCGAGATGGTTGAACAAAATGAAAATCAAGGCAACCAAAGTCTTTCCGATGTAGATATCAGCTACCCCTTGGTACCGGAAAATCCTGAAAAAGGAGATGTTGTGTACGCATGGGCACATATCACATGGGATGAGGAGCAAGGAGAACTAATCTACCGAGTAGTAGAACCCGACTTAACTCCCGACACAGAAAGAATTCTTGAAAAGATACATGATATACTAGAAAGAAGCTTCGACATAGATTTCACAGATCTGGAGACTGAAGAAGCCGAAAAGTACTTAGAAGAAAAAATTGATACTATCGTCGACAAATACAATATTTCTCTCTCAAACAAACAGAGAGAAGTTATAAGATACTATTCAAAAAGAGATTTCGCAGGACTAGGAAGACTGCAGCCTTTAATGAACGATACAGAGATTGAAGATATTTCATGCGACGGTACAGACATACCGGTTTACGCATATCACAGAAACCCTAAATTCGGTTCAATAAAAACAAATGTGATGTGGGAAGATCCCGAGGAATTAGACAGCTTCGTTATGAAGCTAGCGCAAAGATGCGGACGGTCGATAAGCGTTTCTCAGCCTTTACTAGACGGTTCACTACCAGACGGTTCAAGAATACAGGCAACACTAGCTACAGATATTGCTAGAAAAGGTTCAAACTTTACAATCCGACGTTTCACAGAAGATCCTTTAACACCTATCCATATGATGGACTTCGAGACAGAGAACGCTCAAATGTTGAGCTACCTATGGACGCTTATCGAACACGAGAAATCGGTACTTGTATGTGGAACTACCGGTGCAGGTAAAACATCTCAGCTAAACTCTCTGTCGCTTTTCATCCGACCTGAAAAGAAAATCGTATCTATCGAAGATACTCCTGAGCTCCGTCTACCTCACGACCACTGGGTACCTGAAGTTGCTAGAAGCGGATTCGGTTCAAGCGTAGAAGACGGAGGTGAAGTGTCAATGGACGATCTCTTGAAAGAATCCTTGCGTCAGAGACCGGAATATATTATCGTCGGAGAGGTCAGAGGAGAGGAAGCATACATCCTGTTCCAGCAGATGGCAACAGGACACACAGGTCTGTCTACAATCCACGCAGACTCCCTGAACATGCTTATGGACAGACTTACCACCAACCCTATCAATCTGTCTCCAAGCCTTATCGAGACCTTAGATGCTATAATGCTTATCAAGAGAATACGAAGAGGCAACAAGTATGTTAGAAGGATCACAGGAATATATGAAATAGAAGAGTATGACAAACGCCAAGGATTAGATGCTAACAAAGTATTTGAATGGGATCCTGAGACCGATACCTATGATACTGTTAGAAAGTCACTTATCTTGAAAGACATAGTTCATGAGACTGGCGGAGATAGAAAAGCTATGCTTAAAGAGTTAGAGAACCGTCAACATATTCTAAAATGGATGCAAGAAGAACAGATAAAACATTATAGAGATGTAGGAGACTTAATCGCGCGTTATTATTCAGACCCACAGTCTGTACTTGAAGATATAGGAAAAGATTCAAACTCCGTTAACAACCAGGTTGAAATCGAGAGTTAACCAATGCTGGAAGAGTACGCAGACTTCTGCTACAACCAGATCGGAAGTTATATACTGGATTATATAGAATATTTTGAAGAGC
>LKMO01000006.1 GCA_001563905.1 Nanohaloarchaea archaeon B1-Br10_U2g19
GAGATACAGCCTCTGGAAGAAAATGAGGCAGAAGAACCAGAAGTAAGTACAGGATGGTTTACACCAGACTCCGCATTCTACGGCATTGAAACTGCTGTAGACAATGCAGGAATGGCTCTAGGAACCACTAGCCCTGGCGATGTTGCAGAGAAAAGAGCAGCTGAAGCAGATGCAATGATCGAAGCAGGCAACTCTGAAGCAGCAGAAAGAGCAGCAAACGGACTGGAAAATGCCGCAGAAAGAGCTGGTGAAGCAGACATAGAAGGGGTTGAACGAGCTCAAAACAGTCTCCAAACAACAATGGAGAATGCTCCAGAAGAAGCTCAAGAAGGTTTACAGACAGCTCTTGACAATGTCAGCGAAGCTACAGAACCAGCTCCTGAAGAAACAGGTGCTCCAGAAGATGTTGGAGAAGAACCTATAGATGAGGGTTTACCTGAAGACGTAGAAGAGTTAGAAGAGTTTGAAGAGCAGCCGGCAGAAGAGTTTGAAGAAGATAGTGACCAAGATCAAGCTGAAGAAACTGAAGAAGAAAACGGTCAAGATCAAGCCGAATAATCCTGACTTAGTAAACCAACGCAACAAGCTTATTTCTTTTTATTTTTAGATTACTAGTTCTTCTTCCAGCTTTTTTCTTAGTTCTATCAGGTCTGTAGGAAGTTTTTTCGGGTCGAGAAAGATTATGTCTTCTATAACAGGACCCATACATTCAGCTTGCAGATACCGTTTTACCTTGCTTTTTCTGCTTGCATCAGATAGATCGGTTTCAACCTCGTAGATATGTGCTGTGTCCGCATCTATAACATCTACTATCCAGTCGTTGGGTACCTCTACTTCTGTACGGACTTCGTGTCCTTTCTCGGTAAGTATCTCATATATTGCGCTTTTCACCATAAAATGTCTGTACTCGTCGCCGTGTCTGTTAACACCTGAGAAACTGTTCCATTCTTTATGTCCTCCGCATTTATTGATTATGCCCATCTTCTGTTTGTACAGCTCCTTCTTGTTCATTGTTTCTGTAAAAGGGTTTTGTTAGAGAAACTTATACTTGAAGGGGATACACGGATTCATGTTCTGCTTTGTCTCAACATTCTATTAACAGCACTGTTTCAGTCAGAAAAATTAGTTTAAGAACAAGTTTCTCAAATAACGTTCTCACAAACGACCCATAGCTTTAAAACCCCTATTAACGCCTCCATAGACTTAAAAATAACTGTTTCTAGTATTTCTCTATGAGAAAATCATCACTAGTCCTAGTCGGTCTACTGGCACTATCCGTAATCGCAGCAGGATGTCTTGACGGAGAACCTGCACCGGAAGAGCCAGCACCACAGGACGATGGCTTAGAAGACGATCCTTTGGAAGATGACTTCGATGATGATCCTCTGGAAGACGACTTCGATGACGACTTCGAAGAAGATCCTCTAGAAGATCCTGAACTGTAGGAGAATCGTTCCAAAAGATCTAATCTAACACTATTATTATTTCTTCTTTTTATTCTGGAAGATTTAGCCAACTTATTTCTAACTGATGCCCTAAAATAATTTCATGGAGTCCAGAGAGAACTACCTCAAAGCAGTATACCGGCTGACAGATAGCGGAGAGTCTTCAACAACAACCTCAAAGGTGGCTTCAGAGTTAGAAGTATCTGATGCTAGTGCTTCAGAAGCTATCCAAAAACTGGAAGAGGAAAAACTGATCTGTAGAGCTCCCTACAAAGGATTCACTTTAAGCCCTCCCGGCAAAAAAGAAGCAAAAAACATAACAGAAAAATATGAGATACTGAAAAAGTTCTTGGAAGAAATATTAGATGTAGAAGACGCAGAGGAGCAGGCAGAAAAGATCAAACACCATCTAACAACTGAGACAATTGAAGAACTAAAGAAAATAAATAATGAAGGAAGATGAAAATAAGTCTAACCTTCTTCTTTCAAAAGATGTGATAAATTGAAGAGAAAGAAAGTTTTCCAGAATAGAGTGGTACTTTTCCTATCAATACTGATTATAATATTCCTGATAAGCGAAATATCTCTACAAGTTGTAGGGCACACGAATGATATAGATTTCCGACTATATGATCAAGAACTAACCAACCCTGACAGACTACCAGACAAACTATTTGTTGAGGCAGACCTACGCGTCTCACAGCTTGCACCTAATACAGACGTACTGGCTACCACATCAGACTTTTCTGTAATCTACAGAATTAACTCACAAGGATTAAGAGATTACGAGTATCCTCAGCAGACAGATAAAACACGTATAGCCGTATATGGAGACAGCCTTACTTTTGGAGAAGGAGTGCCGCGAGGAGAAAGGTTTGCCGACATAGCTGAAGACGAAATAGAAAATGCTGAAATACTGAACCATGGTGTTCCCGGTTATAGTCTCGGTGATATGTATCTCCATTATAGATTCAGCGATTATTATGAAGATATAGATCACGTAGTCTTCTTTGTGAGCGAATCAGTTCTTCATAGAGACAGCTCTCATCTAATAGAGAACGACACAATTACTATAGATCAGAATGATTCTGCGAATAGTCTCGGACATATAGATCGTGAAGACGAATTCTTTACAGAAGAAACAGGCTTATTGAGAAAACACTCTCACTTAGTAAGCTATATTTCATATCGATGGAATATTCTAAAACTGCAAAGCGAGATGGAGGAATATGATAAAAACCTCTGGCAGAGAGCAAATGATCATGTTTCAGAAAACTATGGAGAGGCAAGACCTGCCTCAGAAAAACAACCAAACATAATACTCAATGAAACTGTTTCAAAAGCAGAAGACAACGAACACAACTTTATCGTTATCAATATAGGCACAAGCAAGATACCTGCAATGGAAGAAATTAGAGGCATAACATACTACGACCTTTCAGAAAATATGTCCTCCTATGGAGAAGAAAACAGGATCAGATTCCAATATGACCCTCACTATAATCCTGAAACACACAACTTTATAGGCAAAAATGTAGCGCAGATAATCCAGGAAAACTATATGAAATAGATACAGTTTTTAAGAGTTAGAGTAAACAGTTTAACTTACAAGCCCCCTGGTGTAGCGGTCAATCATAGCGGCCTTTGGAGCCGCTGACCCTGGTTCGAATCCGGGGGGGGCTATATTCTCTAAACCTGAGTGAGAACATTCTTAACCAAGCTAAACTAGTTTTTTACCTGTGAGCCGGAAGAACAAGGATATAGAGAAGGCTTTTAACCAACTTGAGAATCTTGAGAATGAAATTGAGCATGATCAGCAGGAGGCTGAGAAAGTTGAACAGAAGCTCTCCGAAGATGAGAAAAGAACTGAGAAAGCTGAGAAAGCCGAGGAAAAAGAGATTAAGGACGGAGAGAATACAGGAAACACTGCAGAAATAGAGGATGCCGAGAAAAAGATGGAAAAAATTCTCCAGATGCTGAAGAAAGAGGAGAAAGAGACCGATCAGATTTTAAAAGATATAGAAGAAGAAGCTCAAACTAGGCGGAAATGTAGAGCAGATTATAGAGCAGATGGAAGGAACCGCCGAGAAAGATTTTAAAGAGGCCAATCAGAGTCTAAAAAAACTTATTAACAATTTTAAGAAAATTCAAGAGTCCGGTAACAGAAGTTTTGCGGAGAGAAATTTTCGGGCAGCAGAGGAAACTCTCGAAGAGATAAGGTTTTCTGCAGAAATCTTCAGAAGAATTTTACAACACGAAGAACGACTTGTAAAGGAGTTTAACCGTCTTGAGACAGAAGAGGATAACCTAGAACATCTTGCAGGAAGACTTTAAAAAGAGCTTGAGATGGATAAAAAAGAGATTAAACAACTTCTAACAGATTCTAAACACATTCAGATTCCTGAAGATATAGAGAAAGCCGAAATGGAAGGTAAAGAACTTTCACAGTTACTGGAACACGGGAATAGCGAAGAAGCAGAGCTTAAGAAGATAGATCAGCAGATAGAGAAAGAATTGGGAGAACTCAAGAAGATGCTTGGAGAAGATGAGACAATATTACAGGAAATGGAAAACTGTCTGCATTATCTGGAGAATCTAGAGACTATTATGCAGAACGAGAAAAGTACCTTAGAGTTCATGTCTGATAAGTCATCAGCTAAAACTGTTTTGAAAGATATTGACACCACTCGGAATAAGCTTCAAAGCGAGTTACAACAGGAAGAAAATATTACAGATAAGTTAGAAAATCAGTTTTCCAGTCTGAAGAAGAATGCTCCTAAAGGCAAAGCTGTTGCAGGTACAGCAGCCAGAGCAAGCATTTCTACATTAAAGCTAGTCTTAATAAGTGTTATAATCCTAGTCGCCCTAACCTGGTTCTATATCTAAACCATGTATTAGAGTTTCTGTATCTGAAATCTGGCTACTGAAGTCTTCTTAGTTTTTCGATCAGGTTACAGTCTTTAACATGCAGAGAGTTTGTTGGAAGAACTACTGTTCTTTTAGAGTCCGATAGGAATATTATTTTTCTATTTCGGCTTAAAAATAACCTTTAACCTATTAAGTAATATGAAGTTCTAAAAGCCTATAAACTACTTTAACAATCTAAAAGATACTAAAACAGCACAAAAAAACCTTTAAGTCTTAACCACAGTAGAAAAGTCTTTTATAACTTTACTAAAGAACAAATAATATGAAACGCAGAGAATTACTTGGAACCAGCAGTATAGTTTTAGGATCATTAGTTGCAGGATGTTCTAACTCTACAAGCGAAAGCAGTGGAGAAGAACCCTATCATTTCAGCAACTGGCTACATGCAGACCACGAACCTGCATTCGGATATACCAACTTCGAAAAAGCAGAATCCGAGGTAAAAATGGGAGGACTAAAAGATTATTTCGGTATAGATGAAGAAGATGTAGCGTCAATAGTTACAATGCCTCAGATCTCCGGAGATGCAAGCGAGTTTGTACTGGAAGGAGACTTCAGCAAAGACGAAGTCATAGAACATCTTGAGGAAGAGTCTGATGCCGAACCTGAAGGAGAGTATGGAGGCTATGACATCTTAGAAGCAGGAGAAACCATAGAAGTAGACCATCTCTTTTTAGAAAACCATCACTTAGGCGTCAGCTCCGACACAATTGTAGCAACATACGACCACGAAGACCGTATCGATGCTAGAAACGGAGAAGCAACTAGACCGACAGATGAGGACGAAGACTTCGAACTCTTATTCTCCAATATGCCTGATGCGGAAAACTTCGAAGAACCGTACATTTTTAGTGGCGGAGAATATCTATCAATGGACGAAGTAAAGTACCGAGCAGAGTCTCTTCTCAAGATAAGCCCTCCGGATTCTCCTGGCTTATACCACACCAACCTAGTATTTGAAGATGAGGAATATGTAACTGAAGAAAACATTGAAGACGCATTAAACCAAGAGTATGAAGACCGTAGCGGTGTCAGACTTGAAAATATAGTGGAAGAGGATATTGATGGAAAATTGGCATCGCTGGAATGGGAGTACATACCAGTAGCCTAAACTCTCTACCCTTTTCTTTCTCTTTAACCATAAAAGCTCACGGTACAAAAACAAGTTTTATGGCATCAGAAGTACGTGCATCACATATCCTTGTTGACGACAAGGAGAAAGCAGAAAATATTAAACAACAGATAGACAACGGTAAAGAGTTCTCAGAACTGGCAAAAGAAGCCAGTAACTGTCCATCAGGAGACAAAGGCGGAGACCTAGGATTCTTCGGTAAAGGTCAGATGGTGAAGCCTTTCGAAAGAAAAGTATTCAGCATGGATGTAGGAGAGATCTCTAAACCTGTAAAAACCGAGTTCGGCTACCACTTAATCAAGAAAACCGACGAAAAATAGAAGGATTTAAATTAAATTCCTTCATCCCTTTCTTCACCTTTATAAGATTTAACTCAGATTTAGGAGTTACGGGTTATACTATGGCCGAGACACAAGAAGTTGTAAGAATTGCAAGAACAGGAGTTGACGGTACAAAACCAGTCTCCGAAGCATTAACAGGACTAAAAGGAGTTGGCGAAAGATACGCTAACGCAATAGGAAAAGAATTAGACTTAGATTCAGATACACGTCTCGGTGACTTATCTGAACAACAGATCAACAATATTGAAGAAATGATTAAGAACCCTGACCAAGTAGATCTCCCTTCATGGATTAGAAACAGGAGACACGACAGAGACGAAGGAGACAACCAACACTTAATCGAATCAGATCTTGAACTCAAAGAAGAGTTCGATATCAGAAGACTGAAAGAGATAGCAAGCTACAGAGGATGGAGACACAAGATTGGTCTACCAGTAAGAGGTCAGAAGACCAAATCCTCATTCAGATCAGGAAGCAAGATCGGAGTTTCAAGAGCAAGACTACAGGAAGAAGCATCACCTGACGGAGGCGACGAATAATGGTAAAGAAACTAAAACAACAGTACGAGACACCGACAGAAGGATGGAGTCAAGAAAGAATTGAAAGAGAAGACAAGCTCATAGAAGACTACGGTCTCAAAAACAAGAAAGAAGTATACAAAGCAGAAAGCGAACTAAGAAACCTTAGAAGAGAAGCAAGAAGACTGATCGCTGAAGAAGATGAAGATCAGAGAAAAGATCTTATTGAAAGAGTACACGGTCTAGGACTTATAACAAAGAAGTCAGGACTGGAAGATATTCTAACACTTAACACAACAGACATACTAAACAGACGTTTACAGACAGCTGTAAACAGAAGAGGCTACTCTGACACAGTAAGAGAAGCCCGACAACTAGTAACACACGGACACGTCTACATCAACGGACAGAAAGTAAACATTCCTGGCTACCTACTAACACAAGAAGAAGAGAAACAGTTAGAAGTAAGAAAGCCAGAACCAGAAGAAACAGAAGAAGTTGAAGAAGTAGAGGAAGAAGCGGAAGAAAACCCTGAAGAAACAGAAGAAGAACAAGAAGAATAGGTGTAACAAATGACAAAGAAAGGTATCGTAAACATTTACTCAAGCTTCAACAACACAATGATTCACATAACTGATGCTACAGGAGCAGAAACAATTGCTAGAGTAAGCGCAGGAATGGTAACAGATAAAGGAAGACTACAAGGATCTCCTTTCCCAGCTATGAAAGCAGCTAAACAAGCTTCAGAAGAAGCTAAAGAGAAAGGAATCGAAAAAGTAGATATCCAAGTAAGAGCGCCAGGAGGAAGCAAGATGAAGATGCCTGGTAAAGGAGCACAGCCAGCAATCAGAGCAATCTCCAGAAGCGACCTAGAAGTAGGTAACATCGAAGACGTAACCCCTGTACCGCACGACGGCGTAAGAGCTAAAGGCGGTAAAAGAGGAAGAAGAGTCTAAAGTGGTCAAAATGGATATTGAAACAGTTGAAGAGACAGAAGACGTTCTTAAACTCAAAGTTGAAGGTATCAACGAAGCAGTAGCCAACTCCCTACGACGTTCAATGATGATAAAAGTACCAACACTTGCCATCAAAGAACTAGACGTAGTCAAAAACGAGTCAGGACTTCTTGATGAAGTATTAGCAAACAGAGTAGGCCAGATTCCGTTCACAATACCGAAAAACGTTGATGAAGAAAGCCAGGTAAACATAGCACTTACACAGGAAGGACCAGGAACAGTACTAGCAGAAGACCTGAAAGCAGATAACGATGAAGCAGAGCCTGTAAACCCTGAAACCGTACTAGTAACACTCAAAGAAGATCAAGGATTAGACTTTGAAGCAACAGCAGTACTAGGAACAGGAGAAGAACACGCCAAACATCAAGGCGGAACAGTAGGATACGAAAAACTGGATGACGAAACATACCAGTTCAGAATCGAATCAACCTCAGGCTACAGTAACGAAGACCTTCTCGAGACAGCTATTCAGACACTTAAAGAAGAGCTTGACGTGTTTGAAGAAGCAGTAGCCGAACTTTAAACATATCTACTTATTTTTCTCTATAATTTCTAACCACAGTTACCGAGTCTAGTTTAAACTTTTGTAACACCAAATAAGTACAGGCAGCCGGGTTAGCCAAGTGGTCAAAGGCGACGGACTCAAGATCCGTTCCCGCAGGGGTTCACAGGTTCGAGTCCTGTACCCGGCAAAACCTCAATCTAGCTATAAGAACATACATACAAAAGGCTAGAAATTACTACTGTTTGAGTTCTAATTAAGGAAAATGAAGGGTTAGTTATCTCCTAATCCGGATAGTTCGTCTTGAAGAGTCTCTAACTCAGAGTGAAGCTCTTCTACAGAGTCATCAATCTCTGATGTTTCATCAGTGTTTTGAGGAGCATAAGTTGCAGTCTGTGCTCCATCTACTTCCGGCATCTCCATTTCAACGTCTTCAAGTTTGTCGTTCAGTCTGTCAACGTTCTCGTATATTGTGTCGATAGATTTCTCTTTAACGTCTCTGACTTGTGAGAGTACTTCTGAAGCCTCTCTAATATTTTCTATTATCTGTCTTACGGCTTCTAAGTCTTGTAAAAGTATTTTATAGCCGTCCACTCTTACGTATAGTTGGTCTTCTTCAGATACCATTTCCTTACAAAACTGTTTCTCTACGCCGCTTATTAAAAATAACTTTTTTGGAGAAATGGAAAAGTAGTTTCTCAGAGGTGTTCAAGTTGTCATCATCCCTCTTCAGCGTCGAGGATCAGACGATGTCATAAACCTCATCATCGAAAGTAAACAGTTTTATTTGAGGTGTAAACTCCTTTATAGCCTTCCTTCAGTCACCGGGTATTGTTGAAAAGCATCTCAAACAAAAAGCTTCCTTGAGGTCAAGCACTATAAAGAGTTTATTCCGGCTAAGACTGTCCTAGAGCACATCATATCCATTAGGAATATTAAAGCTGGCTCCTATTGAACGGTGTGACCATGAGATTGATTGCTGTATTAGCACTTTCACTGGCTCTAATCTCAGGGGTTGCTATAACACAC
Source organism: Nanohaloarchaea archaeon B1-Br10_U2g19 (assembly GCA_001563905.1). Taxonomy (GTDB): domain Archaea; phylum Nanohalarchaeota; class Nanosalinia; order Nanosalinales; family Nanosalinaceae; genus B1-Br10-U2g19. The sequence continues at coordinate 8,912 of LKMO01000006.1, forward strand.
GCACAGGAAGAACCACAGGAAATGGAGAACGTTACACTGCTGACGGCGCAAGACTTAGACTTTCTAGTCGCCTCATCCGTATCCAATAACTTCCAGTTACCATTGATGCTTACCGACTCTGAAGAGTTATCAGAGGAAGCATTGATGCAAATAGAACAGATTCAGCCTTCAGAAGTTATCGTGATCGGTGGTCCGGAAGCAGTTTCTGACGAAGTAGTCCAACAGGTAGAAGACCATGAACTTGTAGAAGAAGTAACACAGGTTTATGGAGAAACCGCCTCAGAGACCTCGGTAGCAGTCTCACAGATGTTCTGGGACGAAGCTGAAGAAGCAGTAGTAGTTCACGGACAGCCTGATCAAACAGCTATTACAGAGATAGCTGAAACCCAGGTCGAAGGCCCAGTACTTCTATCAATGACTGAACCAGTACCAGAAGAAATGCCTGAAGAAGAACCGGCTCCTGAAGAAGAGAACATGACCGAAGACGACGAAGCTGTACCTGAAGAAGAAACACCGCCTGAACCAAACGAAACAGAAGAGCAAACACAGTTAGAAGAAAATGAAACACAAGACGAGATAGAGGAACCTGTCCTAGAAGAGATTGAACGTCTAGGTGTTCAAAACGTAGTGCTCTACACTGCTGACGAAGCGGTAGCAGAACAGTTAGAAGAACAAGGACTCAACGTTGAAACAGAAGAAATGCCTGAAGAAGAACCAGAAGAACAGCCTGAAGAGGAAGAGAACGAGAACGGTCTTCTAGAAGAACTTGAAGAAGAGTTCGACGAAGCATTCAACGGAGACGAACAGCCTGAAGAATAAGCAACTCCCCTAATTAGACCAACAAAAACCATCTACTTTCCCCTCTTTTTTCTCTCGAAGCCAATAAAAAAATAGATGTAGAAAAAATGATACTGTGAAGAACCAAATGATTGAAAGAAAATACACTCATGAGATAACATCAGAAGATGAAGGAGAAAAAGTGTCCGTAGCCGGCTGGGCACACGAAATAAGAGACTTAGGAGGAATAAGCTTCGTAATTTTAAGAGACCGTGAAGGAGAGATACAGATAATATTCAAAGAAGACGACAACGAAGAACTATTCGAAAAAGCACAAGAAATAGGTAAAGAAGACGTTATACACGTAACCGGACAGGTATCAGAAAACGACCAAGCACCAGGAAACCGAGAAATCCATCCTGAAAGCCTGGAAATAATCAGCAACGCAGAATCACCTCTACCAATGGACATCTCTAAAGATATTGATTCAGATCTTGCAACACGGTTAGACGCACGTTTCATGGATTTGAGACAGCCAGAAGTACATTCAATCTTCTCGCTTAGAAGCCATATCATCAACGCAATGGAAGAATGGTTCGAAAAAAACGAGTACATCAACATTCAGACCCCTACCATCGCCAAAATGGGTGCAGAAGGAGGAGCAGAGCTATTCCCAGTAATCTACTACGACCAAGAAGCTTTCCTAAGCCAGAGCCCTCAGTTATACAAACAGATGTTAATGGCTGCAGGATTCGACAAAGTATACGAGACCGGTACAGCTTTCAGAGCTGAAGACTTTGCGACAAGCCGGCATATCTCAGAGATCTCAATGTTCGATGTTGAACTAGCGTTCATCGAAGACCATCACGACGTAATGGATGTACAGGAAGACTCCCTCAAGTACACACTTGAAAAAGTACAGGAACGAGCAGCAGACGATCTAGATATTCTAGGAATCGACTTAGAGATTCCTGAAGACGATTTCCCAAGAGTCAGGTTCGAAGAAGCACGTAGAATACTGAAAGAAGAGTATGACCACGTACCTGAAGACGACAACGACTTAGATACTAAAGGCGAGAAGCTTCTTGGAAAACATTTCGAAGAACAGGGTCATCCAGCGTTCTTCGTAGTCGGTTATCCTGATGAAAAGTTCTACTACATGCAGGACGTAGAAGGTGACGACATCGCATCAAGAAAGTTCGACCTGATCTACAAAGGCTTAGAGCTATCCTCCGGAGGTCAGAGACAGCATGACTTCGACACACTAATGGAGTACGTACATGAAGAAGGTGCAGATCCAGAGGACTTCTCGTTCTACCTAGAAAGCTTCAAGTTCGGTATGCCTCCACACGGAGGATACGGTCTTGGTATCGACAGACTGGTAAAACAGATAGCCGAACTAGAGAACGTGAAAGAAGGTATCCTGTTCCCAAGAACACCGGACAGGCTAACACCTTAACTCTTTCCTTTTCCTTCTTGTCATAGTCTTTTTATTCAGTAGGCTGTAAACTGTTTTTACATGGCAGAGACCGTTCAGAAACAAGAGACAGAGACCTCTACTAAGATTAACAAGGTCACTTCTAAAGGATTCAAGTCCTTTCAACAAAAGACCGCCGTACCTTTCTTTGAAGGATTAACAGCGATTGTAGGAGAAAACGGGAACGGTAAAAGCAATATTCTTGACGCCATGAGCTTTGTATTCGGCCGTAGAAGCTCCAAGATCAGAGCAGAGAAGATGACACAGCTTATCTTCAACGGAGGAGAAAACCGTAAAGCCGCTGACTACGCCCATGTAACCATTTACTTAGACAACTCTAGCGGCATCTTCGACGAATTTTTAGAAGAAGACGAAGAAGCCGACGAAATAACTGTAGGCCGTAAAATTACGCGTGCCGGAAGCTCCATGTACAAATTCCAGGGAACCAACTGTAAAAAATCAGTTATAGAAGATATCAAACGGAAAGGCAACATCGATCCCGATGGATACCACTTCGTAAGACAGGGAAAAGTAACAGAGATTGTTGAACAAAGCGATGTAGATAGAAGAAAAGTAGTTGACGAGCTTTCAGGCGTATCAAAGTTCGATCAGAAGAAAGAAGAAGCTGAAGAAGAGCTTGAAGAAGTCGAATCCAAGCTTCAAGAACAAGAAATACTTTTAGAAGAGAAAAAGGAATACCTAGAGAAATTAAAAGAGCAGAAAGAACTCGCATTAAAATACAGAGAACTTGAACAACGTAAAGAAAAACTAGAAGCCTCTACACTAATAGTACGTAAAAGAGCATTATCCAACCAGCTAGCAAACATTAACACTGACGTATCCGATAAAAGAGAACGTATAGAAGAACTTGAAGAAGAACTAGAGGAGTTAGACGCTGAAATAGATCAGAAACAGGAAAGAATTGACGAAATTGATGAACAGCACTCCTCCGGAATGACGGATGTACAGCATCTGGAGAACCGTATAGAGAAAAAAGAAGGTCAGATAGAGAACAAACGTGACAAAGTAGAAGATCTAGAGGAAACCATTCAAGAGCTAGAAAAGATGAAGAACCGTCGGAACACAGGATCCCGAGCAGTCGACGCAGTTCTATCTATGAACAACAACAAGATTTTAGGTGCCTTCCAAGACCTTATCTCTGCCGACAACCGTTTTGCTGTAGCTGTAGAGACAGCTGCAGGAGGACATATGAAAGACGTTGTTGTAGAAGATAAAAACACTGCCTTAGATGCTATAAACTATTTGAAAAGAGAGAACATTGGAAGAGCACGGATGCTACCTTTAGACAAGATAAGTACCCGCTCAAAAAGCGCTAAGTCACAGATGGCTAAGAAAAAGAAAGGCGTAATAGGTTATGCTTCAGAAATAGTTAACTACGATCAGAAATATGCGAAAGCCGTAAACCACGTGTTTTCAGATACTTTAATTGCAGAAGACCTTGAATCAGTTAAAAATATTGACGGAATCCGTGTTGTAACTCTTGATGGAGACGTAATGTCTCGTGGCGGAGCTATGAGCGGAGGTAAGAAAAAGCAACGTAGAAGTAAGAACAAAAAGCTCTCTCAAAGCCTAGATCCGGAGAAAAAGAAAGAAGAGAAAAAAGAAGTAGAGAAAGAGATAGAGAAACTACAGAAAGATATCGCTGAACTAAAACAGATGAAAGAGAGGAAAGAAGACAAACAAGAAACAGATGAAGACCTAGTTCAAGAGAAAAAACAGATAAGAAAAGATCTGAGAGAGTTGAGAGACAAGAGACAAGATCTTTACTCAGAGAAACAGAAGATTAAGACCAAAGTTGACGATGTCGGCGGAAAAAAAGCACGGCTCAAAGCAGAACTAAGCAATGTCGAAGACGATTTAGAGGATTACGACTACGATGAAGACGAACTGCCAGGCCTAGACTCTTCTCCAGAAGACCTGAAAAAGAAAAAGAAGAAACTACTACGTAAACAGAACTCTATGGGTCCTGTAAACATGAGGGCTATAGACGAGTACAAACAACAGAAAGAAGAGTTTGACGAGTTTAACGAGAAGATATCCGAGATAAGGAGAGAAAAACTTGAAATTGAAGATATGATTAACGAGATTGAGAAGAAAAAACGGTCCTGTTTCATGGAAACCTTAGAACAGTTACAGGAAAGCTTCTCCCGTATCTTCACACAGCTGTTTGACGGCGGTAACGCCGAACTAGTTCTAGAAGATGATGATATAGACAAAGGACTGAAAATCAGGGCAGCTCCACCTAAGAAAGATCCTCACATAATACAGGCTTTATCTGGAGGAGAAAAAACTTTAACAGCTATTGCATTCGTATTTGCAATCTTGGAGTATGAAGAAAGTCCTTTCTACATCATGGATGAGATAGATGCTGCTTTAGATAAGAAAAACTCAAAGAAGCTTTCAGAGCTACTGAAAGACTACGCTGATGACAACCAGTTCATAGTTATCAGCCACAACGAGATAACTGTTAGACATGCTGAAAGAGCCTACGGCGTATCTATGAAAGAGGGTGTCTCTCGTATGAGAAGTATAGATCTAGACGCATAACGCACAAGTGATTACAAAATGGAATCTTACGAGCACTTCATTATTTCAGCAGTTGTAAGCCTTCCTCTAATTTACATGGTTGCAGGTTTTCCTGGTATAGTTTTGTTTACAGCCTACTGGCTTTACAGCATTGCTGCAGGCACTTTAATTGATCTGGACCACTTTATAATCTCCACTATAAGAGATAGGAACTTTAAGGAGGTTAGATTAGCTTTTTCAAGTCCTAAAAAGATTTTAACAGACAACAACGAAGCTCTGGACAACACTATACCAGAATGGAGCCGTTATATAAGCCATGTAGTCATACTTATAGGTTTTCCTCTACTGCTACTGAATTATAGTACAGTTCTAGCTGAGTTAACGTTCGCGGTTCTCCTAGTACATCTCATATCTGATATCTACGGTAGCTATAGAGAGTATTATTTAGAATAGAACCGGTCTACCAACCATACTTGTTAAATAGTAGAAATGTCTAAAAACATTGTTAGAGGGATTCAGTAAGAGGGGTTTTAGAATCAAGCATGGTTTGAGACATAATGGAACAGTATGAAATCAACGAACTAGCAGAGCAGCCCTGGGAAGAAACACTTGAAGTACTAACAGCAGATATGGATCCTCACAGTATAGATATCTGTCTTCTAACAGAGAGATACCGCGAATATATTCAAGAGCTTCAAGAGTTTGATCTGGAAGTTCCTGCACGCGCCGTAAGACTTTGTGCCGCACTTCTGAAAATAAAGACTTTAGCGGTTGCAGGAGAAGAAGTTGTAGAGGAAGAACCAGAAAACCCTATGGACTTTGAAGAGGAGGAAGAGTTTCTTGAAGACGAAGTCTATGAAGATCCTGAACCCTCACTTGAGACCGGTCCGGATTTAGATATACCTGTAAAACCTCGGCCACGTAGAAGAATGAGTCTTGACGAACTTAAAACTGCTTTAAACGATGCTTTAGAAGTTAAAGAGAGGCGTGAGGAGAGAAGAGAGCTGCGACAACAGATGGATGATCCTGTTGATATCGATGAGAAAAGTCTTGAAGAGAAGGTCAACTCTTTGTTTTCACGTGTTACCTCACTTGTATCTTCAAAAAGCAGGGAACGAATACCGTTCAACAACTTGGTAGAGAACGGTGATAAAGAGGAGAAGATCGAGAAGTTTCTACACGTACTACATCTAGAGAATGAACAGAAAGTAGAATGTATACAAGATGAATGGTTAGGCGACCTAGAAGTAAAGCCTCAACAGAAACCCGAGGTATTCAACTAAAAATGTATCTATCTTTTTCAATAAACAGGTCTGTACAGTAGTTATGGAAGAGAAAAAATCCCGGCTCGAGGCAGCGCTTTTTCTAAGCGAGGAAGCTTTAGACAACAAACAGATAGCAGACATCCTAGATCTTGGAAGTATAGGCTACGTAGACATGCTTATAGAAGAGTTCCAACAAGACTTAGAAGATGAAGACAGAGGTCTTGAACTTGTTGATACCCCTGAAGGCTACGAACTCAAAGTAAAGAAAGATCATTTAGAACATGTCTCGCATCTAGCCCCTCACCAAGACCTGAACGAAGGTCAGTTAAGAACGCTTTCTCTTATTGCTTACAACGCGCCTGTAGAACAGACCGATATTATCGATATACGTGGAAACCGGGCCTACCAGCATGTGAAAGAGATGGTGAAAAGAGGATTTATCTCAAAAGAGAAAGACGGTAGAACCGCTATACTTGATGTTACCGACCATTTCTTAGAGTACTTCGAGCTTGACTCTGTGGACGACTTCAAAAGACAGTTTGAAAACGAACAGGCAGGACGAGACTCAACTCAAGACGGTATCGATGCTTTCAACTAAGCGGGTTTTTTGTAACTCACCTTTCAAAAAGTAGTTTATGGAGCTTACCAGTTTAGACCTCTCACTTTTAATGAATGATTTAGACGAGTTAGAGAACGGTCATGTACAGAAAGTATACCAGAGAAAAGATGAGTTAACATTAGAGGTCTATGTAGGCGGTGAAGGTAAGAAACGTGTTATAATAGGTCCTAACCATGTTTTTCTATCAAAGTATAAACGTGACAATCCTCAGAAGCCTCCAGGATTTGCTATGGAGCTTAGAAAACATCTTGGGCGTATCACAAGTATAGAGCAGCGTGGTTTTGACCGGATACTTGAAATTGAGAGTGGAGACACCAAGCTAATATGCGAGGTCTATGGTAGAGGTAACTTCGTGCTTACGAAAGACAATAAGATTATAGGAGCATTAAGAGAAGAAGAATGGGCCGACAGAACCATCCGTGTGGGTGAAGAGTACAGTTATCCTGAACCAACTTTTGATCCTCGTGATACAGAGAGCCATGTTGAAACCTTGGGAGAAGGTGAAGTAGTACGTAAAATTGCTTCAGACCTGAGTCTCGGAGGAGTATACGCCGAAGAGATCTGTGAGAGAACCGGTATAGACAAACACAAAGCTGTTGACGATTTAGAGGAGGACGAAAAAACCAGGTTAGACGAGGAGATTAACGAAGTACTGTTCGGAGAGCTCTCACCACAGCTATATATCGAGGACGAAGATCCTGTACGTGCCTCCCCATTCGAACTACAGACCTACAGCGAGTACGATACCCAAGATGTTGAAAGCTTTTCCGAAGCCTTAGATACTTACTTCTATATCAAAGAGAAACGGAAAGAAGAGAAAAAACTCAACAAAGCATACAGAGAACGGAAAGAAGGTTTAGAAGCCCAATTAGAACAGCAGAAACGTAAGATACAAGGCCTAGAAAAGTCTTCAGAACAGAACCGGGAGACCGCAGAAAAGATATACGAAAACTACCAGGAGCTCGAAGAGATCAAAGAGATGGTTGAAGAAGCGCTTGACAAGTATGGCTGGAAAGAAACAGAGAAACGGATCAGTGAATCTGAAACCAGTGTTTCAAACAGGATTAAAGGATTCAACGAGCAAGAAAGATTTTATACTGTAAAAATTGATGGTGAAACCGTAAAACTTAAGCCAGGAGACAACTTAGAAGCTACAGCTTCAAGATACTACGACAAGGCTAAAGACTCCGAATCAAAGATTAAAAAAGTTAAAAAAGCGAAAGAAGAGACAGAAAAACAGTTAGACGGCCTTGAAAAAGAAGAGATAGATATAGAAGATGTCTTAGAAGACAAAACACAGAAGAGAAGTAAGAAATGGTTCGAAAAATACCGGTGGTTCTACTCGTCTGAAGGCTACCTCGTCTTATGTGGAAGAGACTCACAGACAAACGATATGCTTGTGAAAAAACATATGGAAAGTAACGATCTCTACTTCCATGCAGACTTCGACGGCGCTCCTAGCGTAGTAATAAAAGACGGGCAGGACTCCGGTGAAGAAACTCGCCAAGAAGCAGCCAAAGCATCCATAACATTCTCTAAAACCTGGAAAGCAGGTATAGGATCCGACAACGTCTACTATGTTGCACCTGACCAGGTTTCACAAGAGCCTGAGCCAGGAGAATATCTGCCGAAAGGCGCATTCATAGTTAGAGGAGACAGAAACTACTTAAGAAACGTTAAAGTGGAGGCAGCCGTAGGAGTATACGAGGTAGAAGAAGATGTCTATGTACCTGTAAGCGGTCCGGTAAAAGCTATAGAAGAGAACTGTTTAGAACATGTAGAGATAAAACCTGGCAGAAGTAAGAAATCAGAGGTCGCTAAAGAGATAAGATCTCGTTTTGACGACTACGACATTGACTTAGACTATATAATCCGTGTTCTTCCACCAGGAAAATCAAGTATTAAAAGTTAGAGCTCTCTAGCATCTTCTAGTTCTTCGAGAACACCTAGCTCTTCGGCGAACTCTCTGTAACCTTTTCTAATTGTTACTTCTGTTACACCTACAGTTTCAGCTATCTCTTTCTGCGATCTTTTCTCTCCTTCTAGTACCGAGGCGATGTAAAGCGCTGAAGCCACAACACCCTCAGGACTTCTTCCAGCTATCAAGCCTTTTTCCCGTACATCTTTTATTATCTGCCGGGCTTTCCCTCTTGTTCTACCGGAAAGGTCGAGACTTGAAGCGAATCTAGGAGTAAAATCTTCTGGTTTAGCAGGCACTACTCTTTTATCGAGTTCTCTGGCTACGTAACGATAGTTTCTACCTACTTCTGTTCTTTCAACTTCTGCAGCTTCTGCAACTTCATCAAGCGTTCTAGGAACGTTTTGCATCCTACAGACAAGGAAGATTAATGCAGCTACAATGTTTTCTACTCTTCGTCCTTTAACTACTTCTATCTCCCATGCTTTTTCGTAAAGTCTTGCCGACTCCTCATGAATTCTTTTAGGTAGATTGAGATCTTCTACAACTCTCTGCATTTCAGACAGTGCCAACCTCATGTTTCTAGGCTTGGATCCTGACAGCCGCCGGTCCCATTTTTTCATACGGTGGTAACGCCCTCTTTTATCCGCAGACATTTTGTCCATGTTCTTGCTTCCTATACGAGTGACTATACCGCGGTGATGCTTTGTGTAGGTTAAAGGCGAGCCTGTGCGTTCTTTTCTCTGTTTTTCCTCGAAGCTGAAGGCTCTTCTTGATGCAGACTGTTCTACAAGATTGTCTTCTAAGACGCCCCCACAGCTGTTACATACTAGTTCGCCAGAGTTCTTGTTTTGTATAAGGTTTTTAGAGCCGCAGAATGTGCAGCTACGTTTTTTAACAGTTTCAACACTATCTAGTTTGTTTTCCATAAAAAATCCCTCCCCGATTTAGACTTTCCTTATGAGCATTCAAGACCTTTCTCGCACTAAAACAACGTTTATAGAAAACTGTTGTTCCAAAAACTATTCTCAATTAAAGGTTTTAGATGTTCTATTCTAAACGAACAACTATTGCAGAGTTAAAAAGGAATATTGTTTTACTGTTACTATGAGACATAAATCCCTTCTAATCCTTTTAACAATAGTTTTGTTAACGTTCAACGGTTTGTCTGCAGAAGAATTCAGTGAAAGTGCAGAAACAACTCTTGAAATAGGTGAAGAGCTGAAGTTCGGAAACCATGTCATAGAATACTATAGAAACACACGAAACAACGAAGAACTCAAAATAGGATACGATACCGGAGAATCATTAAGAGTTTTAGAACGCATCACCCAAGACGAGATTTATGAGAATGAAGGAGAAGTAGTTCAGATCTCCGAAAATCTATCCCTTGGTATAAACAGGCTCTGGAGTAGTCCCGACGGAATATATATTGATCTTGAAATATATGCAGATAGCGAGACATTGAGCTCTGCAGACATGACTACGTCAGTACCTTCAAGCTTTCTGGCTCAACAAGGAGACGAAACTACTATAACTTTAGAGATAACTAATACCGGACTTAAAAACCAGACCTTCAGCTTAGACAGCAATCACAGCTCGCCCATTGACATCTCGTTCGACCTTGATGGCTTTACAGTATCAAACATCTATGTTCCTGCAGGAGACTCTGAATCATTAAACGCCGATTTATCTATACCTCAGAACACTGATCCCGGAGTCTATGAACTAGACATAAATGCGGATAATCGTACATCCCTCTCAGAAACAGTGGAGTTAGAAATTTTGGGGGCAGAACAAGAAAGAAACATGAATATGAATGTAAGAGATCAGTACTTGAGAGAACAGCCCGGCGAAACGGTTTCATCAACTATAGAAATCATAAACAATGGCGACGTGGCATTAAACAATATTGAGATAAATACAGAGGCTCCTGAAGACTGGAGCTATGAACTAGAAGCTGAAGAAATAGATGTTATACAACCTTTTGGCCGAGAAACTGTAGAAATAGAGCTTGATATACCTGCAGATGCGGATGTTGGCGACGACTTTATCGAAGTATCCGTACTATCTGACGAGACGGATGCAGAAGAAACTGAAGAGATACGGGTAAACATCGTAGAAGAAAGTAATATGAACTTAGTAGGCGCAGCTCTAATGGCTCTCAGCCTTATGATGCTATTATTTGTCTATAGAAAGTTTGGACGGAGGTAAAAGCTAATGAATAATGTGGTAGAGCTTGAAGAGATAGAAAAGAGTTATGGCGATTTAAAGGTGCTCAAAGACATAACTCTATCCGTAGAGGAAGGAGAAATATTTGGTATTCTAGGACCTAATGGCGTAGGTAAAACCACGCTATTTCAAACAGTTATAGGTCTGATTAGACACGATGCAGGTACTATAAAGATTCAAGGAAAGTTGCACGACCATAGCAAAGAAACCAAAGCTAAAATAGGTTATTTATCTGCCGACGTAAATTTCTATGAAAATAGAACTGCCGAAGAGAACTTAGAGTTTTTTGCAGATCTCGCTGAGAAAAAAACTGATCTAGACGAGTTTTTGGAGCTTGTAGATCTTAAAGATGAAGCAGACAAAAAGGTTAAAGGTTTTTCCACAGGAATGAAGAAACGATTAGGTATAGCTCAGTCTTTAATCAAAGATCCTGAGATAATCATCTATGACGAGCCCACAACCGGTTTAGATCCTCAGGGAAAAAAAGAGTTCAAAGATCTAATCAGAAAAATAAACAGAGAGAAAGATAAAACCATTATACTTTCTTCACATGCGACTACCGAAGTAGAATCTCTTTGTGACCGCTTCGCAGTCTTAAAAGACGGAGTGGTAATGGCTTGTGGAACAAAGGAAGAATTAAGCAGCTCTAATAGCAGCTATAAACTTCTTTTAAAAACTGAGAATAATGATAAAACCGAAAAAATACTTGAAGAAAAAAATCTAGATTTTAAACGAAAAGATGGCTGCTTACTAATCAAAACAGAAAGAGATATACGGAATAATCTATTCGAAACACTTGTAAAGAAAAACATTACTATTTCTAAACTTGAAATCGAAGAAGAAACCCTAGAATCAGCTTATCTAAAACTTACAAGTGATTAAAATGGGTTCTAAGTGGGACATCGGTCGTAAGCAGCTTGAAGATACTTTTTCGAGCAGAAAATTCCTTCTTATCTTCGGCCTTTTCTTACTTCTTTCAGTAGGTTCAGTACATTTAGGCGTAAACGAGTTTGAAGAGGAGATGGACAGGTATGAACAGGGCGCCGGCGCTGCTCCTGACGAACCTTCACTTATTGATGTATTTGGGTTTATGGCAGGTTTTAACCTGCCTCTTGCAGCAGGCATATTAGCTATATTACTGAGTTATGATTCAGTTTCAAAGGAAAGGGAAGAAGGAACAATAGAACTTCTGCTTTCTTATCCTGTTTATAGGGACGAAGTTATTAACGGCAAATTCTTGTCAGGTTTATTTACAGTGGCCTTAGCTCTTCTAATTGCTTTCATAGCTGCATCAGGATATGTTATATTTAGAATCGGCCAATTACCTGAGCTTTCCGAAGTTTCACGCTTAGGTTTTATGTGGATAGGAAGTGTGGTATATATGGCTTTCTTTTATGGCCTAGGTATACTTTTTTCAACAGCATTAAGATCTAGTAGAAGAGCTTTAATTTCTTCAATGGTTTTACTTATGATTTTTATAGCTACACCATTTCTCCTTGGTATGGTTGCAGGACATATATATGAGTACGATAGTTCTGCTAACCATCACGCTCAACCTAGTCAGATTGAAGTTGTTGACACAGAAGTGGAAGGCGAACGCATTATAGAGGATCGACCTGAACCCGATCATAGTTCCGGAGATTCTAGGGAAGAAGTCATGGCAGAAAGAACAAGATTTACTGAACGTTACTCCCGATTTTCTCCCTCAACTAGTTACCAGAATTATGTAGGACTAATGATAGGTACAGAGTATGATGGCGAGTTTCCTCCAACATTGGAAGAGAGTTTACAGCAGGCATCAGGGTATCTTGTTTTCTTAATTAGTCAAACTATGCTAGTTTTTGCGACCGCGTACACTATTTTCATGAGACAAGATCTCTAAACACTTTTCAACACATGTTCCCTACTTTTTGTTAGAATGGTTACAAGAGCAGCAATTCTTGTTTTGATAACTGTTTTGATGTGTTTTAGTGCTACAAGTTATGACGACAGCTTTTATCCTGAAGATAATGAAGCAGATATATGGGCTTACTACAGCGTCAACAACTCTTTTGATGGCGTATCCAACTCAATTAATATTATAGTTGAAAATCCTGTTTCCGAAACAAATGAAACTCTGGAAGACTGGAGAGAGGCCGAAGGAACAGATAGATATGCCTACTTAGAGAGAAACGGCTCCGGCGAGTGGCTTGAAGAATACTCGCAGCTAGAGAAAGGAAACTACTACAGCAAACGCAAACATCTAAGACTTTACAATGCCGGAGACTCCACTATAATCCAAGGTCATAAAGAGTTTTGGAACTGGTTCACATTAAGACACGAAGTCGTAAGTAACGAGAAAACAGTAAACGAAGTAGAAAACAATCTGGCTGATAGCACCAAGAATATAACTAAGTATGATGCAGGCAATGATGATTTTCTTGATTCAAGCGGATGGATTACCGTTATACAGCTAAGCCTTATTACTTTAGTAGCTATGCTTAAACCTCTCAAAAACATGAGCAAGTACAAAACAGAGCTAAAATTATTTTCTCTAACCGTTAGCACACTTCTAGTTCTCAAAAGTATACCGATAGCTCTTGAACCTACTTTAAACGTCAACAACCATTTAATCACGTTTACTTTCTACATTCTAATTTTCTCCATGCTACCTTTAACGGTATACAAAAGCTCTACAGAGAACAGAACTATTCCAAGTATCTACTCGCTTCTTACCGCTTTCTTACTGGTTTTCTTTATTGATGCAGCTTTGTTTAAAACAAGCTATATCCCTAGTAGCTACGTTCTACAGTACTTTGGATTCGGAATAATAGTTTCCTGTCTACCCCTAATTAAGTCGTCAAAGGTCAAGTTAACCTATAATCTAGGAATTTGGATTACGGTCTATGTTTTATGGCTGACAGCAGCAAATCTAGGATTTATCTAAACACCTATTCTGCTCTCTCAGTACAACAGTTTTACCGCAACAATTATTGTATAAAGAGATACAGTATTAGCTTTTTGAGGTCTTAACAAGAATGAGCGACAAGTACTCCAGACGCCAAATTATTGCTTTAGGAGGTATATCCAGTCTTTCAGGCTGTTTAGACAGAGTGCCAGGATTAGGCGACGACGAGCCTGAAGAACCCGAAATCCATGCCGATATGGCTGTCAGAGCTGAAGAAGCTGAAGCAGAGATACTAGAAGACGAACTTCTACTAGATTACGAAGAAGCCGACGAAAGAGTTATAGCTGACAGCGCAAGAGTAGAACTAACTATTTTAAGAGATGTCGGTATAGGAGATGCTCAAGAGTACCGTGTAAGCGCTAAAGCAGATCTAGGACGTAACATCGATGATCTTGAAGGCTATGTTGAAGAGGATAGACAAACACTAATAGATAAACTCAGTGAACCTTCCTACGACATGACAACCGTAGTGTTCGAACATTTAGAAGAGTATGACGCTGAAGAGAGAAACGTGCATCAGACACGGCTAACGCAGTACCAAACACGTTTTCACGGTAGAAATGAAAATTTTGTCCGTTATAGGATAAGTTCTGAGCAGCTTAGAGAGTTTGAAGAGGAAGAAGATTACTTAGAACATTTTATAGATAATGCAGAAGTCCATATAGATGGCGACACCTATTAAACCACGTATCCTATCAGAGCAGTCAGTAAAACCGCCATGAAAAATGCGGACACCCATGCTGCTACAGTAAAGCCTATCTTGTGTAAGTCGTTGTTAGACTTACCTTCAACCATTCCGCTCCCTATCACTGCAGCTATAATAGCCAAGTTAGCTGAAATCGGAGCCCCTATAATTACTCCTGCCTGAGCCGTTATTCCTCCTGCTGCAAGAGCTGCTATTGAACGTCTAGGACCGATATTTGAGTAGTCATATGAAACCGCCTTTATTATACGCGGAGAGTACATCCAAGTACCTAAAAGTATTGCAATAGCGCCAAACCACAGTAAAGCAGTTTGAGAGTAACCTAAAGCAGACATTGGACCTGCAACAAGACCTACTGAACCTGCCCCAGTTGTATAAGCCATATAAGATGCCGAGATTAAAAGTAGATATCTTATAGGTTTTTTGGCATCTTTCGGAATATATTTCTGCAGTAAAATTGCAGTAAAGTATGCAATAATAAGTGACGCAAAAGGCACAACAAACCAGTAAGCTACCACGTCAAACAGTTCTGCCCAGTTAACAGCATCTCCGAAACCATAAGCACTTCCTACTATAGCTCCAGTAGTGGTGAATGCGGTTGGCATCGGATAATCTGTTAGAACACTTACAATAACCAGTAGTCCTGCAACAAAAAGTATTGCGGCTGCCTGAGCAACCTGTATTTCTCCCATTAACAGTCCTGAACCCATTGTGTCCGCGACATTTTGTCCTTGTAGAACTGATCCTAGAAATGCAAATATTCCTGCAATCATTGCAGCTCTTAGAACGTTCATTGCTCCTGAAGAGCTTACAGGTCCGAAGGTTGCAGCAACGCTCGATGCACCTATTGATATACCCATAAAAAGGGCAGCAACCATCGTTATCAGAGTGATAATTTCAAACATTACTTATCTTCCCTAAATCTTGTCTGTACATCGTTTCTACACTCTTCATCAGGTATGTTTACTCCTAATATGTATCTACCATTTTTCTGAGAACGCATATCAACAGAAAATTCTTTAGTATCGAAGAAATAAGGGTTGAATCGTAGCATCATGTCGGAATAGATTGTTTCTTCAAATTTACGGACCGACGTTATCGTTTTTGACATTACAAAGTTGCTAACTTCTTTTGAAGCATCTTTGATCTCCCGATCTGGCTTTTCGCGTTTACCTACTTTTTTACCTGCTTCAGCAACTTTTTTAGAAGCCTCAACTAAATCTTTGGAACCATTACTATCTTCTTCAGGCTTTTTCTTATCTATAGATGCCTGTTTAACCGTTTTTTTCTTTACTTTCTCTGTATCATCTTCTTTTCTCGGTCTCCACTCCTTATATTTTTTTATCGAGTCATTTTTGATAGAGGTGTCTTCTATAGCTTTTTCAACATCTTCTGCAAAGTCTGTAATCTCTTCCCAGTCGCCTTCTTTTTCTATACCTGAATTAGTATGCTTGACGTCTTTTGGCTCCGTCATCCTATAATGTAGAAGACAAGTAAGCTCAATAAAAAGGGTTTCGGTTCCGTAAAAAAATTCTTTAAAAACAATAGATTCCTGCCCTCTTACAACGCAGAATTTAAGTTAGACTCCTTATTTTTTCTTTCAAATCCTCTGTAACCGCTTTTTTAGACCTCTCTCCATCTATTATATTCCAGCCCTGATCTTTGGCTACTTTCCTACCATTTTCATTAGCCTTTTTCATATAAGAATCATCTAATTCATGGATATCTTTTTCTTTATCCGACATACGTCTAACAGACTCTTCAACAGACACATCTATATAGAAGACAGTATCTGCATCAGGTAAGTCTGCATCAATTGCTTTTACCTGTCTAAGTTTTTCATTCCATTCTTCTCCTTCGAAATCAACAAGCTGATGTATCAGATTTGCTTCTCTATAACGGTCGGCAACTATTATCCCTCCTGCAGACAAGTATTCAGCTATTGTTTGTTTGAACTGTTTTCTATCTGCAGCATAGATATCTACAATTGTCTGAGTTGAGAGCTCATCCCTATTACCGAACTCCTCCTGTAGGTAAGCGTTTACGACTCTTCCTCCAGGCGTTTGATGATATGTTGGGAAAGATAGTCTCCAGACACCGTTCTCTAATGAGTCTTCAACTTTATCATAATCAGGATCGGGATATTTGCCAGGCATCCTCGAAATTATCTCTTCTTCCTTTTTTTCAGAGATTTCGCTCACATTTGACTCTCTTAACCACTCTGAAAGTCTTTCAACTTGAGTCTGTTTTCCTGAAGCATCCGGACCTTCTACTACGATAAAGGTTCCTGGGTAAGAATTTTTCCGCATTACAGAAATTAATCGGAGAGCCCAGCTATTTAAAACAAAACGAGTATTCCATTTCTATGTTGGACAACCACGAGCTCAAAAGTCTAGGAATAGGATCAGCACTGGTACTAGTAAATATTGCTTTAATGCTCGTGTTTGCCAGAACATTCCTAGTAGACGTATTTAACTATGTTTGGGGTCTAGGAGCAATAGTCGGAATAATTGTATACGCAGTACCTCTTATTGCAGGAAGCTGGCTCGGAAGAAAAGGTATTGAAGAAAACAACCTTGGTTTAGCCGGTATCGGTATCTCGCTTCTAATGCTTGCATACGGATCGTTTGGAGGAGGTATAATAGCCCAGATAGGAGACTTTGGAACACAAGTAGTTGTATTGGCTGTAACAGCCCTAATCACAACTGCTATAACAACTTTAGCAGGATTATACGTTTACTGGACTGATAGAAACCTTTCAAAAACAGGTCACTACTCGAACATTGCATTCTTAGGAGTTTTCGTAACAGGTTTCATAGGAACATTTGTACTACCGCTCCTACTACTAACCTTTATACTTGCATTAGCAGGATTCCTACTGTATCTTGTCTATGAAGTCTGGAGAATGAAAACCGAAGCAGTCAGCCCCGAACTAACAGGTCTCGGACTCTACATCGCTTACGCAGGTGTCTTCATCCACGTACTTCAGATCGTGGCTCGGCACTACATAGAAGAGTAAAAAACCATTAAACATTCTCTAAACCTATTTTTATTCTATGAAGTATCCTCTGAGAAAAATCGTTACAGGTATTGAAAGACGTATATCTCCTTTACTTGGAAAAGTTCTCTGGCCTCCTACAGGAGCAAACGTAGTATGCTGGACAAACGAAGAGAAAAATGAGCTTGTCTTACTTGATGTAGACGGAACATACAACTTTCCGGCCGGAATGATAGAACACGGAGAACATCCAAGAGAAGCAGCTGAAAGAGAGTTCAAGGAAGAGACAGGACTAGACGCAGAGATCAAAGAATTTCTAGGCGTTAAAACTGTTTGGAACGGTATACACGGACTACATTTCTTCTACGAAGCAACTTTGGACAGTAATTTTGAGACCCGTAGCTCAGGATGGGAAGGAGAACCAACAATTGTTGAAAGTGAAGAGGTCAGCGAACTTTTAGACCAACTTCCTGATCCGAAAGAAACATAGTAAGTAGACACAAAAATAGTTCTCAGTATGGAGCACCAAGATCTTTCTGAAGCAGATCCTGAAATATACAAAGCACTGAAAAAAGAAGTGGACCGTCAAGAGTCCGAAAGCCTGGAGATGATCGCCTCTGAAAACTTTGTACCTAAACAGGTTTTACAAGCCCAAGGAAGCGTTCTAACTAATAAGTACTGTGAAGGCTATCCCGGTAAAAGATACTATGCCGGATGTAAACACCACGACAAGGTTGAAAACTTGGCAAGAGAACGTGCATGCGAAATATTCGATGCCGAACACGCTAATGTTCAGCCTCACTCAGGCTCAACAGCAAACTTTGCAGCATACTTCGCAGTACTGGAAGCGGGAGACAAAATATTAGGTCCAAGACTTTCTCACGGAGGACATCTAACTCATGGCCACGGCGTAAACTTTTCAGGAGATCTCTTCGACTTTGAACCTTACTACATAAACGAAGAGACAGAAAGATTTGAGAAAGAAGATATAATTGAAGCCGCGAAAGAACATGATCCTGAGCTTATTGTATGCGGTTTCTCTGCTTATCCACGTGAAATAGATTTCCAAGCGTTCCGTGAAGCTGCTGACGAAGTCGACGCCATTCTCATGTGCGATATTGCACATATTTCTGGTCTTGTGGCAACAGGGGAGCATCCAAGCCCTTTCCCTGAATGCGATATTGTAACCACTACGACCCACAAGTCTATTAGAGGCGCCAGAGGAGGCATGATACTTTGTAAGGACGAGTACGCTGAGAAAGTGGATAAAGCAGTCTTTCCTTACAGTCAGGGAGGTCCTTTAATGCATCAGATAGCAGGTAAAGCCGTATGTTTCAATGAAGTTATGAAGCCTGGTTTCAAAGAGTACTCTAAACAGATTAAATCAAATACAAAAGCTTTAGCCCGTAGTCTTCAAGAAAATGGTTTAGAACTGGTTTCAGACG
Organism: Nanohaloarchaea archaeon B1-Br10_U2g19; assembly: GCA_001563905.1. Classification (GTDB taxonomy): domain Archaea; phylum Nanohalarchaeota; class Nanosalinia; order Nanosalinales; family Nanosalinaceae; genus B1-Br10-U2g19. The sequence goes on from LKMO01000006.1 coordinate 27,840, forward strand.
GTACCGACAACCACTTGGTTCTAGTAGATCTTAGAGACGAACAGGTTACAGGTAAAGATGCGGAGAAAGCTTTAGAAGAAGTTAACATTGTTGTTAATAAGAATACTGTTCCTTATGATCCTGAATCTCCTTTCGTAACTTCTGGTATCCGTATCGGTACTCCGGCATTAACTACTCGGGGTATGGATGAAGAAGTGTTTGAAAGAATTGGCGAGATGATTGCGGAAAGAGTTAATAACCCTGAAGATGAGGATGTGGAGAGAAGCGTTAAGAGAACTGTTTCAAAGCTTTTAGACGAGTACCCTCTCTATGAGGATTCTGGTGTCGAGTTCTAGGCTTTTTTCAGTCTGAGCTCGTATCCAAATCCTTCTTCAGTTACTGAGGCTTCCTGACAGTATTCTATATTACCATTGAATGTTTCGGTGATCTCTCTACTAATGTATAGTCCAAAGCCTGTTCCTTTACCGTGGTCTTTCTCAAATATTTCTTCAGGGGTTTCTCCGTTAAGTCCTGGTCCGTTGTCGCCAACTCTGAATACAATATCGTTTTTATCTTGGTAAACTGTTGCTTTTAGTTCGGCTTCTTCATCTTCTAAAGCGTTTTCTGTTTCTGAACCGTATTTTCGCCAGTTTTCACCAGTAGTTTTGGAGATTATTTTTGCTGCCTGGTTAGCGTTTACTTCAGTGTTTTTAGGTAGTTCATAACTTATATCTGCGTTGTAATCTTCTTCTAGTATCTCTGTTATTTCGTTTAGTTCGATTCTCTGTTCGCCAGAAGGGTCTGAATGTACTTCTTGATAGTCTTTCAGACACGACACCATCTCTACTACGTTGTCCACTCTAGTACCTAGATCTCTTTCGAACCTTTCCGAGTAGCCTTCTAATCTCTGGGCTGTCTGTGGAGGCATCCAGTTATACTTATCTAGAGAGTCTAAGACTTTGTTTGTCTCTGTTAGGAACTGTTCTACTTCTTGGCGGTTCTGACTTATCTCTTTCATGAAAGGGTTTTCAGGCTCTTCATGGCGCTCTGATTCCTCTAGATAACCTGATATCACTGTCACCGGGTTACCTAGCTCGTGTCTAAAAGTTCTGTACAGAGAGATGTCTCTTTCTCCAAATATCATTCTGTAGCCATCGGAACCTTTCTCCAAATCCATTTTTTATATCTCTCCAGTAACAAATCTGTCTTATATGTTTAAATATTAAACCCTTCTCAGAGAAAAAGTTAACTTAAGAAGGGGCGAAAAAGCTTGGAACAGTATCTCAAACTAGTTGAAAACATTCTAACAGAAGGAAACTACAAACCCAACAGAACCAGCGTAGACACAGTATCAACATTCGGACAGTTCTACAAAATAGATTTATCCGAAGGATTTCCACTACTTACAACCAAAGACATGTCTGGATACCGGTGGAACTCACTGATCCATGAACTACTCTGGTATTTCTCAGGTGAAGAACATATCAAGAATCTTCGAGAAGAAACTAAGATCTGGGACGCCTGGGCTGATGAAGAAGGATTGCTTGAAACTGCGTACGGCCGTTTCTGGAGACGTTATCCTATACCTAAAGAATCTGATCAGTTGGAAGGCGAAGCCTGGCCTGGAAAGAATCATAAATGGGTTAACGAAGAGGAGAATGGAAGACTTACTTTCGATCAAATAAAGTATGTTATCGATCAGTTGAAAGAGAATCCTAAGTCCCGTAGAATTGTTGTAAACGCCTGGCATCCTTCAAACGCTACAGTTTCTAAACTTCCGCCTTGCCATTATAGTTTCGTATTCAACGTTCAGGATGGAAAACTTAACACGCATCTTACACAACGTTCGGCAGATACTGCTCTCGGAGTACCGTTCAATATCGCAGCCTATGCTATAATCACAAGGTTAATAGCTAAAGAAGTAGGTCTTGATCTAGGAGAGTTTGGACACACCTTGGTTGATGCTCATCTCTACTGCGGAGAAGATGAGAGAGGGGAATGGTACGGAGAAAATATTGAGGAACTCCAAGAAAGAATGAGCAAAGTAGAAGAAAAAGAAGACTACCTAAAAATCCGAGAATGGATACTCGAAAACGCTCCAGAAGAAGAAAACAAAGGAAAAGATCATATACCCGGAATGCTCAAACAGCTGTCACGAGAACCAAAAGAAAGGCCGGCACTAGATATAGCCGACAAGTCTTTAGACGAACTAGAGTACAAAGACTTCAAACTAAGAGACTACGAACCGCATCCAGGACTAAAGTTCGGTATAGCCGAATGACCACGAAATACCGTGAAATAGTCAAAGATCTGGAGAGCCGCAAGAACAACAAGTCAGATCCTACGCTAGAGAAGACTCGGAATGCGTTAAAGGAGCTTGGAAACCCTCAAAACAGTTACAAAACTGTTTTAGTCGGAGGTACAAACGGTAAAGGTTCTACAGTAGAGATGATATCTGAAGGGTTACAGAGCAAAGAGTTCCGAGTTGGAACCTTTACCTCTCCACATCTAGTAAGTTGTAGGGAAAGAACTCGTGTAAATCAAAAGAAAATTAGCAAGGACTGTTTCGTGAAGCTTTTCAAAGAGATAGAAAGATTTAGTCCGGGCTTATCGTTCTTCGAGTTCACAACTGTTTTAAGCTATCTCTACTTCGACAGAAAGAACGTTGACTACGCTGTGGTTGAAGTAGGAATGGGTGGCAGACTAGATGCCACCAACGCTGTAGACAACAAGTACGCCGTAATAACGAATATTGGTAAAGATCACTCCGCATATCTTGGAGAAACCAGAGAGGAGATAGCCCGTGAGAAAGCAGGCATAATACCGAAGAACGGTAAACTAGTTACAAGAGAAAACTACTCCTCTATCATTAAGCTAGCAGAAGACCGGAATACAGAGATAGTAAAACCCGTAAAGATAGAGCAGAAAGGTTCAGAATATTACTACGATGAGAAAAAATTTACCATACCTTTAGAGGGTGGTTTCCAGAAAGAAAACTTAGAAACTGCAGTAAAAACTATAGAAATGCTTGAAGAAAAGATTGAGAAGCCTTCTGAAGCTTTTGGAAACCTTTACTGGCCTGGAAGAATGGAGAAAATCTCAGAAAATCCTTTGTATATTCAAGATGGTGCTCACAACCCTGACGCGCTAAAGAAGGTTATACCTGATTATCCTGAAGACTTTGTATGTGTTTTCAACGCTGTAAAATCAAAAAACACTAGGAAAATGATTGAAATAATTGAGAGTAAATCCTCCAAACTATACTTAACAAGGTCAACAGTATTCACTGCTGAGAAACCAGAAAAAATTGCAGAACATGCTTCAATCCCTTTTGAAGTAATTGAGAGTCCTTCTGAAGCTGTAAAAAAAGCTAAGAACGACGGTAAACCTGTTGTGGTGACAGGTTCTCTTTACCTGCTTGGCGATTTAAAGAAGACTTCTAAATAAAAAAAGTTTCAGAGATAAAGAGAAAAAGAAAAATGTAAGAAAAGGTTTAACCGAAGATTGAAGCTACTCTAGAGAATACTCCCGGACTCTCTGTTGGTGATTCAACTGCTAATCCTGTAGGAGTCTCTTCTACTTCTGCTTGTCCTGTTTCTTCAAGAACTTGAGCTGTGTCGTCCATACTGTTCTCGACACTTTCAACTCTTGATTCAAGACTTTCTAGCTCTTCTTGTTGAGCTTCAATTGTTTCTTCTTGTTCTTGGATTACATCCTGTTGAGCTTCAATCGTTTCCTCTCTATCTTCAACTGCATCCTCTACAATTGAAGTAACTTCAGATTCGCCAAGACCTGTTGAAGCAGGTGCTGAAGGAGCTACATCCTCTGCGATCTCTTCAATCTCAGAAACAGACCTCTGAGAGTCGGTGTTAGCTTCAAATCGAGACCATTCCTCTTCATTCTCGCTTACCTTCCAATCAGCAAACGTGAAAGCTACCTCGTTGTTATCTAGTGCCTCCTCAGTAGGGTAATAAGGCCTCCACTCAACATCACCCTCAACCTGAGAACTATCAAGTCCTGTAGGATCACTCCAGTAGTTCTCTGTTGCATCTAGAACTTCTTCGTGTTCTTTTGCGTCAATAGATGTTTCTGAGACAAATTTATTAGATCGAATTTCAGTCTCGGAAGGGTCATAAGATTCTAATTTGACAGACTCTATCGCTTTTTGAGAGTCAATTTTGTTATTTTCTACTGTTGTTGACCGAACTTCTTCTTGGAGGGTTACAGCCGTATCAGCTGAAATTATATTCCCCTCAATTTTTAGGTCCTCAACATGATTTCCTTCTTCTGTCCAGTCGAATAAGTCACCAAAGTAGTTTCCGCTGGCTCCGATTGCTGAGGCTCCTTGAATATCAAATTCGTTACCAAGAATCTCTACAGCTTTGGAGTCAGTTACTACAATTCCTGTTGATGTCCATTCACCTTCATCTTTCTCCTCTTCTAAGTTGTGGGCAAACAAATTGTCATTAATTTTTGCTCCATCAGAGTTCCTCAAACTGATAGCATTTGCGCCATCTGTTGTAAGAAAGTCAATAAATTCAAATCCTGAAATCTCTACATTCTCTGCTTCTTCAATGACAAAAGAAGTCTCTGAATCACGGTCAGCTTCTTCAGAAGATTGAATTGTTGCACCGTCTTCACCAGTTAAACGCAAATCATCCTGCCTGATTTTAACAGTCTCTTCTAGTTCATAATTTCCTGCTCCAACCTTTATTTCGTCTCCTTCCTCAGCTGTATCAACAGCGTCTTGAATACTAGTATAGTAAGCTTCTTGATCAGCGTTTTCTATATCTCTATCGTAAGCAGAATCTGAAACCTCTACAGATTCTACCAGGTTACTATTCAGAACTTGGTAAGCTGTTTCCTCAGAGTTCTCTACATCAATCCCATTTATTTTATTTGGAATGAAAATTAACTTAATTTCTTTGTTACCATATTCTAGGACTTCGTTATCTTCAACCTTAAGATTGAAAGAAGTTTGCTCTGATTCTGCACCATATGTCCAAATTCCTTCGTCTGTTGCTTCGGTCACAGTATTTCCAACAATTTCTACCTCAGCGTCTTCGGAAGGATATAATCCTATAGCTCCTGTGACTTTGTTATCCTGGACAGTTACATCTCCTCCACTGTCGCCACCCCAGTGACCTAAAGCTAATCTTGAAAGGTCTTCAGGATTTGCTTCAACTACATTGTTGACGACTTCTGTTCCTTCAGTACCTTGGAACTCAATCACATTATCTGCTTCTTGATCAACCACATTTACTCCCTCAACTCTTACATCATCTGAAGTGATAGTGATTTGGCCTTCAATAATTGCCTCTTCTTCACGTTCAGAGTCTCCTGAATTATCTGTATTAGGGCCTTGAAGAGTTAGTTCTTCAACATCGATAGCGATATCTTCCTCATATGTTCCTGCTTCAAGTTCTACAATATCTTCTGAACCTGCTTCATCTATCGCTTCCTGAATTGTATCATAATCCTCATCCACCATAATTGTGTCTTCTGCTGCTACTCCTGTTGAGAATAGTGCGAAGGACACGAATATTATTGTTAGAAATGTTGTACTTTTCGTAAAACCGTTTTTTAAGTTGTATTTGGATGTATTAGTCATTTGTTGTTCTCCCCTCTTTAAATTTTAAGGTAAAAAATGATTTCAGAAATGAGTTTATTAAGGGTTTTTCTATAACGCAACGTGTTTTAGCTTCTAAAACTTGGTAATAGTCAGTTTCTTGAATACTGGCGAACAATCAGTTAACTTATGAAAAAGGTTATTGTTGCAGCAGTTTCAGAAAACGGTGTTATAGGCAGGGACGAAGATATCCCTTGGTATTTTCCTGAAGATTTGAAACATTTCAAAGAGGTAACCCTCAATAATCCTGTTGTTATGGGTCGTAAGACTTTTGAGTCGCTTCCAGAGGATTACAAGCCTTTACCGGACAGAACTAATATTGTTTTAACTCGTTCAGGTCCCGATCTCCCTGAGAGTGTAAAGGTTGTGAACAGTCTTGAAGATGCATGGAGCACAGCAGAAAAATTCGGAGAAACTGTTTACGTGATAGGAGGCTCAAGCATCTACAGACAGGTCTTGGATGAAGCTGATAAAATGGTTTTAACCCGTATACACGACCATTATGAAGGCGACACATTTTTCCCGGACTGGAACACAGAAGACTGGGAGCTAGTAGAAGAGGATAACCGCGGAGAGCTCTCATTTTTAGAGTACGTAAGAACTTAGGAAAGGAAAAGGTTGATATGAATAAAACTTCTTTTAGAAGATTTATGAGAGAGTCTGAAAGAGACGCATTAATTATTGTAGCCTCATGTGTGATCATAGGGCTGTCCCTATACAGTTTAATCGGTATTCCTGATACGTCTTTCGGAGCTGTAGAAGTACATAATATCCATGCCGAAGGAAACCTTATTTCGCTTCATACCGGATGCCACATACTAAGTATGAGTACTTCTCAACCCCAGATTTCGTCTATAAACCAAGAGTTCGAGAACGAGACCACAAGACCTATGACTCACGATCTTGCTTTAGATCTTGTAGAGAGCAGTGGTTCAAGTGTTGAAACTGTCAAGATCCATAGCTTTCAAAACGGTACATACTACAGCGACATAATCCTTAGCAATGGTGAGAAAGTTGACGCTCGTCCTTCCGATGCTTTAGCACTTTCTCTACGAACCGACTCCCCTGTTAAAGTAGATAGAAATCTTCTTCATAGCGAAGGCGAGATGGTATGTGACCACTTCGTCTGAAAAATAGCATTAGTAGTTTTCAGACTAGAGCCTAACAACAATTTGGAAAGCCAGAGAAGTAGAGTCATAAGACTTCAACCTCCAGTTACTATATTATGAAATTAGAAAACCTAGATCTACCAGAGAAAATTAAACAAGATTATCTGGATTCTGGTATAGAAGTCTTGAATCCTCCACAGCAGAAAGCTGTTGAAAACGGTTTAATGGAAGAAGAAGATTTAATTATTGCTTCTCCAACCGCTTCAGGTAAAACATTTATTGCAGAGTTAGGGATAGTTAACCAAGTAGTTAAAAACAAAGGTAAAGCTGTTTACATCGTTCCTTTAAAGGCTTTAGCCTCAGAGAAGTACGAAGATTTTACAGAACGTTATGAAGATCTTAACGTTATGATGTCGGTAGGAGATAAAGACGAGTCCGGAGACTACCTAGAAACCGCGGACATAGTAATTGTTACATCTGAAAAACTGGACTCCATGCTCCGACACAACCCTTCATGGATACACGATATCAACTTAGTGGTGACCGATGAAATACATCTTTTGACTTCGCCTAACAGAGGTCCTACACTCGAAATAACACTTACACGGTTAAGAGATATACTAGATTTCCAGATGCTGGGACTGAGCGCTACCATAAGCAATTCGAACGAACTAGCTAACTGGCTGGACGCAACACTTGTCGAATCAAGCTACAGACCAGTAGAGCTAGAAGAAGGGATCATGCACGGAAACGAAGTAGAGTTCTACCCTGAAGACTACGAACC
>LKMO01000007.1 GCA_001563905.1 Nanohaloarchaea archaeon B1-Br10_U2g19
AAGAACGAGATCTTTGCAACAATCGGTAAGAGCCGAGGATACGTGAAGACTCGGTGGTGTGGAGATGAAAGCTGTGAGGAAGAGATTAAAGATCAGGTCAGCGCCGAAATAGTAGTCTTACCGTTCAATGAAGATTCTAAGCCGGGACAAGTAAGATCTGAAGACGACGAGATCGGAGGAGAATGCAGTATCTGTGGAGAAGATGCGGTGACTTGGGCTTACTTCGCTAAAAACTACTGAAAAAAGCCTAGAAATCATATATTTTCTTTATTTTCCTTTCCCCATTTTAGCATCTCCATTATTACAGGTCTTAGTGACTGTCCTTTCTCGGTCAACCGGTACTCAACATTCTTAGTATCGTCTTTCTTCACTTCTTTTTCAACTATATCTTTTTCTTGTAGATCTTCCAGGCTTTCGGACAGTACTTTAGAAGAGATGCCGTTTGCCTGTCTCTGAAGTTCGTTGAAACCTTTACCGTTCTCTAGTAGTCGGTGTATGATTACAGGATTCCATTTACGTCCTAAAAGCTCTGAAGTAACGGTTATAGGACACCATTCTTCTGCTTCACACCAGTCAGGTAGGCTCATAGTATCGAAGGTTTAGTAAGATATTATTTTAATAGGTAAGAAGAGTTGAAGAAAAAGATGGTTGGAAAGTATATCTATCTTAGCTCTTCAACTTTCTCCAAGACCTTTTTTCTCTCTTTTATTCCTGCAGTAGCTAGAGCTAAAGCAACCAGTAGTCCTGCATAAACCTCTGTTGGCAGATTAGGAAGGCTGTGGAACACTCTGGTGAACAACGCCATCGCTACTACGAAACCTGAGCCGATTAAAGTATACTGCAGGTAGTCTTCAGCATTATTTAAGGCTGAGTCAGAGTATCTTCTACTTAGATACAGCTGCATTAACTCGTTTAAGAATAATGTGAAGATGATTAAAGGCGCTAAAATAAAGATTATGGTCTCATAAGAGCTTTCATAAGAAGGTAGAGTAGCTCCTCCCGCAGTCTGGTTTTGATGTGATGCTAAAACAGTTGAGGATTTGATTAAGATCAACGATACCAAGGCTATTAGACGTTTCATAAAAAATTGTTCGTATCTTACATATATTAAAAATACGAGTTACTACAACGTTACCTCTTCTAGATCAGGTTGTAAACTATTCTCGAACCTGCACTTACTTTTGATAAAAGATAGGAGGAAAAAAGCTTTGCCCAGACTTTACATCTGGATTCTTTTCAGCTTAGGTTTGTCCATCCGTTTGATCTTTCCTTTATGCTTTCTTTTGATCTGTCTAAACTGTGAGTGCTGTTTGTTTTCAAGAAGGGTTACTGCTTCACCTTCTTTACCTTGTCTTCCAGCACGACCTATTCTGTGGGTGTAGGTGTCCGGTGTATCAGGCACATCGTAGTTGAATACGTGTGTCACATCGTCGACGTGTATGCCTCTGGCAGCCACATCTGTAGCGACAATTACATTGACTTCTCCATTTTCAAACTTCTCCATCATCTCTTCTCTTTTATGCTGGCTCATATCACCGTTGAGTGCTTGGGCTTTGATACTGTTTTTACGAAGCTTTTTGGCAACCCAGCGTGTAGTGTTCTTGGTTCTACAGAAGACGATAGAAAGGTCTCTATCTCTGTCTTCTAGAAGTGTGTAGAGCGCGGAAAGCTTCTTGTCTCCATCTATATCCAGGTATTTTTCGTCAAGGTTACGTGTATGTTTCTTTCTTTTGATACGGATTATCTCTGGATCGATACTGTACTTGTCACAGAGCCTCTTCAAGTCTCTTGGAATCGTTGCTCCGTACAGAAGGTTTTGACGGTTGTCCGGACAGTAGCTTAGTATTCCTTCAAGCTCGTCCTGGAATCCCATATCCATCATTCTGTCGGCTTCGTCCAGTACGAAATATTCTAGGTTGTCTGTCTCAATCTTTCCTTGTTTCAAGAGGTCTAGTACCCTTCCCGGGGTTCCTACTACTATGTTTGCTTTTTTAGCTCCTCTGACCTGTGGTTCGTATGAGACACCTCCATAGATTGTTACTGTCTCTGTACTGTCTCCGGCTATCTTCTCTATCTCTTCGTTTATCTGTTTAGCTAGCTCTCTTGTAGGGGATAGTATTAAAGCCTGTGTCTCGGAGCCTTCTACATCTTCTACTATAGGGATGGAGAATGCGTATGTTTTACCTGAACCTGTCTCAGATTCTACTAAAACATCTTTTCCTTCGAAAATAAGAGGTATAGATTTTTCTTGTACTTCTGTAGGCGTTGTAATACCTTGCGCCTCGAGTTTTTCTACAATAGGTCTTGATATCTTTAGTTCTTTAAAATTCATCTGTAAAATACTGCCTTTATACTAATTAAATGAGACAGTTAGCTTTTAGTATTAACCAATTCTGACGGTGGAACTGGAACACCTATATAAATCTCAGTTCAGAACTTTTATCTGTAAAAAGCCATTTCAGGTTTTTGAAACCTGTAAAAAATTTCTCTTAGGTGAATATTTTAATGCAGAATCAACAGATAGAAAAAAACGACGTTGAAGGATTTAAAACAGGTACAACAACAGTAGGACTAACAACAGACGAAGGTGTAATATTAGCGGCAGACAGAAGAGCTTCAATGGGAAGACTCACTGCATCAAAATACGCTAAAAAAGTATACCAGTTAGATGACAAGATAGGTCTTACAATCGCAGGAAGCGTAGGAGACGCACAGAAGATCGTTAGAATCATGAGATCTCAGCTAAACCTGCACAAACTAGATACTAAAGAACTAAGCGTTAAAGGCGCAGGAACACTACTAGCAAACATTCTGCACAACCATAAGATGATGCCTTTCTTCAACCAGTTCGTTCTAGGAGGAATAGACGACAACGGAGGAGTACTATACGACCTAGATCCTGCAGGAGGACTAATGAAACACGAAAAATTCACTGCAACAGGATCAGGAAGCCAGATGGCGTACGGTGTATTCGAAGACGGATACGAGGAAAACATGAGCCATAAAGACGGTAAAGAGCTCGCAGTAAGAGCAGTACAGTCCGCAATGGAAAGAGACACCGCATCCGGAAACGGTATCATGGTAGCAGAGATCACAGAAGACGGATTCAACATTATCGAGGAGAAAGAAGTTAAGTCACACCTAGAGTAAGGCTAACTGCCTTCTCTACGGTTTTCAAAATATTAATTGTAGGTTAAAGTATTATGGAAGAACTAAAAGACGTAGAAAAGTTTCTACCTTCAGATGCTGATATAGCAGACATAAGGTTTGAAGCTTCGGACATTGTAATTTACACAGATAGTAAAGACTTTTTCTTAGACAGCTCTGATACTGTAAAGAAAATAGTTTCAAAAGTAAAGAAAAGAGTAGAAGTAAGACCTTCTTCAAAACTTTTCAAAAAACCAGAACTAGCTGAAGAAAAAATATATGATGTAGTAAGTGACAAAGCAGGAGTAGACGATCTTATATTCCAGCCAAGTCTCGGAAAAGTAATAATAAGAGCTGAAAAACCGGGAGAAGTAGTAGGGAACCGCGGAAAAGGACTTCAAAAAATAAAAGAAGCCTCACTCTGGGACCCACAAGTCGAAAGAGTTCCATCTATAGAGTCTAAAGTAGTTAATAGAGCACGTGAACTAACCGTAGAAGATCCAGAGTTCCGGAAAGATTTTCTACACGACGTAGGAAAGAAGATTAGACTGGACAAATCAGTAGGTGACGAATGGATAAGAATCGGAGGCTTAGGAGGCTGCCGACAGGTAGGAAGAAGCTGTTTCCTAGTACAGACAGAAGAGTCCAACGTACTTATGGATGCAGGCATTGATCCCTCAGCCAAGTCCGGATCACAGGAAAACTATCCATATCTGAATGCTCCAGAGCTTGACCTACAGACCTTAGACGCTGTAATACTTAGCCACGCACATATGGACCACGCAGGAATGATACCTTACCTGTACAAGATGGGGTATGATGGACCGCTTTACTGTACAAAGCCTACAAGAGACCTGATGATTATGCAGACCCTTGATTACATCGGTATTGCGCATTCTGAGTCTGCAAGAGCACCTTACGACTCATCAGATATTAAAAAAGCTGTAAAAAGAACGATTACTCCAGATCTAGGAGATGTAACCGATATCACGCCGGATATGCGTTTAACATTGAAGAACGCAGGACATATAATCGGAAGCTCCTTGGTACATCTGCATATAGGAGAAGGACTTCACAACATTCTATACACAGGAGACTACAACTATGATAGCTCCGAGATGTTGAGACCGGCAGATACAAACTTCCAGAGAGTTGAGACAATGATTACGGAGTCAACCTACGGAGGAAACGACGATAAACAGCAGCCTAGAGAGAACGCACAGAAAAAGTTCCTATCAAAGATGAAACAGACCTTGAACAAAGGAGGAAAAGTGATAGTGCCTGTATTCGCTGTAGGACGTAGCCAGGAAATCCTGGGAATGCTTGCGGATGAACTTGATAGAAGCTACTTCGACTACCCGGTCTATATGGACGGTATGATCAACGATGCTAACGCATTACATACCGCTTATCCGGAGTTCTTATCTGAAAAGGTTCAGAAGAAAATCATGAAAGAAGGTGACTCACCTTTCCTTAAAGACCAGCTCCATCCTATAGGAAGCCATTCGGAAAGAGAGAAAGTCTATGAAGGAGAGCCTTCCGTAATCCTAACTACTTCAGGAATGGTTACAGGAGGACCAGTAATGAGTTATCTAAAACATTTAGCTTCTGATGAGAAGAACTCTATGATCTTTGTAGGTTACCAGGCTCAAGGAACGCTTGGACGTGAGATACAGAACGGTGCCGATACTATAGAGGTTAACGGCGAGAAAGTAGATGTGAACATGGATGTGGCAACTGTTTCAGGTTTCTCAGCACACTCTGACAGACAGCAGATTATCAACTTCTGCAGAAATCTGAGGTCGTCTCCTAACAAGGTTTTAACTAACCACGGCGAGGAGAAGAAATGTTTTCAGCTAGCCTCAACTCTTCATAAAGCGTTGAGAATTGATACTTCGGCGCCTCAGAACCTGGATGTTGTCAGGCTAAACTAGAGTTATCTTACTCTCTTCTTTTCTATCTTATATTTTCGAAACCCTCTTTAATCAGGGTATTAAACTTTGTTAGTATGGTATACGAGAAGAAATGTTCTGAGTGCGGTAAAATACTTGACTTTGGAGGTAAAGAACCTAGAACTCTTCCTGATAACGCTATAGAGTTTGATGATAAGATTTACTGTAAGGAATGTGTTAAAGAGTTTGTTGAGTTTGGTACGGGAGATATAATGGAGGTTGTTTCAGATATGGAGGATGATCTGGACAGAATTAAGAGTGAGCTAGGGCTGGAGAAACATTGACATGAAAAACAACCTATAATACACGTGTTATATGTGGTTTATAGAATTTTTAGGAGTACATAATTAAATTTAAGGTTTTTTATTCACTTTGTAGTTGAGTGAAGAACTAATGAAGGAATCTGAGTACATAAAAAGCCTTGAAGAACCTATAAACCAGTACTTAGAAGACCATGAGGATCCGAAAATAGTTCTAATGCCTTACTATGGGCCTGAAGACGAGTTTAAACACCTCAAAACAGAGCTGAAATGCTCTCAAACCGGTTTCAAATCCGAACACTGGTTTAAGAACCTACAGTCTCAAGAAGATACAAGTTACAGTGAATGGGTTGAAAACTTCCGGTCTAACTTCTCTGAAGTAGATATCGATTACTTTGAGCATGTAGAAAGAGACGACGTGGTAGGATCGCTTTGGAGAGATATAATAGGGATGATGAACGGGCTTAAACTTGAGAAGGAAGAACTATCTATTCAGATAGAGGTTGAAGATGCAGGAGAAAACCTTTGGAGTATAGAAAACTATTTAGAAACACAGAAAGATCTAGGTCCTACAGCATCGATAATAGGTTCGAGTTCAGAGTTCAGCTATTACTTTGAAGGCACGGATAAAGAGTTTTTAGAGGATACCTATCCGGAGATGGTTGGTAGTCTTAGAAACAGTTTTGATGAAGACCAGTTAACTTACGTGTGTGCTGAAGATATAAGAAGAATATATGGAAGGTAAGAATGTTTAAGAACTTTTACTGTTCGACTTTGTCGCTACTTCTTTCTATTGTTGCGTAGCTTGGGCATGTAACGATCCAGTCTTCGTCGACTCCAGCCATATCGCCGTCAATCGCTTTAACTGTCTTCTTCAAGCGTTTTACAGCTCTTTTGAGATCGGTCATATCTTTGTTTTTAAGAGGCTTGATATTGACCCATACAACATGGTTGTTTCTTAAGTGTTCTTGTACTTTTTCAACATCTTTAAACTCTTTAAGTGTTTCTGCTCTTATAACGACTTTTTCACTGCTTTGGCTTATCTCTGCATCTAGTTCTACAAAATCGTCGTCTATTACTTCTTCTGTTTCGTTGTCTTTGGATTTAAGAAATCCTAGGTCCATGTTTTTAGTTACCTCTCAGTTAAAAGTCGTTTACCGAGTTTTTTATACTTTTGTATTAGGTTGGAAAAAGGAACTACTCCAGATTCTCTACTTCTGAAGCAAGGTTCCAGATCTCTGTTCTAGTGTGTTGTTTGATGTTAGGGTCGTTGCTTATCCTGTCCAGGATAGATCCTGCAGTATTTACTCTTACGGACAGTTCTTCCTCTTCGTCTTCAAGCTTGTCTGCTGCTTCTTCAAGCATTTCTCCTACGTTTGAAGGTACTGATCCCTCAGCTAGATCTCTCATTCTAGCTGTTAATGTTGATACTTTCTGCATGATGAGGCCACCTAACCCATCATGCTTCCTTGAAGTTTTTCCTGGGATTTCTGCATCTTCTCTTGTAGCTGTTTCTCTTTCTTCTCTAAAGTCTTTTTCCTTAGCTCTAAGTCTTCTATCTGTTCTTCAAGCTCGTCTTTCAAGTTGTCTCTATCTTTAGCTACCAGAATGTTCCCTACTTGTCTGTAAACGTTTCCTTCGCTTTCTTTTTCTAATTCTTCAACTGCTTTCTTTGATTCGCGAAGTTCTGACTCTGTTTCTTCTTTTTGCTGCATTACTTGTTGAATCTGCTGCTGATTTTGCTGTAACTCCATCATAACTTTTTGTGCATCGTTTTCTTCCATTCTTTTATTCACCTTTTAGTATAAATTTTTTCTGCAAGTGTTGTAAGTCTAAATACTGTGTCTGTACAACCTCGTAAAACTCCGAGTCCATCCGTCTTTGTCTCTACTTCTATACTGTTTTCCTCAGCTTTTATACTGTACTCAACGTTTTTATCGGACTCTAAACTGTATCTTACTACTTCTTTAATCTCTTCCGGTTTCTCTGTATCTATCTCTACTACAGATCTCACTTTGCTTCTACAGTGTTAGGCTCTTCAGGTCTTTTCTTTAACAAGACTCTGTGACTGCATTTAGGACAGATAATCTTCTCTGATACAGGATCGATCTCTACGTCTTCCTCACAGTTCACACATTTGTATCCTGTCATAAACTTACTCCTCAATTGCCTCTTTAGCTGCTTCAAGTTCTTCTGTCTCAACCTGTAAAGCTTTTTTCAGCATGTTTTCTGCTCCTGTGTCTGGCTTGTATGCTCCTCCTGCAAACTTTTTACCAGTCTCTTTGTCTTTCCATACTCCTGGGGCTACTCTTTCGTATCTCTTATCTCTTGACTCTGCTTCGTCAACGTTTTCTCTAATTTTTCTACCGTATCTTGATCCGAAACGTTTGGAGGACTTGTTTTTTCTGCTCATTGAATTGGTTCACCTAATAAAGTAAAAGATAGAAGGTAAGTTTTTTATTCTCCAGCCGCTTCCTGGAGAATAGTTCTTAACTTCTGGGTTTTCTCTTCGGACTCGTGGACGATATCCATTACTTCTTCGTGTGTTAATGGTTCTGTCTCTCCTTTCTGCATTGCTACCACGTTTCCGTGTTCGTTGAGTGAGACTGTTAGTCTTGCGTCACGTGCGTCTTCTTCCTCGCTTGTCAGATCCCATACTGTTTCACCATTGATCTTGCTGGCTGTTACTGTTACAGGGTTTTCCTGTAATGGGATATCACGGTCTTTCTCTCCTCTCTGAAGTGTTCCTGTCTCTTCATCGTATACAGGTAGGTATCCTGTCTTGATTGCTGCCATTGCTCCTAATGAGGATGCATCGATCAGGTTTCCATCGTCGTTTAAGACGTGTACGTCAAGGAAAAGTGTTAACACTTTTTCTCCTGGTTCGATACATAGTTCTTCAAGATCTACTGCTTCACTTTCTCTGATTCCTCTGTCTACTACTCTTGCAAGCTCTACACCGTCTTCTTGTGGCGGTCCTGACTCGTATTCTCTGGATGCCATAGGTGCTAGCTCTGCGTTTGTAACGATTGTTCCTTCGTTAGGACGGTCTGGGAACGGTTCTTCTGCTCCAACTTTTAGACCGACTACTACTTGTGTGTCTCCGATTGTTACTTTTGCTGAGCCTTCTGCTGTCTCGTTGATGTAGTCTGCTTCGACTTCTATATCTCTGAACTCGTCGAGATCTCTATCGTCTAAACGGTCTTGGTCTTTGACCATTTTCCGGATTGTTTCTTGGTTTAGTTTCATTTTTAGTATTCACCTCTGATTTCTTCGTATTTTTGTACAAGTGCTTTTCTCTGTTGTTCGAATAGCTGGTTGCAGCCGTCTCTTGCGAGCTCTAGGCTTTCATCAAGCATTTCTGGAGTAATGTCTCCGTCCATCTGTAGAAGTGTGATTTCGTCGCCTCCGTTGATTGTTGCGATCGGGATGTCTGCGTTTCCTTCTTTGTCTTCTACTCCGTTGACATCTAGTACTACTTTGTCTTCTACGACTCCTGCTGCTGTTGCACTTACCATTCCTTTCATTGGGATTCCTGCGTCTGCTAGTGCTAGTGCTGCTGCGTTGATTCCTGTTACTCTTGTTCCTCCGTCGGATTCAACTATCTCCATTGAGATATCGATTCCGGCTTTTGGAAAGTTTTCAAGCTCTACTACAGGTTCTAGTGCTTTTCTTGCTACTAAACCGATTTCTTTTGCTCTCCGGTTTGGTCCTGGCCTCATTCTGTCGTCGACTGAGAACGGCGCCATGTTGTAACGCATCTTGATTACTGCACGGTCTGGTTCTTGTAGATGTCTTGGGTGTAGTTTCTGTGGTCCGAATACGGATGCTACTACTCTTGTATTTCCTGTTTCTACCATTGCTGATCCGTCGGCTTCTTCCAGTACTCCTACTTCCATTTTGGTTTCTCTTAGTTCGTTTGGTTTTCTTCCGTCTACTCTTTTTCCGTCTTCGTCGAAAAATTCTACGTCTTCTGGCATTTTTTATTCACTCCTCTCTAGCTGTTCATCCAGCCATTCTCCGATTTTGTCGGTTAGTCCGTCTACGTGAGCTTCTCTTTCTACTTTCTTGACTGCTTTTGCAGCTAGGTTTGCTTTGTCTCCGTGGATCCAGACTCTTCCGTTCTGTCCTACAATTACTTTGCTGCCGGTTTTCTTTTTGATCTGTTTAACCATTGTTCCTTTTTTACCGATTACTCTTGGTACTTTGCTTGGAGAGATCTCTATTACTCTTCCTCCTTTCAGTTTTCTGCATCTTCTGTCTTCCATTGATAGGTTGACGTCCATTCCTTCGGTTACGCTTGATACTTCTACTACGATTGCGTCCCCGACATCGAAGTAGTCTGTTAGATCGTCTTCCTCTAGGTCAATATATTCGTCTACAGCGGTATCGATCTTCATCATACCTTCGTAAGCAGAGTTAAGGTCTGCTCTCCAGTTCGAATATCCTACGCTTGAGATCTCTGCGATTATTATATCGCCTTCACTCGGTACGTATCTTCCGGACATTGGAACAACTCTTACTGAGTTACGGCCGTATTCAACTACGCCTACGTATTTAGAAATGATTTTATCGTTTTCTTCGTATACACCGGAGTTAGGATACAGTTCGTCTCCTTCAAAAACGGTTTCTCCGGGTGTAACTAAGTCTTTTTCTTCTTTAACTCTTGACATATAATTTTACACCTTATAATTCAGTTCTTTCTTTTCTTCACAAAAAGTGAAATCTGTTTTATAATTTATACGGCGTGACGAACTCTTTTATACTATTTGAAACTTACGGTGGAAGAAAGCGCAAAAACCGGTCTCCGGCCAATAAAAAATTCCAAGAAGAAAAAAAGAAGTCTTCTGAGAATAAGAGGAGAGTAATCTATAGAATCTAGGTAAGGTTAGACTTCCTTCATCTCTGTCTTCCCAGAAGTCATATCCTGTAGCTCGTCCATCAGCTCGGATAGAACTCCTGCAGGAAGTGTTACACGCGCCATGAAGTACTCGTTACCCCACTGCTCATCCTTAATATCTGCTACCTGTTGAAGCTTGTCGTATGCTTTTCCAGCCTGGTCAACAGGAATCTTTATCGCAACAGTTTTTTCATCCAGAGAGATTGGTATTATCGGCCTTAGAACATCGATAGCATCGTCAAACTCTTCCTCTAGGTCGGCCATTGCATCTATATGGAAACCTGCTTCCTCCAATGCGTTCTCCACTCTCTGAGGCGGGTGAGGATTACCGGTTTTAGGGTCCTGTGCTCTACGAGCAATCATACTTACTAGCTGTTTCCATTTGTCTTTACGCATCTCAGCCTTCTGATCGGTAGTTAGCTGCATATCTCCTTTGTCAAAGATCTCTTCGGCAGCCTCCATAACTTGTTTGGTTCCGAACTCTTCCTCTAGTTCGTCTACCGAAGCTCTTTCACCTTCTCCGGCGTCAACAAAAACTTCCTGTACGAACAGAAGCCTCTGTATATCATGGTCTTTGCCTTCAAGCTTAGCCTCTTTCGCTAGATCTGGTTCGACCAAGATTTCAAAGGTTTTATCTCCTTTATAACGTACAGTTATTGCATCGGAAGTATCCATATACTCTTTCTACGTTACGAATAGTTAAACAAGTTTTTCTTCTATCTACAGTAGACTACAATCTTCCAACAAATTATATCTGATTTAGTTAGAGAAAAAAGTGAGAGATATGTAGGAACGGAGTAAGTTATACTCCTAGTCCTCTATCTTCAAGCTCTTCAGGCTCAACTCTCTGGTAGTTGTCCTCAAGATCTACTACGGCAAGCTCAACGTTCTCGGTCTCTAAATCATCGTTACCTTCTTTCAGTGCGTTGATAGCCATTTCGATAGCTTCTTCTTCAGTCAAGTCTTCTTCCCAGTTCTCTTCAAGATACTCTGTAGCATCGTCGCCTTCTCTTCCGATGGCTACTGCTTCCCACTGGTTGAGTGTTCCTGAAGGATCTGTCTGGTAAACCTTAGGATTACCGTCTTTAACTCCTCCGGAGATTGTGGATACTCCGTAAGGACGTACTCCTCCGTACTGAGTGAACTGCTGACACCGGTCAGCAAGGAAAGTCGCTAATACAGGGGTAGGGATCTCTTCATCATAGGTCATCAAGTATCTCTGTGCCTCCTGTCTTGTCTCATCCACTAGTGTTCGTCCATCCGCTACTAAACCGGATGTAACGATTCCGATATGGTCGTCGACTTTGAAAACTTTCTCAGGGTTTCTGACCTTTAACTCTTGGTTGCTTCGTGTTGCGGCAAGAACAGCGCCTTCTTCGTATACAAGGCCTAGAGCTGTAGCTCCTTTTTTAACTGCTTCTTTTGCGTATTCGACCTGGAAAAGTCTTCCGTCAGGAGAGAAAATAGTTTTTCCACGGTCGTACTGTGCCTTTTGGTTCGTCATCTGCATAATTTAAATATCACCTAGAAACTTGTTATAAGACTGTATTTCTGTAGAAGATTTATTAACCTAGTTGTTAAAGCTTGGTAAGACAGGAAAAATCTTTAACTCAGGCTGTAAAAACCTTATACAATGGTTTTAGGCCGTTGGAGAGAACTAGTTTTGGAACAGAAGATCTTCACACTTCTTACTGTAACGTTTTTACTGATTACTACTGCTTTCTCGGCCTACCACTACTTTCCTGTAGGAGTAGATGAATGTGGAAGCGACTGCCAGACCTGGTTAACACCGGTGAATCCTTCACCAGACGCATGTACAACGGTATGCGTTGAAAAACCGGAGCCGCATCCATTATATCTTCCATCACTCTATTTAAGTGTTTTAACCGGTTTAACAACGGTCTTCTATACTGTTTTACTTGTTAAGACAAAAGTTCTGGACAGGAAACTGGAAGGTTCAAACCGTCTTTAAACCGTGGGAAGAGAAAGCCTTTTTTAGATTACACCCTTAAAACAGATATTACAGTAGGATGAAAACCGGAAACCGGTCGACTACGTAAAAAATATTTCCCTTGGTCCACTAGCTCAGGGGTTAGAGCACCGTCCTTATACGGACCTCACACAGAAAAAACTGGCCTCATTAGGAGGATTGTGTGTTGCCTTAAGTTAGGCGGCGGTCCCGGGTTCGAATCCCGGGTGGACCATCGCATAAAGCGTTATTTGGTTTTTCTTGATAGGGAGAAATTCTCGGTTTCAGGTTAAAAATAACTTTTTAACACTACTAAGTTCAAATTCTTTCTGTGAGAAAACTTTCGGATTTTTACGGTTCCAAGCCAGTACTGCTTAATCTTGTTGCTGTATCGGGAGTTCTTGGATTAGGACACCATATAGATCATATCATTAGAGGTAACCATGTTGGATGGCCTGTTATACCGGAAGTTACGGCTTTCACGTACTCTCTGTTTATCTATCCGCTTATCTTGGTAGGTCTTTATTTCGAGTACAGGGACCGTGATACTTCGGTTTACTGGCCTCTGGTACTGTTCCCTATCTTTGCTCTTGTCGCGGTCACTCATTTTGGTCCTTGGGCACTTGAACCTCCATCCCATGTTATTGAGCCTTACAGTTCATTTTACATAGGAGTCCTTGCTTTCGTATGGCTGTTAGCGTTAACCGTTTCTCTAGCTTTTACGCTAATCCGGTCTATAACCGTTTTTCTGGAGCGCAAACAGTTTTCGGAATGAAATTATGGTTGTCTTAGA
This sequence comes from Nanohaloarchaea archaeon B1-Br10_U2g19, assembly GCA_001563905.1. Taxonomy (GTDB): domain Archaea; phylum Nanohalarchaeota; class Nanosalinia; order Nanosalinales; family Nanosalinaceae; genus B1-Br10-U2g19. Next base: position 13,022 of record LKMO01000007.1, read on the forward strand.
GATTGATACGGGGAACTAGATTTCTGTCTCCTTCAAATTCTCTTTAACATCTTTGGAGGGTATATTGTGGTCGTACATAGTTTAGGATTAATACTTCCAAATCTATGTTGGAAGGTATGAAAGATAACAGCATTGGACTGTCAAAGCCGGAGCTCCACAGAAATCCAGAAACTGTTTATAAAGGCCTTGACCATGGATCATACTTTGATAATGAGATACGTGTCAACGGAGAGTATTTAGAGTCTCGTACGGATTTAGAGGTGGTTACATCTCCTAAAGGCTTTATATGGGGTTACGGGGGTTCGGGACCTTATGTTACTTCTCTTTCGCTGCTTGCTGATGCCTATGGCAGTGATGAAATAGCACGGGAGTACGCGATGGCTTTTAAGAATGAATACGTATGGCCAGAATTGGAGATGGGTGAAAACTTTGAGGTCACGGCCGAATATATCGACAACGTAGTTGAGAGTATCTATGAAAGCTGGATCTGAAGTAATCTATCTTTCCTTCAATAAACTTCTGTCTGTTTCAATATTGTCTCTATCTAATTCTAGAGAAGATATATCATATATTTTTCTTTATCTTCTCCGCTAGTTTGGGTCCTATACCTTCAATATCTGTAAGTTCTTCTTTACTTAGTTCTCTGAGCTCTGATAAACTATATTCTTCCATCAGTTCTTTTCTTTTTTCCTCTCCTATACCTTCGATTTCCTCAAGTACTGACTCTATTTTGTCTCTACGAGAGCTATGGTAGTTTACTGCAAAACGGTGTGATTCATCTCTGGCAGCTGATAAAACAGTTTTAACATCTTCAGGTATCTCCGGATTTTTATGTAAACCAAGTATATCATCATCAGGTTTTACTATTGCAAAAACTGGTTTTGACCAGCCAGTTTCTCTCATCGCTCGGGCTGCAGCATTTAACTGTCCTCTACCACCGTCTATCAAAATCAGATCAGGTTCTTTACGTTTATCACGGCCTTCTATAGATCTTTTCGCACGCCATTTTAACAGTTCATACATGTTGTCGTAGTCATCGTTTTTCTCAACCAGTTTTTTCCGTCTATAATCTTTTTTCAGCGGTTTATCGTCTTCAAAGACAATATTTGATCCTACAACTTTTTTCCCGCCTGTATGACTTACATCAAAACATTCAATCCGGTTTATCTCCAGTCCAAGTATCTCCTCGAGTTTTTCCATCTTTGAGTTCTCTGTTTTCTCAGAGGTTTTTTCTGCAGATTCGAGTAATATACGGTCTCGTCCGTGTTCTGGTTCTCCAAAACTTACGCCTTCATCTTCCAACCAGCTTCTTATATCCGGGTCTTCGATCTCTACTTGAGTTGTAATCTGTTCGGGAAGATTATCTGTTGCATAAAACTGTTTTACAAAAGCTTCTAAGGCTTCTAAACGGCTTTCAGCCTGTTCGTTAAGCCTGTAAAATCTTTTATCTTTTATACTGTTTTTCTCAACAACTACAAGCCCTATTCTATCAAGTTTAGGGTTTACAGCTAGGACATGTTTTACACCTGTATCACGGATTTTCTTGTTGCCTCGAAGGTTCTTAAGATCATCTATATAGTCTCTGAGTGTTCCTGCACGTTCGAAACGTTTTTCTTCTGAGGCCTTAGACATTTTTTGTTCTATCTCTTCTAGAAGGTTAGAAGAGCTGTCTTGGAAAAACTGTTTAGTCTTTTCTACTTTCTCTCTGTACTCTTTTTCACTTATTTTCCCTACACAAGGTGCAGAACAGATACCCATCTGGTAGTCTAGACATGGGCGGTCTCTTCCTGAAAACTTTCTATCAGAACAGCCACGAACACCGTATATATCACGTACGGCTTTTATAGCGTTTTCAACCCGTCTCATCTCAGTGAACGGCCCGAATACTGTAGAGTCCTCATTTGGATCTCTTGTAGCATTTATACCGGGAAACTTGTGAGAAGTTATCTCGATTACAGGATAGCTTTTACCATCTTTTAACCGTATATTGTATTTTGGCTGGTATTTTTTGATCAAGTTAGCTTCCAACAGCAATGCTTCTTTCTCATCCTGTGTTGTTCGATGGTCAAGTCTGTCTGCTTTTTCCACCATCTTCTCTATCTGAACAGTCCGTGGATCTGTATAAGAACGAAGCCGATCTCTTATATCAACAGCTTTACCTACATAAAGCGGTACCTCTTCTTTACGGAAAATATATACTCCGGGTTCCGCAGGTTTCTCTTTTAACTTTGATCTAAGCTCGTTTTTTTCCATTAGTTCAGTTAAGCAGTTTGGATAGGTATTTTCCGGTATAGGAATCAGGGTTTTGTGCTACTTCTTCAGGTGTTCCCTGTGCAACTACGGTTCCTCCGTTTTCTCCTCCTTTAGGTCCTAAATCAATTATCTGGTCCGCACATTTTACCAGCTCCAGTTCATGTTCTATTATCAGTACGGAGTTACCGTTTTCAACCAACCGGTGTAGTACCTCTATCAGTTTTCTTTCATCTTCCCAGTGGAGACCTGTAGTCGGTTCATCAAGCATATACAGTATATCTTTGTTACGGACCTTACCCAGTTCTTCGGCAAGTTTGATTCTTTGTGCTTCTCCTCCTGAAACTGTTGTAGAGGGCTGACCAAGCTCCATATAGCCTAGACCTACATCTTTCAGTAGTTTCAACCGTCTTTTGATTCTTCTATCATGTTCGAAAAACTCGTATGCCTCTTCTATCTCCATATCCAGGATCTGTGCGATCGATTTACCCCGGTATTTTACCTGTAAAGTCTCTTTGTTGTATCTTTTACCGTGACATCTTTCACACTCTACGTAAACATCTGATAGAAAGTTCATCTCGATCTGGACAGTTCCCTGGCCTTTACATTCTTCACATCTTCCGCCTTTCACATTGAAACTGAAACGTCCTTTATCATAGCCACGTTGTTTTGATAACTTGGTTTCTGCGAAAAGCTCACGGATATAATCAAAGACTCCTGTATATGTTGCAGGGTTAGAACGCGGTGTACGTCCTATAGGAGACTGATCGATCATACGTACAGACTCTATATCTTCTGTTCCTTCTACTTTCTTGTGTTCTCCTACTCTGACGGAATGGTTGTTGTTCAACTGTTTTGTCAGCTGGTTGTAAAGGATTTTATGCATTAAAGTAGATTTTCCAGAACCTGAAAGTCCTGTTATAGCCGTCATTATGCCTAAAGGAATCTCTACGTCGATATCTTTCAGGTTATGTTCTTTTGCACCTTTAATCGTTATACTTCCTTCAGGCTCTCTACGTTCATCAGGTACCGGAATCTTTTTTCTACCGTCTAGAAAGTCGCCTGTAACAGACTCTTTTTTACTCGAAATATCTTTCTGTGAACCGGTTCCTACAATTTCTCCACCTCTTTTACCGGGTCCTGGACCTATATCGATTATATTGTCTGCTCGCCGGATAGTGTTTTCATCGTGCTCTACAACAAGTAAAGTGTTTCCTAGATCTCTAAGGTTCTCAAGTGTATCAACCAGTTTGTTGTTATCGTGTCTATGCAATCCGATTGAAGGCTCATCAAGTACGTAAAGTACGCCTGTAAGACCTGAACCTATCTGGGTTGCAAGCCTGATACGCTGGGTCTCTCCCCCGGATAAAGTAGCTGCCTCTCTGTTGAGAGTTAGATAAGTTAATCCTACCTGTTTTAAGAATCCTAGACGTTCTCGGACCTCTCTGATTATCTCTTTTCCTATCTCAAGTTCTCTACCTGAAAGCTCATCTTCCAAGCCTTTGAAGGCTTCATGAGCTGTATCTATATTCATTTTATTTATCTCAGGAAGTGTAAGACCTGCTACCTCTACATTTCTTGACTGTTCGGAAAGCCTTGTCCCGTTACATGAAGGACAGGTATCATCACGCATATACTCTCTAAGACGCTCTCTTACATTATCGCTGTTGGTCTGATGGAAACGCCGGTTAATATACTCTATTGCGCCTTCAAACTCTTTTTCTGTAAGACCTGAACCTCTCATCTTCTCTACAGTATAATAAAGAGGTTCTTCTGTACCGTAAAGTGCTTGTTCTTGTATACTTTCATCAAGCTCTTCGAAAGAAGTATTTACACTGATATCAAAGTGGTCTGCAAACGCATTAACTCCGCGTCTGTAATAATCTTTACTGTAATCCCAGAGAGTAACCGCTTGTTTCAAAGGTAAAGAAGGATCAGGTACAACAAGTTTTCTATCTGCGACCTCGGATTTACCGAGTCCATCACATTCGCTGCAAGCCCCGTAAGGACTGTTAAACGAAAAACTTCTCTGTTCTAGTTCCCTAAACTCTCTTTGGTTTCCTGGCTCGGAAAAACCTTCTGTAAACCGCATAAGTTTACGGTTCCCAACAGCTTCTACAGCATCTAAACTGTTTTCCAGCTTTTTCCCTAGTTCAACATAGACTTTTCCGTTTGACTCTCCTATCGCCGATTCGATCGCTTCTACAAGCCTCGAACGTGAATCCGGATCCGCTTTTATCCGGTCTATAACTATCTCAAAACTGTTTTCAGGTTCAGGATCTTCCAAAGTTAAATCATATTCTTTATCTGTAATTACCCGGGTAAAACCTCTTTCTTCCAGTTCTTCTATATATTCTGTAAAGTTTTCTGTTTTTACAGGTGAAAGTACTTTGATCTTTGTACCCTCAGGAAGCTCTAAGACCTTATCCGCTATATGGTCGGGAGTATTCTGTTCTACTATTTTCCCTGTCTCTGGAGAATACTGGGTTCCAACACGTGCATAAAGAAGCCGTAGATAATCATGTATCTCAGTTACAGTACCGACTGTAGATCTAGGAGTCGTACCCGAAGTCTTCTGTTCTATACTTATAGCAGGTGAAAGACCTTCAATTCTTTCAACCTCTGGTTTATCCATCTGGTCTAGAAAGTTTCTTGCATAAGAAGAAAGTGATTCCATATAACGGCGTTGACCTTCTGCAAAAATTGTATCGAAAGCAAGTGTAGATTTTCCCGAACCGGAAAGACCGGTTACAACTGTTAGTTCTCCTCTTGGTATCTCAACATCTATATTTTTTAGATTGTTTTCCTTTGCACCGGTTACCTCTATACTTTCTTTCTGTCCGCTCATTTAATCCCCTCTAATAACTCTCTGAAAAGAACTTATTTCCAGGTATGAATATGATGACAGGTTAACCATAAATGATTGGTCTTCGTTTTACTGGGCATGAAAGAGTCCAAAAAATTCAATGTAAAAGCACCTTTTGAACCTGCAGGAGACCAAAGCCAGGCGATAGACAAGCTTTCAGAAGGTTTCAACCAAGGTATGGAAAAACAGACCCTTTTAGGGGTTACAGGTTCAGGTAAAACCAATACAGTTTCATGGACTATAGAACAGATACAGAAACCGACACTGGTTATTGCACATAACAAAACTTTAGCAGCCCAGCTCTACGATGAGTTAAAACAGCTTTTCCCCGATGCAGCAGTAGAGTACTTTGTATCCTACTATGATTATTATCAGCCTGAAGCATACGTCAAAAACACAGACACCTATATAGGGAAAGATGCTTCGATCAACGAAGAAATAGAAAAACTTAGACACTCAGCTACAAACTCTCTTCTTACAAGAGATGATGTAATTGTTGTAGCATCGGTTTCTGCAATATACGGTCTTGGTGACCCTGATTTTTACAGAGATCTAGCACTTGAAATCAGCAAAGATACAGACAAAACTAGAGACGATGTTATAGCCGAACTGGTTGATATACAGTATGAACGTAGCGATGAAGATTTCAAACAGGGAAAGTTCCGTCTTAGAGGAGACACACTCGATATATTTCCTATGTACTCACGTACTGCTTACAGAATCAGTTTTTGGGGGGATGAAATTGAGAAGATAACAGAGTTCAAACCTTTAGAAAACAAGACAGTAGAAAAAAGAGAAAACGTACTGATAAGACCGGCATCCCATTATTCAGCTCCTGATGAGAAACTAGAACAAGCTATAGAAGAGATAGAAGAACTTATGGAACAACGCATTGAACATTTCAAAGATATAGGCGATGAGGTCGCCGCCCAGAGAATAGAAGAGCGTACCAAGTTCGATATAGAGATGATAAAAGAAGTTGGATACTGTTCAGGGATTGAAAACTACTCAGTACATCTTTCTGACAGAGACTCTGGAGATCCGCCTTACACTCTTTTAGACTATTTTCCGGATGATTTTCTTACGGTTATAGATGAGTCTCATCAAACGGTTCCACAGATCAAAGGACAGCATGCGGGAGACAAAGCGCGTAAAGAATCGCTTGTGGAAAACGGTTTCCGGCTGCCAACAGCTTATGACAACCGGCCTCTAACCTTCGAAGAGTTCGAAGAAAAAACCGATAAAACACTTTACATATCGGCTACGCCCGCGGATTATGAAAAACAAGAGTCTGAACAGATAGTAGAACAGATTGTACGTCCAACATACTTGGTTGATCCTACTATAGAGGTCCGTGAGACCCAAGCACAGGTAGAAAATGTGATAGAAGAGATAGAAAAACGGGTAGAACGTGATGAGCGTACACTTGTAACAACGTTGTCTAAGAATATGGCCGAAAACCTCGCAGAGTTTCTACGTGATGCAGGTGTAAACGCAAAGTATATGCACCATGAAACCGATACACTTGAACGCCATGAAATTATCAGAAAACTGCGTCTAGGAGAGATAGATGTAGTTGTAGGAATCAATCTTTTGAGAGAAGGTTTAGATATTCCAGAAGTATCTTTAGTGGCTATACTTGAAGCTGATCAAGCAGGTTTTCTACGTTCAGAGACTGCATTAGTACAGACTATGGGCCGTGCAGCAAGAAACAAAGACGGTCATGTAATCATGTACGGCGATGAGAAAACAGATGCGATGGAAAACGCTGTAAGTGAAACCAAAAGAAGAAGGGAGATACAAGAAAAGTTTAATGAAGAAAACAACAAAGAACCGAAGACTATCGAGAAAAAGATAACAGAATCAACTCTTCCAGGAAAAGAAAAAAAGAAAAATGTTACAAAAACAGAGTTCGAAAACTCATCAGCTGCAGAAAAACGTATTATCGAGTTACAGGAAGATATGAAACAGGCAGCAGAAAACCTAGAGTTCGAACTGGCAGCAGAATACAGAGATAAAATCAAACAGATAAAAAAAGAAAACAGTCTATAAACAGATAAATATTCCTTTTCTGAAAACTAGTTCGGAATAATATTTAAGACTGAACGGTTCATAGTAGTCTGTGAGATTTGATTTACTCAGTAAAATCAACAAATTTGGGCCTTTACTAGGAGTTTTTGGTTTTGTGACGGCTTCTACACTAATTTTATCGATTCTATTCGAAAGTTCTGTTATGCAGACCGGAAAGCTGTTTATGGCTATGTTCTTTTTGACTTTCGGAGCTTTCAAAGTCTACAATCTAGAAGGTTTTAAGAAAGCATTCGAGATGTATGATCCTCTAGCAGCTAAAAACAGTTTTTATGCCTCAGTATATCCTTTTGTTGAGATAGCTTTAGGAACACTATATCTTACAATCTTCGTATACTCTTTACCAAGACTGGAATTAATTGTTTACAGCTCTACAGTTTTAATTGTGGGTATAAACGCATTAGGAGTTCTGAAAGCCTTGACTGATGGTAGGAAAATCCAGTGTGCCTGTCTTGGGGATGTCTTTAACGTGCCGATGACATGGGTCACCTTACTCGAAGATCTCTTAATGGCTTCAATGGCGTTAATAATGCTTCTAACCTTGTTTTACTGAAACCGGGCTGATTTTCTTAGGTATCGGTGTTTAAGGCTTCGGGTTTATTAGTTAGTTATCAGACCTCACTGTTGTGAGCAGTCGGGGTCTGGCAGGATTCCAGAGTTTTACTCTGGTTCCTGTTCATTTTTTCTATATTCGAGTAGATTCTTTAACCAGTTTTTGGAAATTATACTGTATGAATAAAGATAAACTGGATTTTCTTACCCTGGATGATATAACTCAAAAAGAGGTTTCCGATATTTTAGAGTCTGCACAAAACTACAAAGACAAAGATGCTGGTGGAAAAGATTTAGAGTCTCAAACTTTAGGAATGATATTCCAGAAGCCTAGTACACGTACACGGGTATCGTTCGAAACAGGGATGACTCAGCTAGGCGGCCACGCAGTCTACCTAAACGAGGAGGACATCCATCTTGGACGCGGAGAACCGTTAAAGGATACGGCTAGAGCAGTCTCAAGCTACGTCGATATCTTGATGGCAAGAACTTACAGACACGGAGATATTGAAACCTTGGCAGAGTACTCAGAAACCCCTGTTGTAAACGGGCTTTCAGACAAAGCACATCCGTGCCAGGCTTTAGCCGACCTACTTACAATCAAAGAAAAGTTCGGAGGCTTTGAAGACGTGAAGGCTGCATGGATAGGAGACTGTAACAATGTGGCGCACTCATTTGCTTTAGGCTGCTCACTAACAGGTCTAAAGTTTTCGGTTGCAGCTCCAGAAAACCAGGGTTTCAACAAACAGTTCTTAGAAAAACTCAGAGAAAACGGTTTAGAACCAGAGATCGCTGAAAAACCTGAAGAAGCAGTTAAGGATTCAGACGTTGTCTATACGGATGTCTGGAACAGTATGGGCGACCAGAAAACAAGTGAAGAGCTGGAAAAATTTGAGGACTACCAAGTAAACCAGAAGCTGTTGGAGAAAAGCCCTGGAGCCTTTGTAATGCACTGTTTACCGGCTAAAAGAGGAGAAGAGATAACGGAAGAAGTTCTGGAAGGCAGTAAATCTGTGGTCTGGCAACAGGCAGAGAACAGGCTTCATGTACAGAAAGCGCTTTTAAACTGGCTCCTTGAGGATAACTGATACTTTATGGAAGAGTTGGTAGAAGAGTTGCTGGATCTTGAAGGTGTTAAAAGCGTTAGAAGGTTTAACGACTCGGTTCTAAGAGTAGAGCTTTACAGCCGTAGTATTCCGGGTTCAGAGCTGTTTGAGATCTCAGGTGATCTACGAAAGATTTCGCAGAAAATCAGGTCCTGTCTTGAACAGGCTCGGCAGAACAGAGTTTTTTCGAGCTGGGAATGGGTAGTTAAGCCTGAGAAAAAGTACCAGAAAACAAGTTTAGGACGTAAGAAGGTAAAGGATAGGAAAGGTATAGGTTACAAAAAAGATTATTACGAGATATCGGTCAGCTAAAACAGTTTTTTTACTTTATCAGTAGGAATACGCCGGCCAGTATAAGAACTAGGCCTATTATGGTTGCTACTGGGGGTATCGGTATGAAAAGAAATACTATGCCTAAAAGTATTAGAGCTGTAGCTTTCCATTTCATCTTTCCTGTTAGGCATGTTAGGTTTCGCTGAGTAAAAACAGAACTGCACCAAACAATATTGTAGTAATCTATAACAGTTAGATATATTACAGCTTCCAGTTAAATACTTAGTATGCCTTTAGAAGATTCTCCGCGTGAATTCACGCTGTATAAACTAGATTCAGGTGAAGAAGACTATGAAGAGGCTGTAAAACTTCTTGACCAATCAGGACTCAAGTACAGTACTTCCAAAGAGTCATGTAGTTATGTGGTCAGGGATGAAGAACCGGTTTTGGATATCTATCTTCCGGGTATGGATATGCATATCTGTAGGAAAGGCTCAAGAGAGATAGAACAGGCTCTCAGTAATATTGAGCTTAGAGACAACGAACATGTTAAAGATCTCTAAAGCCTGGTCTCTCCAATCCTTTAAATAAAAAGTTAGAATACTTCTTAACTAATGGTTCTAAAGGATAAGATGCTTTTAGCAGAAGATCTAGTTAGAAAAGACTTTGTAAGTTTAGACGCAGAAACAACTGCTAAAGAGGCTTTAGAACATTTCAGAGACTTTGAGTCAGAGCTTGAAAAACCTTCTATATACTATATCTACGTTTTTAAAGACGGAGAACTTGCAGGAGTTATATCAGTAAAAGAACTGCTGAGAGCACGGACTGATCAGACTTTAGAAGAGCTTATGCGAGAAGATATTGAAACTGTTGACTCGAAGGAGTCTTTGGAGAAAGTTGCTCGTGACATGGCTAAAACAGATTACCAGGCGCTTCCAGTACTTGAAGAAGAGGAAATGATAGGTATTGTACGCCATGATGAGATGCTTGAAGTACTAGATAATGAAGCTACAGAAGATATATTCAAGAAAGCAGGTATAGTTGAGGAGATTGATAAAAGCAAGAAAGTTATAGACTCCTCGGTTTTTGGAGCAGTCAGAGTTAGACTTCCCTGGTTATTATTCGCGCTTCTAGGTGGTTTAATGGCTGGAGGGGTTATAGAGTTCTTTGAATCATCTCTTAACCAGGTTATGGCTTTAGCATTCTTTATACCAGTAATAATGGATATGGGAGGTAACGTGGGAACACAGTCCTCCACTATTTTTGTAAGAGGATTAGTACTAGGTAATATAGAAAGCGATAAAGCCTTCAGATACTTGGCGAAAGAAGCCGTTACAGGACTGACTATAGGACTTATTACAGGCGCTTTAGCAGGTTTAGCAGTATTCCTATGGCAAGGCAACCCTATGGTTTCAGTTGTACTCTTCTTATCCATGACTCTAACATGTGGTATCGCCTCACTTCTCGGCTATATTATTCCCTGGGCTGCACATAAGACAGGTAGAGATCCTGCTGCAGTATCTGATCCGATGGTAACGACGATTAAAGATATTACTGCTCTGATGATTTACTTTGGGTTAGCTACAACTCTTCTAGGTATTTAAGCCAGTATTTAGAACATTTAAACCAGAGTTTAGGCCGGCCTAAACCTTTTTGAATTAGAATCATCTCATAATAATTCGCGAATGAGCCTTGACGAAGCCAGAGAAATAATAGAAGATATTGAAACAAAGAATGCTGTAAAAAGAAATCCTGACTTAGAAAACGAGCTTCTAAACTACTCTCAAGATATGGACGTCTATGAAGCAGAAGATTACTGGAGAGAAGTAGAAGAAACAACATATACAGCAGACTACTAGACTTTTAGAAAAACCTAGGACATACTTAAAAGCATTTAACAGTCTAAACAAATTACAATGTCTCTAAAACTTTTAGTTACCAGCGACTTCCATGCTAGAGAAGATCTTAAAGAAGCAGCTATAGAAGAAGCTAACAACGGAGAATACGACATATACCTGAATCTTGGAGATTACATGACTGAAGAGTACGCACAAGACCTGTTCGAAAAGATAGAGATACCTGCAATAGGATGTACAGGAAACAGAGACATGATGTTTGACGCCGAGTTCCTAGACGGAGAAGTACCGGTCTACAACTTTCTAGAAGCAGAAGTAGACGACGAATACCTGATAATACTTATCGGAGGAGACTTCCCGGACGACATAAAAGGAAAAGTCTCAGACCTTATAGAAGAACACGGAGACGCCTCAAAAGTGATTATAGGTTCCCACTACCCGCCGAAAAAAGTAGGGGACAGAATACATTCCGGAAGAAGAATAGGATTCGACCAGTTCCGAGAACTAATAATAAGACATAAGCCTGCAGTCTGGATGAACGGCCATGTACACGAAGACTTCGGAGAAAGAAAACTTATGAAGACAAAAGTCTTGAACGCTGCATCAGATGAGACAGGAAAGGCCTACGCCGTAACTATAGGAGATGAAGGCGGAGTCGAAGAAGTAGAGGAAGTAGTACTGGTAGAACAAGAAGGCTAAGTTTCTAAACAGCTCTAAAACAAATAATTTCTATGATTGAACGTAAAGAAAAACTGTTTGTAAACAACTTTTCAGCTGAAGAGATAAAAGAAAAGTACGGAACACCGTTATACGTATACGACAGAGAGACTATAGAAAAACAGTACGAAAAACTTGAAGAAGAGTTCTCAAAAAGATACAACAATTTTTCAGTCAGCTACGCAGTAAAAGCCAATCCTAACCCAAGTATAGCTGAAGTACTTGTAGAGAAAGGTGCAGGACTAGACTGTGCTAGTATGGCAGAAATAGACTTAGCTTTGAAGCTTGATGTAACGTCCGAAAAAATAATTTACACCACGCCTTTCAACACTGAAGAAGAACTGGAATACGCCGTAAGCAAAGATGTTACGGTTAATCTTGACGCAGTCTACCTCCTAGATAAAATGTCTGAGACGCCTGAAAGAGTATCGTTCAGAATAGATCCGGGTATAGGAAAAGGAGACTTCGGACTAGTACTAGGAGGAGGCTCAAAGTTCGGTATATCCGAGGAAGAAGCCATAAAAGGCTACAAGAAAGCTAAAGAACGAGGTGTGGAACGTTTCGGTATACATATGATGACCGGTAGCGGAATACTTGACCCTGAATACTTTGGAGAAGCTGCCGCAAAACTTCTTGAGATCGCAGGAAAGATAAAAGAAGAGACAGGTATAGAGTTCGAGTTCATAGATATAGGAGGCGGCCTAGGAATACCTTACAGACCGGAAGAAAAAGCTTTAGATATTGAGGAGACCGCGGAAAAAACCGTTGAAAAGTTCAAGCAAGGCTTAGACAAACACGGCTTGGAAAGTCCTGAGCTCCGTATAGAGCCAGGAAGATATCTTGTCGCACAGTCAGGAATACTGCTGAGTAAGGTAGTAGGTGTTAAACAGAAACAGAAAGAGTTTATAGGTATAGATACAGGTATGAACCATTTTATCAGGCCGATGCTTTACGATGCCTACCATGAAGTCCTTGTAGCAAACGACTTGGAAAGAGAGACCGGCTCTAAAAAAGATGTTGTCGGCCAGGTATGTGAAAACACTGATGTAGTAGCGGAGGAAAGAGAGCTTCCGGAACTTGTTGAAGACGACTTAGTTGCTATAATGGATGTAGGTGCTTACGGCTTTGCAATGGCTTCCAACTGGAATACTCGACCAAAACCTCCTGAAGTACTGGTTGACGGCTCGGAGCTTAAACTGATTAGAGAAGGTCAGGAACGTAGAGACGTTTTCCACGGAACAGAACTAGAGTAAAAAAGTAGGGGCGTTCGAGAATCGTAACTGTTTTAGGATTTCTCTACATTAGTCTCTGTTATGGATAGTACTGATAAACAGATTCTAAGTATACTTGAGAAGAACTCTCGAACCCCGTTCACGGAGATTGCGGACCAGCTCGGAGTATCTGAAGGGACTGTAAGAAACAGAATTAGCCGCCTGGAAGAAGAGAATGTTATAGAGAGATATACTATTGATACCGATGTCCGGGGACAGACTGCTATACTAACTGCGGATGTTAAGACGGATACTGATTTCTCAGAACTTTTTTCGAAACTACCTGAAAACATACAGGTTTTCGAAGTAGCGGGAGACCATGATATTGTTATGAAGTTTTCAAGAGAAAGTACTGAAAAATTAAACCAGGTGGTTGACAGTATAAGGATGCTTGAAGAGGTCAAAGATACTACAACCTATCCTGTTCTTAAGAAAAGAGAAAAATAGAGTAGAAAAGCTACTCCGGTAAATCTAGGTCATCTAAAGCCTGTTCAATTTCCTTTCTGTTGTTATACTGTTGGTCTTGTCTTGGTTCTCGATCTAAAGGAGGTCTTGGTGTTCCATAGTCGAAACCCATAAGGTTCATACCGTACTGTACTCCGATAGGGTTTTTCTCACCTTCTTGGAACATTGCGCTGTGAAGGTCTTGAAGCTCTCTGTTTCTTTCGTAGCTTTCCTGTCTATCATCTTCTAGGTATCCTGCTTCCCATACTTCTACGGATTCTTCCGGAGCTAGGTTTGCAGACACGCTTATTGCACCTGTTCCTCCTGCATCGTAGAAGAAATGGTTTAATGAGTCTACACCTGAAAGAATATCGAAGTCTTCGTTACCGGTTCTTTCAAGCTCTCTAAGTATCTCATATACTTGGCTTGTATCTTCTGAAGCTTCTTTCAGACCCACGATTCCTTCGGTTTCTGCAAGCTCTACAGCGCCGTCTACCCCGATATCTGTTCCTGTACGTCCAGGTACAGTATATGCTACAATAGGTTCTTCTACTTCTGATGCAACCTTCTTGTAATGGTCTACTAGCTGATCTTGTGGAGGGCAGTTTACGTATCCTGCTATCATCATATGTGCGTCGATGTCTGCGTTTTCTTCTACTTTTGTTGCTAGTTCAATTGCTTGTTTGGGAGTGTTCATCCCTGTACCTGCTAGTAGTGGTAGGTCGGTGTACTCTGCTGTTTTTGAGATGAATTCGGTGTGTTCTTCGTAAAGTCCTTCACCGTGGTCTCCTAGTGCTGCTGCGTGACCTGTACATCCGGCGGGTACGACTCCGTGGACGCCGTTCTGTTCTAGGTAGTCGAGATGGTTTTCAAGCGCTGGGTAGTTGATGCTGTTGTCATCGTTTATAGGAGTAGTTATTGCGGGGTAGATTCCTTCGAAACTGTTTTCTGACATTTTTGGTTCACAGTTCAGCAGATTCGTAACAACTATTAAATAATAACTGTTTATTCGTAAAAAAAATTACGAAAAACGTAATCACAGTGTTTGTAAAACCAAAAACAGGGCACTCAGAACTTCCAACCCTTATTTAGGTTTTACCTACAGAAAGAATAACTAGAGAGGGCCGATAGTTCAGCCTGGCGGAACGCTTCCTTGGCAGGGAAGAGGCCTCGGGTTCAAATCCCGATCGGTCCATAAAAACTCAGCTTCTTCAACTCTTCATAACTCTATAGTTGATAATACTGGGTAGAAGAAGTAAGACAAGTATTACAGTAAACAATCCTTCTACAACACCTACAAGATAGACTACTAGGAATCCGGATATTACTGCAGCTATATTAACTACTAGGAAAGCTGTGAAAAGCCGGGTTACCTGTTCATTTGGAAGATCCATATCCTTCAATTCAAGTTTTTAGAGGAGTAATCTATTATTTCTTCAGAAATTGGCTTTATGTGAGAGGAAGTAAAGCCTATCCTCGTTTTCAGAGTTCCTAATTAAGTGTTTCATTGTCTCTTCAGCATCAACACTGTAAGGCTCCCCATCAGTAAAACCGTTGATTTCATCTCTGTATTCTTCAGCTAAACGATCTACAGGCTTCTCATCCTGAGCTAAACCGATATCATATACGGCAAAAACGTTATTGTCGGTAGTTCTTGTAGTTAGATACTCTTCTAGCCAGTCCTCACAGCTTCCAGATTTTTTTGAATTACGGAACAAATTCAACATAGTAACAGGTTTCTTCTATCTATCAAAAATCGTTTGTTATACTAGGATACCGTTGTTTTTTATCGTTCTCTGAATAGTTGGTTAAGTATTATGTCGACAATCTACTTTATTGCAGGACTTTTAACAGGTATTTTGCTGGGTGTAGGTGCCTCAATATTCTACTTACGTTGGAAGGTTAGAAACCAGTTAATGGGTATGCAGAACCAGATGGAGAGTATGATGGAGATGACTGAGGATATGGGTCTCGCGGAGATAGAACAGGAAGGTAAAGAACAGGAAGATAAAGAAGAGGACAACTAAGTCTCTTTAGTTGTTTTCCTCTATTCTGTCAGCTGTTTTCTCCATCTCTTCTGAAATACTTCGAAGCTGTTCAACAAAGGCTTCTGTACGCGCGTTGTACTGTTCTTCAACTTCAATATTTCTTAGAGCTACTCTTAGATGAGACTCTTTAACCTTTGCAAGCATCTCTGCTTCGCTCATTGTGCTGTCGATAATCTCGTCCAAAAGCTCTGAAAGCACACAGTTAACAACGTGAGGTACGTCTCCGTCTAATGTCTGATCTTCATCCATGTTCTCTCGGAATAGTCTTGCGATCCTTCCTTCTGAAAGCGCTAGATCTGAGTTTTCAAGCTGTCCATAATTTTTCGGTATAAGTTTCTCTAAGTCCATTAAGTAGAGTGATTAGTCTAAATATTCAAAAAACTATAGAAGCTTCATTAGATCTTCAAGAGATCCTTCGTTGTAGGACTGGTTCTTCAGAGACTTCATTACCTGGGGGTTTGGTAGTGTAGGATCTCTAGCCACTCTTCCGCAGGAGCCCATAGCTTCGTTAAAGTTAGCTTTGTAATGGTCTAAAGCTGTTTCTGCTTTTCTGCGTAAGGTTTCAACATCTATAGATTCTTCTCCTACCACTTGTTTTGAGGTGTACTCTGTAAGCTCTTCTCTTGCTTCTTCCAGTCTTCCAAGCATTTCTTCATGTCCTTCAAGTACATTAACGAAATACTGCGTCTCTTCTAAGACTCTTTCTCTATCTACGGCGCCAGCATGTTCGAGAGAGCATTCTCCGTCAGTGGTGTGGTAGTAGGCGTCTATAGTTGATTCAAAACGGTAAGCTTCAGATATTAAGTATTTTTGTGCACGTTCTGCGTCTTTAACGGTCTCGTATATATCTTCTAACTCCACTATCCTCTTTTCAACAGATCCAAATAAAAAGTTAACTCATACAGTGCTGTAGGTATTAGCTAAAGAATAATGAGAGAGTGGAAACTAAATCAGTGTTTCTCTTCCAAGATACTAGCTATCTCTGTAGCAGGTAGATCAAAACGTCCAACCATATACTTAGCCTGTTCATACTCCTCTTCATCAAGAAGTCTTTCAAACTCGTCCAAACCGTCTTCTATGTAGGCGTCTCTGGATCTAGGCATCCTTATCTTCGACTCATAGGTCTCTGCAACAGTCTCATTCGGGAAAGACTCTTTAGGACGTTCTTCTCCAGGAGCTATATACATCTGGAAAAACGTTTTTGCGGAGCCATCAAGATCTGAAAGAACATCGCTAGCCACCTGATCTATCACAAAGTCAGGGCCTCTATCATCGAAGTAACCTGTTTCATACTTTTCTTCAAACTCTTCAACAGTCTTACTGTAATTAAAGGAGTCTAAAAGATGGAAAGCCTCTTTAACAGCTTCCCTATCTTTATCTTGGTTATATGCTGTTTCCAACAAGTCTGAAAGTCTTCTATCCACTTCTTCAGTTATATCAAGATCTGCTTTATCCGCGTAAAGGCTTGAGACCTGGTACAAACCGTTGTCAAAGAACTGGCCGAAAAACCATTCCTGTTTACGGGGATGAGGCTTAACACCTCTTCTACCTCTAAACATAAGGTTTGACCGTTTCAAAAGACCTTCGTTCATGGTTGAGTATACTTCTTCAGGATCTTCTCTCCACCATCTCCGGTCTGTAAGTATGTTACCTATCAGCTTGTTTACTGACTTGTCCTCTACCTCCTGTTTTTTATCTAGCTTTCTCTGGAACTGGTAGATTCTAGCTATTTTTTTAGGGTCTTGACGCCAGTTATCTGTATCGAATTGGTAGTTCTTATGGTAAGCCATTTTTTCAGAAAAGTCCTCCTTAGCCTTCAACTAGGCGGCAGAGATTAAAACCCTCAATGCACTCCAGAAACAGTGTTTAACAACATGTTACGGATGCAGGTAGTTTGAAAACATTTCCCTGGAATAATACCAAGTAGTGTATGAAAGGTGTGTATACAGCTTTCTTCAGACTTGAAGAAGCTAAGAAGATAAAGGTAGGAAGTCTGGGAGAGCTAAAATTTGAGCCAGGAGTATATGCTTACACAGGTTCAGGAGGATCAAACGTTTTGAAAAGACTTGAGAGACATTTTTCCCGGTCTAAAAACGTTCACTGGCATATAGATTATTTCTCTGTTGAGGCTGAACCTTTAGACTTTTTTATACTACCTGAGTCTTCGGAGTATGAATGTGTTCTCGCGGATATAGTAGGGACTATAGGTGACCCGGTTAAGGATTTTGGATCCAGTGACTGCGGATGCGAGTCCCATTTCTTCAGGCTTTAGAGACTTGGTCGTGGCTCAAACTCGTCCATTAGCTCTGTAAATATTTTTGCAAGCTTTGCGCCTTGTTCTGTAAGTGTTACTATCTTCTTTCTACCTCTTTCCTCAAACTCTACTAGCTCGTACTCTTCAAGTCGTTGTAGTATCTTCACTGTGTGGGAGTATGTTGCGTCTATCTCTGTGGATAAGGCTGAGGCGTAGTACTCTTGAGGGCTCTGAAGCTTTACCAGGATTTTAACCGGTTTCTCGTGTATGAACATATATTTGAGTTCTTCTTCCATGCATATTACCTATCAGAGTCTTTCGACCTCCTAATTAACTAAAACTGTTACACTCGAACACAGTAGACCTTGTTTAATGTATGGCCGGATTAGAATAATTTAGAAGGTTACAGATACCAGCTTATATTGTTTCAGACTACAAGGGTGGTTTTAAGATAGTTATACTCGTCATTAAACGATGAAAAAGAACAACTTATACCTTGTCAGAAGCCCATAGACTCTGTCTAGCTGAAAATTAGAAGAAATAAGCTTTCTGAAGGACAAGACTTCAAAACTAATCTTCTAGATAGCTCTCAACCCTCTTTACTACATCCTCTAACTCTCTTGCAATAGTTTCTTCTTCTTTACTGTAGTTTGAAGGACTGACTCGTCCTTGCTGATCTTCAATTCTGTATCCGAAAGTTGACTCTCCTCTGTATCTTTCTCCAAGATAGCCTATAGCAACAGGCTGATCCAGTCCAACATCTATATGTGCTGCAACCTCTACATCCGTATCAGCGAACTCCTCCCAGGCTCTGTGAGGAGAAGTATGAGGATTTGTCTTGGCGTAGTGTGAACAGCCCATGTATCGGGACTTCTGGTTTTCCAGTAGATCGTTGTCAAGTATCTTATTGTCTTCTGCCAGTTCTTCTATAGCATTGAGTCTCTGGATATACCTGCCTTTGTCTTCTATATGTCCTCTTACAGGCTCTCCTTTTGTACGGTAGTCTCCGTCCCCGCCTTTCCCTCTTACTTCAAAAAGTAGTGCGCCGTTTTCTATCTCGTTGAAGGCGTCTGAGGCATCTTTGGCAAGGTATTTATCTGTTTTTGCTCCGCCTCGTCTTAGAAAGCTTCTTATCTTTTCTAGGCGTCCTTTGTCTCTTTTTCTTTTGGCTACCTCGAAAGGCTCTCCTCGGTGTTCATATGTGTTCAACTGTTCTGGAGGACCTCCGTTTATGCTTAGGGTGAAGTGTTGTCCTTGGTGGTCGTAGTCTCTAAGGTCTAAAGGCACGTCTATATCTGCTCGAGGGTATCCGTCGAGGTCGAGTGTTACTGAGTGTTTTACTGTTTCTCGTAGAAGTCCTTCATCTGTACCGTACAAGTCGACTCTTACAGGCTCAACCATTTTCAATTATCACTATAAATGGTGATTAAAGAACTAGTTTTTAACTAAAATTATGGTATAAATCTATTACTACTCTGTAATATTTTCTGGATTGGAATAAACATTAAAGAAATCTTTTTAGATAATCTTTGACTCCATAATATTTACGGTTCTGTGAGCATGCTGGACTACAGCATTCTTGTTCCGGAGGACACGTGTAAACCCTGACTGTGTCTCATGCACCTTACCATAAGTCATTCTAGTCACTGTTAGATGAGGTTCAAACTCTTTATGGAAACGGTATACAAGTTCGTAATAGTAAAACTCGGTGATGACTATCACATAGAATCTCTGGCCGTACTTTGGAGATTTCTGGGTTTTGATACGTGTTTCTAGGATTTCTGTTACCATATACTTGTTTATGAAATAGACTAGTTTATAAGAGAAATATTGTGTTTAACCGCTTTATAGGGCTTTAAAGCTGTTATTCCAACGCCTTTAATCAGCATTTAGTATTTAAATTTTTTTGTATAATTCATGGGGTATGAATAATGTAGAAAACGGAACAATAAGTATAGG